>DAIMYT010000092.1:0-13162 GCA_036734345.1 Dokdonella sp. | reverse complement strand
AATTGTCGGTGAAGTTGTAGGAAGCCCAGATCATGTTGACCGGCAGGAAGGCCTCCTTGAGTTCCGAACCGGCAACGCGCAGCCTGGACACATCGACCGGATTGATCGAGTTGATGCCGCCCTGGATGAACGTGCTTTCGCCCCAGCTGACGACCTGGCGACCGAAGCGCACGGTCGCCTGGCGATCGGCGATCAGGAAATCGTGGAACACGAAGGCATCGAGGATGCGCGACTGCGTGCCAACGCGGGACTTGGCTGCATTGGAAAGGTTCTTGCGGTCGTTGTTCTCGAAATCGTAGAAACCGGTAGCGCGGACGAAGGCGCCCCAGTCGGCGCCGTAGCGCAGGTTGATTTCAACGGTCGCATTGATCGCGTTCGAGATCGGATCCCATTTGTCGTAGGCGAGGTTGCCGTCATCGCCATTGACCGAGTAGCGACCGCGCGCTGCGCGCTGGGCCGGGCTGCCGAGGCCAAGGGCGAAGGACTGCGGATCGAACTGGGCCTTGCCGATCAGGTCGTCGGAGGCGTCCTGGGTGCGCCAGCCGATGCCGTAGCCGATCGTCGTGTTGATGACGCCGTTGAATCCATCCTGCTCGCCGAATTCGATCGCCTGCGCTTCGCTGGCAATGCCGGCCAGGGCCAGGGCCATGGCAACCGAGAGGGTGGACAGTGCCGGACTGCGCATGCGCGAACCGGCCCGGATTGTTTTGCAAGTCTTCATGTGGGACTCCAGTGCCTGGTCGGTTATTGCGTGCGGATGACGGAGGGATTGCTGACCTGTACCGCAGCGCCCTGACTGACCAGCAGGCTGGCCATTTCACCCTGCATTTCGGCCGTTGCGGCCGGCGATCCGGTCGGATCGAGCAGCGAACCGTGGTTGCCCTGGGTGAAGCGCACGACACCGCGGATGCCGCTGGCCGACTGCGTGGTCTGCGTGATCGTGCTCAGGCCGAGCGTGCGGATCAGCGGTTCGGTACCAGAGAGCGGCGCACCGGCGACCGAGTTCGGGATGACCTGGTCGGGTGGCACGCTGCCGCCGCCGACGACTTCCTGCAGGAGCAGGCGCTTGGAGGCGAGCAGGCTGTTGTTCGCCGGCAGCGCCCAGTTGATCGGGTCGGCCGAGTCGATGACGGTCTGCGCGGCGCCGAAGAAGGCGTCGTAGTCCGGCGTGCCCGGCGAGACGCCGATCGCACCGAGGCCGGCGATGATGCGCGGACCGAAGGCCGGCGAGGCCTCGAGCAGGCGCGGGATGCCGCCGCCCGGCACGTTCAGCAGGCCGACCTGGACATCGGGCTGGACGCCCATGAACACGGTGCCGATGATGCCGCCGAGCGACTGGCCGACGAAGCTGATGCGCGCGCCGTCGAAATCGGTGGCGCTGGCGCTGTAGTGCGTCGACGGGATGGCGCGGGCCAGCACGAGCAGGTCGGCCACGGCCTGGCGGATGTTGTCGCGCGAGGTCAGCAGGCTCGGCAGGTTGATGAAGTAGCTGCCGGAAGGGTCGACCACGCCGTCGGGACCGGGCGCGCCGGTGGTGTTGTTGACGAGGTCGATCTTGAACGTGCGTTCACGCGCGCCAAGCGCCGCGAACGGCGTATTGGCGATGTTGAGCGGACTGGCCGGGTCGGTGATGCCGTGCAGCGGCGCATCGATGGCGATCACGGCGAAACCCTGCGATGCGAGCGTGCCGGCCACTGCGAACGCATCGCTGCGATTGCGCGTGATGCCGTGCTGGAAGATCACCACGGGCCAGCCGGCGGCCGGCTTGACCTTGCCCGATGCGGCATTCGGGATGGTCAGCACGAGCGGCACCTTCTGCGTCGAGTTCGCCACCGGGAACGGATTGGCGAAGGTGACGAAGGTCGAGGTGGGGCTCAGGCCGAACTGGTTGAACGGCGGCACGTAGGCACCCGGCGCGGCGCGCCAGAAGCCGGTCAGCGGCGGGCAGGCCGTCGTCGCGGTGCAGTCGCCCGTTGCCGGCGCGGTCAGGTAATACGGCAGGTCGATCGTGCCGATGTAGACATCGGCGATCGGCGGCAGGGCCGGGTTGAGCTGGGACAGGTTCAGCCCGGTTGGCGCCACCTGGGTCGCCGCGGGCGCGGTCTGCGCGGTGCGCGACTGCACGGCGCCGAGCACCGGCGTGATGCCTTGCGTCGTCATCACCCACGACAGCACGATCTTGCTCGGTGCGATGCCGGCACCGGCGGCGGCGAACTCCTGCGAGTTGGTCAGCTGGCGCAGCGGCTCGAGCGCGCAGGCGGTGGCGTTGGGCAGGAGCGGATCCGTCGACACGCCGCCGGTGCAGAGCGGCGAAGTGCGCTTGGTCAGGAAGTAGGTCTGGTCGGGGGTCGCGTCATTGCCGCGATTGTCGGTGACGCCATTGGTGACCACGACCATATACGAGGTCAGCTGCTTGAGCGGCTTGGTCGGCACGATCGCGAGCGTGCGCCCGGTCGCGTCGGAACTCGGCAGTGCGACCACGTACTCGACGTTCGGCTGCAGTTCGTTGGTGATGCCGGTGACGCCGCCGCCTGGGCCGGTCAGGGTGACCTGGAACACGCGCACGCTGGTGCCGGCGACCACGCTGCTCGGCTTGATCGGCACCGAGAACCCGGTCGACATCGGCGAGGCGGTGCTGAATCCGTCGAGCGCGTTGATGGCGACGCGCGGATTGCTGTAGTCGTTCGGGTTCGGCACCGGGATGTTGACGGTGAGATCCGTGGTACCCGACAGCAGCAGGTTGGTCGGATTGGGCACGACCCCCGTCGACGGGCTGAACAGTGCGGTGATGATGCCGGTGACCGGCGATCCGTCGTTGTTGGTGGCGACCGGCGTGTCGACCGCTCGGGGACTATTGCTCCCGCCGCCGCATGCGGCGAGGAACAGGGACGGCAGTAGCGCTGCCGCAATCAATCGGGCCTGCATTTGGATCCCCTTCTGGATGGTAATTCTGCGACCTCATCTTAGGCCGTTCAAACGGTCGTTGGCAACGTCCTCTTAACAGAAAATCACGAGGCACAACAATATGTTGCAGCGCACCATACGGCGGGGAATGGTGTACTGGCCAGTACTCAGGGCGTGGGCTGGATGCGCCAGGTCGAGGGATCGGGCTGGAAACCGCGCGGCGCCCAGCCCAACAGGGCGCGCGCCGGCTCATCTTCCGCCAGCAGATCCGTTTGCAGGCGGGTCAGCGCGCCGGCATGGATTCCGCGCCAGCGCGGCAGCAGGCGCGCGAGATGCAGTCCGGTTCGTGCGAGGCCGGCTGGCACCGGCACGCCGAGCACTGGCCCGTTCAGCGACTGGCGCGTGCGCTCGAGCATGAGCGAAAAGCTCAGGCGTTCGCCGCCGCCGAGATCGAAGATGCGACCACCTGCCGCATCCGCTTGCGCCGCGGCCAGGCAGGCCCCGGCGAGATCCGCGGCATGCACCGGCTGGCGCAAACCGCTGGCATGGGCCAGGCGTGGAAACAGGCGCACGCGCCGGCCAAGCCGGGCCAGCGGCGTCAGGCTGCGATCGATGCCGGCGCCGTAGATCAGCGTCGGGCGCAGCAAGGTCCATTCGAGTCCCTGCCCTTGGGCGGCGCCGGTCAGGCGATGTTCCGCCGCCTGCAGCGTCTGCGCCAGGGCGCGCTCGGCCGGGTCGTCGGATTCGCGCTTGCTGACCGCGCTCATCGAACTGAAGGCCACGATGCGCGGCCGGCCGGGCACCCGCGCGCGCGCCAGCCACCCCGCGCATCCGTCCAGCGGCCCGAGGCTCAAGATCGCGGCGACCTGCGGAAATTCCGGCATTTGTGCAAAAAGATCGGCGCGGATCCAGCGCAGCCCCGGCCGCACCGAAGTACGCTGCGAGCGGCTCACGGCGAGTACCTCGTGGCCCTCGTCGAGCAGGCGCGGCACCAGGAAGCGGCCGATCTGGCCACTGGCTCCGAACACGAGCATTCGCGGCATCGGCGTGGACCGCTGGCGATGCGGCGCCAATCAGCGCATCGCGGAAGCGACCGGCGAAGCCGTCGCCGCTGCCGCGACGACCGGCAAGCTGATCACGATGGTCGTGCCGCTGCCCGGGGTCGTGCGCACGTTGATCGAACCCCCGTGCGCCTTGATGATGCCGTACGCATCGCTCAGCCCGAGCCCCAACGCATCGGCGCGGGTCGAATAGAACGGCTCGAAGATCTCCGGCAATACGTGATCCTCGATGCCCGACCCGGTATCGGTGATGCGGATCTCGACGTTGCGCGTTCCGCCGGCGCGGGTCTGCACGGAAACCGTGCCGCGACCGTCGATGGCCTTCGCCGCGTTGTCGAGGATATGCAGGAATGCACGACACACCTGCGCCGGCATGCAGGTGACGCTGGGCAGCTTCGAGTATTCGCGGGCGATCACGATGCGATCGCCCCAGCTCGGCGCGACCAGATTGAGTGCGGCATCGAGGCTCTTGTTGATGTCGATCGCCTGCGCCTTGCCTTCATCGAAACGGGTCAGCTCGCGCAGGCCTTCGATCAGTGCCGTCGAACGGCCGAGTCCCTTGGCCGCCTCGGCAAGCCGATCCTTCGAACCAGACAGCAGCGAACTCTTTTCCAGCTCGCGGCGCGAGGTGAACAGTTGTCGACGCGCCTCCTCGACGTGACGGACCAGCTGGTCAAGCGCAGCCTTGTCGGCGCCGAATATCATCTCGACCGGTTGCAGGCAGTACTGCACGGCGGAATCATAGTTCCTGACCAGTTGCCGGTAGTCGTCAAGCGCCTTGCCGATGCCCTCGACCTGGCCCAGCGCGGAGACGATCGGCGCGTCGACCTCGCGCGCGACCACGGCGGCGACCTGACCGACCATCGACATCGACTGCGCCTGCATGAGCCGCGCTTTCGCCTCCCTGAGCTGGTCGATCTCGTCGGCAAGGTGCATGCGCTCGTTGCGCAGGCGCTGGGTGACCGCGCGCTCGTCATGCAGGCGCATCAACAGGTAACCGATGGCGCCGACGGCACACAGCACCAGCACCCAGCTTGCCCAGACCATCTGGCCACCCTCTTCTTGCCCGGCCCGCAGTATAGCCAGTGAGGCCGGCGATGGACCTGTACCAGCGCCGTCAACATGCGCTTGCGGCGATGCGATGTCCGGCGGCGGCGGGGATCAGGCCGACACCAGCCAGGCCTCGAAGATGACGATCAGGGCATAGATGGCCAGCAGCAGGCCGCCTTCGCGTCGCGACAGGGCGCCGTCGCTGCGCATCATCGGATGGATGGCCAGGGCCAGGGCGAACAACAGGGGAAATTCGAGGCGTCCCAATGATGCCGGCAGCGCCGGGGCCTGCCAGAGCGCCAGGCCGCCCAGCAGCAGGAGCACATTGGCCAGGGCTCCGCCCAGACCCTGGAGGAGGGCGAAATCGCCGCGGCCCTGGCGGGCCGCCTTGGATGCGTTCGGCATCCCGGCGAGGGCGCCAGCCGGCGCCAGCACGAGCAGTCCGATGATCAGCGGATTGAAGGCAAGATCCGCAGCCAGGCCAAGGGCACCTACGATCAGGCGCCAGGCACCGAGGCCGCTCAGGACCAGGCCGGCGACGAGGCGCAAGGCGAGCAGGGCCGGCCCGAACACGGGCGGCGGCTGTGCATGGAGTGAATTCGCCGCGGCGCGCTCGCCGGCTGCTGCGCGCAGCACGAAAAACGCCGAAACGACGAAGGCCGCCAGCAGGATGAGGCCATCGACGCGGCCGAGCGCCTGGTCGAAGCCGAGTGCGGCAGCCAGCGCGATCGCCCCGAGCAACAGCGGATTGGCCCAGCTGACCGATTTCAGGCGCGACCGCAACGGCGCCAGCAGGGCGGCGAGACCGAGCAGCAGGCCGAGTTGCGCGATCGCGCCCCCCACCATGCCGCCGATGGCCAGTTCAGTCTGCCTTGCAAGCAGGGCCGCGGCACCCAGCGCAAGCGAAGGGATCAGGGCCGCCGAGAAAGCGGAGGCCAACGCGACCGACCCGCTGTCGCCGCGGCGGCGCGCGGCCACTCCGGCCACGCCATTGACCAGGGAATCGGTGCCCAGCAGCAGCAACAGCGCTCCGAACAGGATGTTTCCGGAATCCGACCACATCAGCTTTCCCCCGCTGCCCCATCCTTCAGTTGCCAGTATAGGGAGACGATGTCCACGCCTGCACGGCTCCCGTTGCTCCTCCGGCACGCTGCGGCGGGCGCGTCACCGGATCGGGCCCGTTGTGCGATGATTTCGGGCCCGACTGGCGGAGAGCGACGATGATCGCACGCATCTGGCGAGGCATCACCATGGCCGACAAGGCCGACGCCTATCTGGACTACCTGCGCGAAACGGGCCTGCGCGATTACGCCGCGACCGGTGGCAACCGCGGCGTCAAGGTGCTCAGGCGCGTCCAGGGCGAGCATTGCGAGATCCTGCTGGTCTCGCTATGGGATTCGATGGACGCGGTGCGCGCGTTTGCCGGGGAGAATCCGGATCGCTCGGTGTACTACCCGGAAGACGACCAGTACCTTCTGGAAATGGAGCCCCTGGTGCGCCACTACGACGTCGTCGGCGGCATCTCCGCGGACCGGGACGCCGCCGATTCCTGGCTGGTCTGAACCGGGGCGCCCGAGCCTCAGTAGCGGATCACCGAACGGATGACCTTGCCCTCGTGCATGAGGTCGAAGGCGTGATTGATCTGCTCCAGCGGCAGTTCCGCGCTGACGAATTCGTCGATCTTCAGTTCGCCGGCGAGGTAGCGCTCGACGTAGCCCGGCAGCTGGCTGCGGCCCTTGACGCCGCCGAACGCCGAACCGCGCCAGACCCGCCCGGTGACCAGCTGGAACGGACGCGTCGAGATTTCCTCGCCGGCGCCGGCGACCCCGATGATGATCGATTCGCCCCAGCCCTTGTGGCAGCACTCCAGCGCCGAACGCATGACCTTGACGTTGCCTATGCACTCGAACGAATAGTCGACGCCGCCGTCGGTCAGGTCGACGATGACCTGCTGGATCGGGGTATCGGCGAAATCCTTCGGATTGACGAAATCGGTCGCACCGAGCGCCCTGGCCATGGCCGCCTTTTGCGCATTGGTGTCGATCGCGATGATGCGTCCGGCGCCGGCCATCACCGCGCCCTGGATGACCGACATGCCGATGCCGCCGAGGCCGAACACGGCGACACTGGCTCCCGCTTCGACCCTGGCCGTATTGAGCACGGCGCCGATGCCGGTGGTGATGCCGCAGCCGAGCAGGCAGACCTTTTCCAGCGGCGCCGCCGGATTGACCCTGGCCAGCGCGATCTCGGGCAGCACGGTGTATTCGGAGAACGTGCTGCAGCCCATGTAGTGCAGGATCGGCTTGCCGTTCATCGAGAAGCGGCTGGTGCCGTCGGGCATCAGGCCGCGGCCCTGGGTGGCGCGGATCGCCTGGCAGAGGTTGGTCTTGCCCGACAGGCAGAACTTGCAGGCCCCGCATTCGGGCGTGTAGAGCGGGATCACGTGGTCGCCGGGCTTGAGCGTGGTCACGCCCGCACCGACTTCCTCGACCACGCCGCCGCCTTCGTGGCCGAGGATCACCGGGAACAGGCCTTCCGGATCGGCGCCGGACAAGGTGAAGGCATCGCTGTGGCACACACCGGTGGCGACGATGCGCACCAGCACCTCGCCGGACTGCGGGCCTTCCAGGTCGACCTGCTCGATCGACAGCGGCTTGCCCGCTTCCCAGGCGACGGCGGCTCTGGTTTTCATGGGGGTTCTCCTGGAATCGACGAAAGCCCTTGCCGTCCGGCAGTGGCGTCGCCTTTACTCTAGCCTCCGCGCTGCGCCTTGCCCACCCGGACCGCAGGGCCGGATGCTTGAAAAGGGCGCGGCGCGGTCGCATCTGCTCAGGCCTTCCAACAAGGAAATCCGATGAATCTCGTCTGTGAAATCCCCGGCGCCAACCTGGCGATCGCGCGCGGCGACTTCCCGAACCCGGAACGCGACATCGACCCGGCATCCGCTGCCGGCGAACAGCAGGCCGTGCTGGCCGGCGGATGTTTCTGGTGCGTCGAAGCCGTGTTCAAGGAGATTGACGGGGTCAACTCGGTAACCTCCGGATACAGCGGCGATGGTGCGCACAATGCCGACTACAAGACGGTTTGCACCGGCACCACCAACCATGCCGAAGTCGTCTCGATCCGCTTCGACCCGAAGCGAACGAGTTTCGGCCAGCTGCTCAAGGTGTACTTCGCCGTCGCCCATGATCCGACCCAGAAGGACCGCCAGGGCGATGACCGCGGTCGCCAGTACCGTTCGGCGATCTTCTTCGTCGATGCGGCACAGCAGGAAGTTGCCGACGCCTACATCCGCCAGCTCGACGGTGCCGGTGTATTCAACGCGCCGATCGTCACCGAGGTGGTGCCTCTGGAATCCTTCCACGAGGCCGAGGCCTATCACCACAACTATGCCGAGTTGCACCCGGAGCAGGGCTACATCGCGGCGGTGGGCGCGCCGAAGGGGGCCAAGCTGCGCCAGAAGTTCGCCGACAAGCTGAAGGGCACGGGCCGATGACCACCTCCGCTTCCGGCCACGACATCACCCCGCTGTCCGCCGCGGAGCGCGATCGGCTGGCGCAGAAACTCAGCGCCGAAGAGCGCCGCATCCTGCTCGATCACGGCACCGAGCACCCGTTCTGCGGCGGCCTGCTCGACAACCACGAAGACGGAAGCTACCTCTGCAAGCTTTGCGCCCTGCCGTTGTTCCGTTCCGACAGCAAGTTCGAGTCGGGCAGCGGCTGGCCGAGCTTTTTCGCGCCATTCGACCCGGAGCACGTCCGCGAGATCCGCGACACCAGCCACGGCATGATCCGCGTCGAAATCCGCTGCGCACGTTGCGACTCGCACCTCGGCCACGTGTTTCCGGATGGCCCGAAACCGACCGGGCTGCGCTTCTGCCTGAACTCGGCCTCGATGGATTTCGTCGCGCAAGCCGCGCAATCCTGACGGCCTGATTCCGCCGCATGGCCGCCGATCGGGTAGGCTAGCGCCATGCATGCCTGCAGAGCCGGCTCCTGGATGGCCATCGCGGAGATACTCGCCTGATGCGGATCCCGCGACCGTTGCTGTTGTCTGCGCTGCTGCTCGCGGCGCTGCCGTTCCCGTCCGCATGCCCGGCACAAACCGACGCGCTCACGCCCGCGGCCGCCACGGAAAAGGACGACCGCCCGGCCGCCGAACGCATCCTCGATTCGGTCGCCTCCGTTTCCGCCTGGCGCGACCAGTTGCTGCAGCGTTTCGCTTCGGCGCCCACCGACGAACTCGGCAAGCTGCGTGGAGCGCTCGACGCCCTGGTGGCGCGGCGCAATTCGCCGATCCAGGATTTCTCCTTCGGCGAGTACCCGGCCATCCCGGCCAGCATTCCCGAAGCACTCAGGGTTGTCGAACACCGGCGCGTATTGAATGCCGAGCTCGATGTATTGCGTGATGCCATCGCGCATCCGGCGGATTCCGGTTTTTCCGATGGCGAGCCGCAGACCATCGAAGATGCCCTGCAGCGCGTCACGCGGGTCGAGCGCAGGCTCGACCTGCAGCGTGCGCGCGCCGAACTGGCGGGCGGCGAACAGGCCCTCAGGCAGGACCAGGCATTCCTCGATTCCGCGGCAGCGCAGCTCGAGACGGACCCCGAACAAGTCGCGAAATGGAATTCGCTTGCAGGCGCGGTCCCGGAGCCCCTCGATGCGCAGGCGTGGTCCGGGCTGAGTTCGGTCCCCGAGCTGCAACGCACCGCCGAAAAAGTCAGCCAGCGCCTGCGCCAGAACATCGCCGCCGTCTCCCTGCGCATTGCCCGTGCGGCGCTGGATCCGGTTGCCGGGCATGACGAGCTCGACAGGATCGAGCCGGCCGTGGAGGCGCTCGAGCGTGCCTACGTACGCACCGATCGGCGCCTGGCCCTCATCGCCAGTGACGTCGACCCTTTCAATGCGACGACCGGCATCGCCGCCCTTCCCCAGTTGCGCGCCTCGCTGCGCAAGATCGACCAGGAAGATGCCGCGCTGCGCTGGCTGATCGAGGCCGAGCAACAGCGCTGGGAAGCCACGACGCCCCTGCTGAAGCGGCTGTTCGCCGACCTCGGCAGCACCTGGCTTTCCCTGCGCTCCGGCGGTTCGGCCGTGCTCGGCTATTCGTTGTTCGAAGTCGGCGAGGCCTCCATCACGCTCGGCGGCGCCTTGCGCGTCCTCGGCATCCTGCTGGCTGCCTGGTTCGCGTCCAAATGGTTGCGCCATGGCCTCGACCGCTATGGCAGGCGGCGTCCCGAAGTCAGTCGTCCGGCCCTGTATGCGGCCGGGCGCGTGCTGCACTACCTGATCATCGCGATCGGCATCAGCTTCGCGCTGTCGGCGATCGGACTCGACCTGACCAAGATCGCCTTCTTCGCCAGCGCGCTCGGCGTCGGCATCGGCTTTGGCTTGCAGGGCGTGGTCAACAACTTCTTCTCCGGCCTGATCCTGCTGTTCGAGCGCAGCCTGAAGATCGGCGACTTCGTCGAACTCGAATCGGGCGTCACCGGCGAGGTCACCGACATCAGCATCCGCGCGACGCGCGTGACGACCAACGACAACATCGACATCCTCGTGCCCAATTCCGAGTTCGTGAATGGCCGCGTGACCAGCTGGACCCTGCGCGAGACATCGCGGCGCATGCGCATCAAGTTTGGCGTCGCCTACGGCTCGGACAAGGAGCTGGTGAAGAAGGCGGCCCTCGATGCCGCGGCTTCGGTGCCCTTCACGTTCGCCAGCGACGGGCCGCGACGGCCACAAGTCTGGCTGGTCAATTTCGGCGACAGCAGCCTCGACTTCGAACTGGTGGTCTGGCTGACAGCGGAGGCCGTGAAGCGCCCGGGCGCGGTGCAGGCAGCCTATTACTGGGCGCTCGAAGATGCACTGGGCGAATGCGGCATCGAGATTCCATTCCCGCAGCGCGACCTGCACGTGCGCAGCCTGTTCGGCGCCCGTGAGGGGGAGGCCCAGGAGCTGTGGAAGGGCAGCCGGCAGGAACGCAGGAAAAAGAAAAAGCCGGACAAGGTCCTCAGCGAGGGCGAGCGCAACGAGCTCTCCGGCAATGATGCCCTGCGCGACGCCTTGACCGACCTGCCCAAGCCCACGCAGAAGTGACGCCCGCCGCCGCCACGTGATGCAACGATGCCCGGCGGCGCCGCCAGGGCCAACTGCGTATCATCCTGCCCTGCCCACCATTGCCTTCAGATGCCCCGCCATGTTCGCTGAAGTCCCGATTCCCCTGGCCTTGACCGGCATCGTAGTGCTCGGCGTCCTTGCCCAGTGGATCGCCTGGCGCGTGCGCCTGCCGGCGATCGTGCTTTTGCTCGCGGTGGGCATCGTGATCGGCCCGGTGCTGCACCTGCTCGATCCGGACAAGGTCTTCGGCGACCTGCTGTTTCCGATGACCTCGCTGGCGGTGGCGATCATCCTGTTCGAGGGCGCGCTGACCCTGCGCTTCCGCGAGATCCACGGCCTGCGCGGGCCGATCCTCAACCTCGTCACCCTCGGCGCTGCCATCAACATCTTCGTGCTGACCGCCGCCGCCCTGTATTTCCTCAAGGCCCCGTTCGGCGTCGCCCTGCTGATCGGCGCGATCGCCAGCGTGACCGGCCCCACCGTCGTCGTGCCGATGCTGCGCGCCATTCGTCCGACCCCGGTGATTGACAAGGTGCTGCGCTGGGAAGGCATCATCATCGATCCGATCGGCGCGATCCTCGCCGTGATCGCGCTCGAGTTCGTGATGAAGGGCCAGAGCAACGACACCTGGTGGGTGCTCGGCGAGCTCGTGCTGTCGGGTAGCGTGATCGGCGCCGTTGCCGCCCTGGTTCTCGGCGGCCTGCTCAAGCGCCACCTGATCCCGTGGTATCTGCGCAACGTGGTCACCCTCGCCGTGCTGTTCACCGCATTCACGGCCAGCAACATGCTCGCCCACGAAGCCGGCCTGCTCGCCGTCACCGTCATGGGCGTCATGCTGGCCAACATGCGCGACCTGGACATGGAGGACGTACTCAACTTCAAGGAGAGCCTGACCGTCCTGCTCGTCTCGCTGCTCTTCATCATCCTCGCCGCGCGCCTCGATCTGGGCAGCTTCGAGAGCCTCGGCTGGGGCTTCCCGCTGTTCCTCGCGGCGGTGTTCCTGGTCGCGCGCCCGATGGCCGTGTTCGCCAGCGCCACCGGCTCCAAGCTGTCGATGCGCGAACGCGGCCTGATCGCCTGGATCGGTCCGCGCGGCATCGTCGCCGCCGCCGTCGCCTCGCTGTTCGCCTTGCGCCTGGAAGCCGAGCATGTGCCCGGCGGCCAGCTGCTGGTACCGGCGATTTTCAGCATCATCATCGCCAGCGTCTTGATCCAGAGTTTTACCGCACGCCGCCTGGCCCTGCGCTGGAAACTGGCCGAGGAGCAGCCACTCGGCGTCATCATCGTCGGTTCCGGCGCGGTGCCGGTCGCCATTGGCCAGGCGCTGCAGAAGTCCGGCTACGTCGTCACCCTGGCCGACAGCAACTGGGATGCCCTGCGCCGCGCACGCATGGCCGGACTGAAGACCTATTTCGGCAGCATCGTGTCCGACCATGCCGATCACCACCTCGATTTCACGGGCGTCGCCCGCCTGCTGGCGATGAGCAACCGGCCTGCGCAGAACACCCTGGCCTGCCTGCACTACCGGTCCGAGCTCGGCACCGATGGCGTGTTCGCCCTGCGTACCAGCGAAGACCACGACAAGGCCAAGATGACCCTGACCGGCAGCCTCAAGATGCCCTGGCTGTTCGACGACCGCATCGACGATGTCGCGCTGGAAAAGGCGCTCGACAGTGGCGCGGTGATCAAGACCAGCAAGCTCAGGGACAATTACACGCTTGCCGACATGAAGGCGCGCAGCGAGGGACTGGCCATCCCGCTGTTCGCCATCAGTCCGAAAAAACGCCTGGTTCCGTTCACCTCGAATGCCGAACCGCAGGCCAAGAGCGGCTGGGAAATCATGGCCCTGCACCTCAAGCCCGATGCCGTGCTCGCGCCTGTCGCGACCGGCGACAAGGCGGCGGCGAAAGACGCCGCCCCCGCGGCTGCCCCGGACTCCCCGCTCGACGCCGCGCGGGACGCGCACTGATCCGATGCGCTGGCCGAAAGCGTCGACGTGGCGGTACACCTGCTGCATGCGAGCGACGGCAT
>DAIMYT010000091.1:861-13166 GCA_036734345.1 Dokdonella sp. | reverse complement strand
CGGCATTCCTCGCCACGGCTCACCGGCGCGTCGAAGTAGGTCAGCCTGGGTCGGGTCATGCGGGTTTCTCCATGCGGTAGAAGATCAGGGCATCGCTTTCGCGGCGGGCGGTGTCGATCGGTCCGGTGTCGCGATCGGCTGTGAGCGTACTCCGCTCGTGCCTTCGCGGGGACCACACTGGTTTGCTTCGAGCTGCACAGCGGCCAGACGCAGGCCACAAGGTGACTCAACCCAACCCATCCTCTGCCTGGCGGCGCCCCAATCTGAACCAATCCGAAACAAAAGGCATACCCCATAGGGTATTTGATCTGGATCAAGTGGAGTGCAACGGGCGCTGCTACGGTCGGGAGACTGCAGGCGCAGCCTCGCCTCCTGCCGGAGTCGGCCATGGTTCCCCGCATCGCACTCGTTCCCCTTGTCCTGTCGCTGGTTTGCGCCGCGAACCCGGTCGCGGCCGGCAATGGCGGCTGGACCGTCGCCGGCTGGAACAACCTCGGCATGCATTGCATGGATTCCGATTATTCGGTGCTCTCGATCCTGCCGCCCTACAACACCATCCACGCCCAGTTGATGGATCCCTCGGGGCATCTGATCACACCCGGCTCCGGCGTCGTCGTCACCTACCGGGCCGTAGCCGATCCGACCGGGTCGATCAACACGACCTCGATCGGAAAGTCGAATTTCTGGGTCCACGCACAGTCGCTGTTCGGTCTGCTGGCGCCGCTGCCTGCCGACACGGGCCTGACCGGCGTGATGATGCCGGGCGCCCTCAATACGCCGCAGCCCATGAGTTACGACAGCGCCAACGGCTGGTGGGTGGCCGAGGGCCTTCCGCTGACGCCCTATGACGACAGCCACGCGCCGAACACCTATCCGGTATTCCGCATTACCGCGAGCAGCGGCGGCGGAGCCGTGCTGGCGACCACGGACATCGTCGCCCCGGTGTCCGACGAGATGACGTGCAAGGCCTGTCACGCCTCCGGCAGCGGGCCGGACGCGCGACCCGCCGCCGGCTGGGTCAATGATCCGAATGCCGAGCGCGACTATCGGCTCAACGCGATCCGCCTGCACGACGAGCGTCGCGGAACCGACCCGGACTATGCCGCCATGCTGGTCCAGTTCGGCTACAACCCGGCGGGGCTCTATCCGACCGTCAGCGTGGATGGCAAGCCGATCCTCTGTGCGACCTGCCACGCCTCCAATGCGCTGCCAACCGTCGGAATTGCGGGCGTGCCTCCATTGACCACTGCCATCCACTCGCTGCACGCCAACGTCACCGATCCGTCGACCGGACTGCTCCTCGACGACAGCACCAATCGCTCGGCCTGCTACAGCTGCCACCCGGGCTCGACCACGAAGTGCCTGCGCGGTGCGATGGGCAATGCGGTCGCCGCCGACGGCTCGGTTGCGATGCAGTGCCAGAGTTGCCACGGCAAAATGAGCAAGGTCGGCGCGAGCGGGCGCGAAGGCTGGCTCGACGAACCGAGCTGCCAGAACTGCCATACCGGGCCGGCTACCCGCAACAACGGCCAGATCCGCTACACCAGCGTCTTCGATACCAATGGCGAGCGACGCGTCGCGGTCGATCCGCTCTTTGCGACGAATGCCGACGTGCCGTTGCCCGGCTTCTCGCTGTACCGGTTCTCCGCCGGTCACGGCAACCTCAAGTGCGAGGTCTGCCATGGCTCGACCCATGCCGTGTTTCCGAGCTCCCATCTGAACGACAACCTGCAGAGCATCGCCCTGCAGGGACATGCCGGCACGCTGGTCGAATGCGTCGCCTGCCATGCCTCGCAACCCAACACGGTCAGTGGCGGTCCGCATGGCATGCACCCGGTCGGCCAAAGCTGGATTGGCGACCACGCGGATGCGGCCCAAGGTTCGGCCCAGGCCTGTCGCGCCTGCCACGGCACCGATTATCGCGGCACCGTGCTTTCCTACAGCAAGGCGGACCGTACCTTGAGTACGGAATTTGGAACCCGCCATTTCTGGCCCGGATTCCGCATCGGCTGCTACAACTGCCACAGCGGCCCATCGAACGATCATGCCAATCCCAATCATCCCGCCGTGGTCCAGGATGCGACGGCAACACACTGACCCTGCGCGTCGTCTCGCAACCCGCCCATGGCACCGCCGGACTGGCCGGCCGCACGGCCACCTATTTCCCGGAAGCCGGCTACAGCGGCGCGGACGCCTTCACCTTCGCGGCCTGGGACGGTGCGACCGACTCCAACCTGGGCCATGTCGCGATCACGGTGAGCGCCGACCTGATCTTTGCGGACGGCTTCGAAGTGCCCTGAGTGCGGGCTGCCGGCCAGCGCCACGCCGCAGCTCAACTGGATTGACACACCGAGTAAGTCGGATGCTCGCTGCGTCCGCACTTTGGACTGCGACCTCCGCCATTCACGGGCATCGAACTGATCCCAGCGCACCGCGTTGACAGGCAAAGGTGGCGGCGCTGAGATAGTCCCTTTGCAGTCTCGGGTTTGCGTGTTCCGCTTGAGAAAGCGCCAGCTTGTAAGTTGCGACAGCCAGTTCGAGATTGCCATTGGTCTGTGCGACGAACCCCTTGTCGTCGTTGATCATTGCCGAGAGCAAGCCGAGGTTGGCTGCGTCTACGCCTTCCAACTTGCTGCGTTGGACGAATGCGGCCATTGCGGCATATGAGCCGCCCCATCGGGGTTTCAGATGGTCGAGATAGCGTGCGCGTACCAGCATGTTTCCCGGCAGCAACCTGTTTCCCTCGGCGAGGTATCGATCCGAAGCCACGGTGTCGGATCTATAGCGGGCAATGTTCAACAGATTGAGGACGGCCAGATAGGGGTTGCGACGCAACGGCAACGCGGTTGTCAGTTCCTTCTCCGATATCTCGAACACCTGGTCCATGTAATTCATCGCGGCCCGCGGAACTTCGCGGGAGACCGAAGTCCCGCGGTTGAGCTCGCCGAGCTTCCGGTAGTAGGTACCGCGCGCAAGGTGGGCAACATAGGATTTGGGATGGGCGTCCGTCCATTCCTTCAGTTCGTCCGACAGTACGTCAGTCCGCGTGTAGAACGGTCGGAAGGAATCAAGCAATGCGTATTCGTCTGTCTTGCCCTGCTCGAAGCTGGACTGGATTGCGTTGAAGTGCGCCTCGAGCGAGTTGAAATCCCGGTTTCTGACCAGCTCGATCACGTCGAGGGAGGGCGTGGCGCGTACGCAATTGGCTGCAAACAGGACCATCAGCAGGAGAAGCGCATGTCTTGCCATGATTTTCGTTCCCTGATTTCCGAATCACGCCGTGGTCGAGTCATGCCAGCTTGTCGCCGAGTATTCCGGGGCACCCGCGCAGGCCGATCATCCACGCAAATCCAGGCAGGCGAGCCGGCTTGAGGTAGCAGATGTTATTGCAAGCCTTTAGTGGAACTATACGTCAAAGCAAGATCGCCGCTACCGGTTCCTCAGGAAGTCGCATCGTTCTGCGGCATTCCCTCGCTCTCATTGAGCAGCACGTAGAGTCGACCGTGCGCGAATACGATCAGGGGGCTCAGCGCGAACACGGGAATGAACAGATTCCCGCGCCATGTCAGCAGCCATTTGATCGAAAGCGGAATATCGCTGCCATCCTGTTCGATCATATGGATGATCTGGGGCAGCACGAAGACGAGATTGAGCAGAATCCCGTACGCGACCGGCATCAGCCAGAGGACCAGCACGCCCAGCCGGATGTCCAGTGCGATGAATGACCCGAGACGAGATCCGGTGAGCACGACCCCCCGTTGTGTCCATAGATCCCGAATGCTCCGGCGGTCGACCCAGGCGGCACAGAACAAAGCCCAGAATGCCGCATCCAGGATCCACCGCAGTGGTGACAAGAGAATCTGCGCGGTGATGCCGCCCGACAGGAAGGCCAGTTGCGTGACCAGATCAATTGCGACGTATGCGATCAATGCGGCGATCGCGGTACCCAGCGCACCCCAACCGGGCCAGCCGACATGCCACCGACGACTGCCTGGCCCGCTCAGTAGCGCATGATCGAGCACCAGGAAGGGTGCGAGCAACACCAGCAGCAGACCAATCGCCCACATAGCTGGCGTCAGCCAGGCGGGCTGCCCATCACTGTATAAAAGCGCCATTACAAGCAATAGCATCGCGACTGGAGCCATCCAGGCCAGCGCGTTTCCGATCTGGCGAGTTGTATCCAGCAAAGCGCGGCGGGACAACCGATGCTGATCAATCCGCAACAGCTGCCCGATCGCCGAACATGTGTATCCACCGACAAGGCCGAGCAGCAGCAAGGACAGCGCGGCCGAGGAAATGCTGCCGATGCATGCCAGTCCGAGCGCCTGCGCGGCACCCACTACTATCCGGTCGATCGGAAAAAGCTGATAGCCGGCATCTGCATCGAGAGGGACCAGGCCCCAGGCACGCTGCGCGCCGAGCGAAAGACACCACGCGCAGAAGATCCACCATGTGGCAAGCAGACCGCCATGCACGGCTGCGATGGCCCGGCGCAGGCTCCGATTCGCAGCCGTTCGCGGGCCCGGAATCGGCTCAAAGGGAGCACTCCGCTCCAACCCGTTTTAGGCACCCGGCCTCCCTTCCGCATCCGCGAGTCGTTCGCCTACGGGTAATCGCGGATATTGCAGGCGCCGACCTCGTCGACGTGGCGATCGATGCGCTCCTGCAATGCGCGGATGCGTTGCGGGGTGATGCGCCCTGATGCGGTTTCGCCCATGGACTGCGAGAGTTGCATCGCGTGTTCGGCGCAGGGCCAGTTGTCGAGCTTTGCGTGCGCTTCGGCCAGCTGGAAGTACGGCAGGTAGTCGGTGAACCACATGCCGTAGGTGCGCTTGCGTGCGCGCGGCTCGGGCCGCAGGTTGATCGATTCGCTCAGTTCCACCACGGCGCGCTGCGTGTCGCCGGCGTCGAGCAAGGCCTGCGCATAGGCAAAATGGAAGTACCAGGGCAGCAGGTTGCGCGAGCCGATCAGGCCGCACTGGACCAGCACCTTGCGGCGCAACGCGTCGGCTTCGCCGGAGGCCAGGCTGGTCGACTGATAGCCGCGCACCGCGGCGTCCGGATCCGGCCCGGACAACGCGACCCCGGATGCATGGGCCGGCAAAGCCAGCGCGATACCGACAGCAAGAACCAGTCGGGGCGTCAGGGACGTGAACATGACGAACCTCCAGAACCCGCATCGCCAGCAGCGATTTTCGCGGGTTGCGCCGATCATACTCCTGCCTTTGGCGGGGTGCGCTGCAGGCGCCACGCGGCTGGAAAGGGTGCCGGGCGGCCCGCGGCCTGCCTCCAGCACGCCCATCGGTGGATGCCGTGGCGCGCTGAAAGAATCCGCCGGAAGACTCCTCTTCCCCCCGTTTTCGGGCCGTTCAGGGAACCGCGACCCGCGTGCCGTCGGCAATGCGGTCGTCGGGGTGGGCGACGACCTGGTCGGAGGATTTGAGCCCGCTGCGGATTTCCGTGGCCGCTGCCGCGCGACGGCCGATCCCGACCTGGACCTTGCGTGCGCGTCCGTTGTCGATGCGGTAGGCATACCATTGGCCGTTGTCGCGGAACAGCGCGCTGCTCGGTACCTGCAGCACGGCCTCGGCGTGCCAGAGTACGAACTCGACTTCGACCCGGTAGCCGTCGCCGAGCCGGCTCCATTGTTCGAACGGCGAGACGAAATCGAGGCGCACGCGCGTACGCTGTTCTTCCACGCCGAGCGCCGAGATCTTCGTGAAGCCGCCCGGTTCGATACGGCTGACCCGCGCCTCGAGCGGGACGTCGCCACCCCAGCGCAGGATCCGCGCGGACATTCCCGGTTCGAGCGCGACAGCATCCTGGGACAGCGTGTCGACTTCGATGTTGAGATCCCGCGGATCGCCGAATTCGAGCAGGGCCTCACCGGCCATCACGGGCACCGCGCTTTCCTTGTAACGATGGAGGACCACGCCATCGATCGGCGCGTGCAGCGGAATCGGTTTGCCGCCGGTCTGCCCCTGCTGGACCAGGAGGGCCGACAGCGACTCGCGTCGCTGCAGGGCGGCGCGGCGGTCGGCCTGCGCGGCCTTCAGGTTCGCCAGGGCCTGCTCCGCGCGGCTGCTGGCCGCATCGAATGCGGCGGCGCTGATGGCGCCGCTCTCGCGCATGCCCTGCATGCGCTGCAGATCCGAACGGGCCAGCGCACTGGCGGCTTGCGCAGCGGCGACGCGGTCACCGGCGGCGCTTGCATCGGCCGCCGCCGCCGCGGACTCGGCCGTCAGGCGCGCACGCGTGGCCGCATCGAGCAATGCGGCGCGCGAGGGTTCCACTTCGGCGACGATGTCGCCCGCATGCACGGGATCGCCCTGCTGGAGATCTATCCGCCGCAGCGTGCCGGCGATCGGCGCGGCCAGCACATAGCGATGGTTGAGCTCGGTCTTGCCCTGCTCCTCGAAACTCTGCGTGAACGGGGCGATGCGCACTTCGCCAACGTCCACCGGCACGGACGCGCCACGCAGCGCGAGGAACAGCACGAGGATGACGATGGCGCCGGCAGCCACCCAGGCGATGCGTTTTCCGTTCATCGCCTTCACGTCCGGTATCCAGCGCATCGTTGCATCATGTTCTCCGGGTTCACTCGCGCGTCTTCAACACGGCGACGAGATCCAGCCGCGCGATGCGGCGCCGGACGATCATCGCCGAAATCAGCGTGGAGCCTGCCATCGTCAATATGGCGAAGGCGAACGTGCTCGGCAACAGCACGAGGGGTACGCGAAACAGGTCCGACTGCAGGTTCCGCGCCATGATCCAGCACAAGGCCCAGCCGGCGGCGCAACCCAGTGGAATGGAAACCGCGACGAGCGTGAACAGTTCGCCGAGCAGGATATGGCCGATTTCGCCCCGGGTGAAGCCGAGCACGCGCAGGCTGGCCAGTTCACGGCCACGCTCGGACAGGGCGATCCGCGCCGAATTGTAGACGACGCCAAAATTGATGACGCCGCCGAGCAGCATCGAGATGAAGGTGAACACGAGCAGGCTCTCGCCCATCGTGTCGTAGAAGCTCTGGATATCCGCCTTGCGTTCGCTGAAACCGGCAATGCGCGGACGTCGGTCAAGTCGCGCGAAGAGATCCTGGCCGGGCGTGCCATCGACGGCCAGCAGCGCGCCCGAGACAACATCGCCATCGCCGAGCAGGCGGTTCATCGCGTCGAGATCCATGTAGGCCTGCGCACCGATGTACTCGTGCACGAACCCGGCCACCGGCACCTCGACGTGCGCCTGGCGACCCTGCAGCACTTCGATCTCGAGCAGGTCGCCGACTTCGACGTGGAGCAAATGCTGCAGGTAGTCGGTGAGCAATACGCCATGCGCGGGCGCCGTGATGGGCTGCAGCAGGGCGTCGACCGGCCGCCGCAGCGAGGCGTCCCTGGCCAGCCCCGACAGGCCCGTCCGGTAGCTGTAGTTGGCGTGGCGCAAGCGCACCGGAGCCGCGCGCACCGGCTCGACGGCGCGGACATCCGGCAGTGCGCGCAGTTCGGAAAGGGCGGCGCGCGCAGTCGCCTCGATGAAGTCGACGCTGATGTCCTGGTGCGCGGACAGGCGCAACTGCACGTCGATCATGCGGTTGATCGCGTTTTCCTGGAAGCGCCCGACCATCATGATCGCGCAGGCCAGCGCCAGCCCGATCACGCTGAGCGTCGCCTTCCACGGCCGGCGCTCGATATTGCGCAGGATCATGCGATTGGGCTGGCTGAGGAAGCGCATCAGGCCCATGCGCTCGAGCAGCGAAGGATGGAATCGACCCGGCGCGGGCGGCCGCATGGCCTCGGCGGGCGGCAGGCGCACTGCCTTGACCACCGCGCGCCACGCGCCGATGAACGATGCAACGATTGCGACGACGACACCGGTCGTGATCGAAAACGCACTGAGGTGGTAGTCGAGGAACGGGAAGCGATAGAACTCCTGGTAGATCCCGGCCAGCAGGCTGCCGAGCCACGCACCGCCGGCGATGCCGAGCACCGTGCCGATCGCGGCGATCGCACCGACGATGGCGAGGAAATGCCGGCCGATCTCCAATCCGGAATAGCCGAACGCCTTGAGGATGGCGACCTGGTCGCGTTGCGTGTCGATCAGGCGCGTCATCACCACGCTGAGCAGGAAGGCGGCGACGCTGAGGAAGATGATCGGAAACAGCTTGGCCATCATCTGCAGCTGGCGCAGTTCCTCGCTGAGGAAATGGTTGGATATCTGGTCCTTGCGCGCATAGGCGCCGAGCCCGCCGTAGCGCGTGAGCAGCCGGTCGAGCTCGCCGATGACCCCGGCCGGGTCGATGCCTGGCCGCAAGCGCAGGGTGACGCTGTTGAAGGCGCCCTGCATGTCCAGCGCGGATTCCAGCACGCGCTGGTTGATCCAGACGATCGCGAAGCGCTGGTAGTCCGGAAACGTCGCGCCCGGCTGGATCTGGTAGACATACTCGGGCGAGATCGCGATGCCGACGATGTCGAGCCGTTCGCGATGGCCATAGATTGTCGCTTCGACCGCGTCGCCCGGCTTCAATCCGTGTGCGCTGGCGAATGCCTCGCCGATCACGGCTTCATGGTGGCCATCGGCCAGGGGCAGGCGCCCGGCGCGCAGGTAGAGCCGGTTCAGGTCCGGTTGCCCGCCCTCCTTCGGCACGGAGAGCAACTGCGCGCGGACCGGTTCGTCGAAGCCGGCCAGGTGCAGGTTGCCGCTCGCCATCAGTCGCGTCTGCACGGTCTGCACGCCGGCCATCGCGGCGATGCGCGCGGACACCGTTTGCGGCACGCGCTTGGCCGAGGCGAACACGTCGGCGAATGCGTATTCGCGGTAGAAGTGTTCGCGCGTCTCCTGCAGCGATTCGTAGGTCGACTGGGCCATGACCAGGTTGGCGATGCCGGCGGCGATGACGAGTGCGATCGCGAGCGCCTGGCCGCGCAGGTGCCAGAGATCGCGCAATGCCTTGCGCGCGAGTGCGCTCACCAGGTGAGCTCGCTCGCGGGCGTGCGCTCGGCATTGATTTTTTCGCTGACAATGCGGCCATCGCCGAGATGGAGCACGCGGTGGGCCATGCGTGCGATATCCGCGTTGTGCGTGATCACCACCGTCGTCGTGCCGAGGGTGGCGTTGATCGTCTCGATCGCTTCCAGCACGTGCACGCCGGTGGCGGAATCGAGCGCGCCGGTCGGTTCATCGCACAGCAGCACCGCCGGGCGCTTGGCGATCGCGCGCGCAATCGCGATGCGCTGCTGCTGGCCGCCGGAAAGCTGCGAGGGAAAGTGGTCCATGCGGTCGGCGAGCCCGACACGGCGCAGCGCCTCTTCCGGCGTCATCGGGTCGTCGGCGATCTCGGTGACGATCGCCACGTTCTCGCGCGCGGTAAGGCTCGGTATCAGGTTGTAGAACTGGAAGACGAAACCGACATGCTGGCGGCGAAACCGGGTCAGCTCGCGTTCGCTGGCGGTGGTCAGGTCCTGGCCGTTGTACCAGACATGCCCTGCGCTCGGCACGTCGAGTCCGCCGAGGATGTTGAGCAGGGTCGACTTGCCGCTGCCCGACGGGCCGAGCAGCACGACCAGCTCGCCGCGCCGCAGGTCGAGATCGACGCCGCGCAGCGCGTGCACGTCGACATCACCCATGTGATAGACCTTGGTGAGTCCCTGTGCACGAAAGACCGCGTCATCGTCCATGCGGACATCTTAGCAAGCGCCCATGCGCGGCGATCCCGCCGCTGCCATTTTCGCGGCATTGGGCAGTTACCTGCAGCGAGGGACCCTGCGTGCCCCGGTAGAGCCGACCCCGGTAGAGCCGATGGTCAGTGCGTCAGCACTGGCGGGGCGCGGTCGAGTGCGGTGATCAGGGCAGGGTCGCGATCGTAGAGATCGTCGATGAAGCGCACGCCGTCGTTGCCATCGGATACGGCGGTCAGGTAGAGCAGGTATACAGGCACCGGTTCGCGCAGCACGACGGTCTCCTCCTCGCCGGTGGCGGCCGCGGCATCGATGCGCTCGCGCGTCCATTCGGGCATCGGCGCGAGCACCCATTGGGCCAGGTCCAGCGCCGACTCGACACGGATGCAGCCCGAGGAAAAGCTGCGCCGCACGTGGCTGAACAGGCCAGGGTCCGAGGTGTCGTGCAGGTAGACGTCGTGCGAGTTCGGAAACAGGAACTTGACCGCGCCGAGCGCGTTCTTCGGTCCGGGACGCTGGCGCAGGCGGTACGGGAAGTTGTTCGCCGAAAGCGCCTTCCAGTCGATGCCGGCGGGATCGACGGCGTTGCCGTTGCGGTCGATGACGACATAGCCGAACCGCGCCAGCGCGCCCGGATCGCGGCGGAACAGCGGCAGCTTGTCCTTCACCGCCAGCGAGCGCGGCACTTCCCACCACGGACTGAACACGAGGCGCGTGATCTGGCCCGAGAAGCTCGGCGTGCTGCGGTACTGCTTGCCGACGATGACCTGGTGCAGGCGCTCGACCGCGCCATCGGCCCAGGCTTCGAGTCGGTAGTCGGCGATGTTGACGCGGATATGGCGGCGGCCCATGTCTTCCGGCAACCAGCGCAACCGTTCGAGGTTGGCGCGCGCCTGGTCGATGCGATTGCTTGCGCGGCGGTTGAGCTGGATCAGGGTCAGCGCGCCGACCACGCCATCCGGCTCGAGGTTGGTGCGACGCTGGAAGCTGCGCACCGCGTTTTCCACGGCTTCGTCGAAGGTGGAGTCGATGCCGCTTGCCGGTTCGGCTTCGAGCAGGCCCGAAAGCTGCAGGCGCGCGCGCAACTGGCCGACGCGCATGCCACTGTCACCGCGGCGCAGGGATGGTCCCGGCGCAATGCCGATCCAGCCGCCACGCGCCGCATAGCCGCGATAGCGGGCCAGCGCCTCGCGCAGTGCGGCATACAGCGGGTCATGCGGGGCGAGCCGCTCGAGGGCGCCGGCGACATCGCCCTCGGCCAGGGCCTGTTCGAGCAGGGCGACCGCGTCGATCGTGGGCCGCGTTGCGGTCCAGTTCGGCTCGACGGTGAGCGGATCCACTCGGCCGGCGTGCAGGTGCGCGGCCAGCGCGAGCCAGGCATCGGTGGCCAGCAATTCGCGCGTGGCATCGCAGCGGCCGGGGCCGAGCAGGCCATCCATATGGTAATCACGCGCCTGCAGGCCGTGGCTTTCGGAATTCTCGATCGCGCCGATCAGCTGCTGCAGCGCGGCCTGGCAACCCGGCCCGGTCCACGCCGGCTGGAATCCGCGCTGCGTGTAGAAGCGACGCACGGCACTGGTATCGAACAATTCGTCGGGATCGTCGGGCAGTTGCACGAGGCCGGGTCGCTCGAGCAGATCACGCACGCTCGGTTCCGTTGGCGCAGCGCGCGCCGGCACCACGGCCAGCAACACGAACAGCAGGGCAATGCGAAAGAGCTGGCGGGCGGTCACGATCCCGCGGGTCGCCTCGCGGCGTCATCCTGCGTGGCGGCGTGCTGCGCGACGCGGCGCGAGCAGCTGAGGTACGGTGAGTGCGCGAGCCAGGCCGGATCCGGATAGTAGGCGAACAGCAACTGGCCATCCTTGAGATCGTCGATCACCGCCCGCGCCACCTGCGGACGCAGTGCCGGGCAGCCGAAGCTGCGGCCCAGCCGGCCCTGGCGCAGCGCCTGCAACGGATCCACATAGTTGGCGCCGTGCATGACGATGCGGCGCTCGCGTGCGCGGTCGTTGGTGCCGGGTTCCAGGCCATCCAGCAGCAATGAATAGCCGTTGCCGCCGATATAGGTGCCCTCGGTGCGGAACAGGCCAAGGCTCGACTGGTGGCTGCCTTCGACATTCGAGAAGGCGTGGGCGAAGTTCTCGCCGCTGCCGCGGCCATGCGCGACATACTCGGCGTGCAACAGGCGCTGGGTCTGCAGATCGAACAACCACAGGCGACGCTCGGTCGACGGGCGCGAATAGTCGACCACGGCCAGCCGCGCCGAGGGCGCTGCCGCGCCGAGTTCGGCCGCGCAATCGCGTGCCTCGAGGGCCAGGGTCAGTACCTGCGGTGGCGCATCGGGCGCCTGCTCAAGCAGGCGATCGAGCAGGCTCGAGGCCTGCGCCGCGCACGGCAGGAGCAGGGCCAGCAGGAGCGCGGGATTCAGGGTTGGGCGTGCCATACCCGCCGGAGTATAGCGGGATCGGGTTACGGGCTTGTGTGATGGCGGTTGCGGCGGGGCGTCGCGGCAGCGTCGGACATCCTCGGCAGTCGCCCCTGCTCCGCCCGGACGCGGACCCCTCCGAAGCTGCATGGTTGCAACCCGTCGAGCGGGTCCCCGGGCGACCTATCTGAACACTGCCAGCGTCG
>DAIMYT010000091.1:0-851 GCA_036734345.1 Dokdonella sp. | reverse complement strand
CGGGGCGCGGCAACTCGAGGAGGCCGGCCGGGAGGCGGGGGGGGGCGCGGCGGCCCCCGGAATCATCGTTTCCCGCATTGGCGGCCCCCCGCCGCGATCGGTTCGGCAGGCCTGCCGTGGCACAGCCAGAGGGATGAGCGAGCGCCTCACCTGAATACCGCCTCCGTAGCCAGCACGAGCATGGCCAGGATCACCAGGCAGCCAAACATGAAAACACCGCGCCGGATGGGGACGATGTTGGAACCGGTGTGGATATAGGCGTGGACGAGGCGGCTGGCGACGAACAGCCATGCCAGCGCCTGCGCGAGCAAACCGGCCGCGCCAAGCTGATACAGCACGACGACGAGGATGGCGAACAGCACCGGCACCTCGAACTGGTTGCGGATGTTGTTGTTGATCTTTTGCACGTTCTCCGGCCAGGCATCGGCATGCAGCGCGCGGCGCTCGAGGACGACCAGGCCCTGCTTCGACGCGCGCGCCTTCGCCACGGCCAGCGCGACGTAGACGATGATTGTCAGGAACACCTGCAGCAGCAGCGGCAGGAAGATGGACTCGCCCGGTATCGTCATCCGCGGAGCCTCGGAGGGTTGCCCGGATCGGAGTCTAGCGGGGGGCAGCGGCCCGCGTCTGGCGCAGCGGGCCTCCGCGGCCCGCAAGTTGCCGATTTCAAACGGATCGTTCCTCGGTCTCCTTCTCGCCCAGGCGGCTGTCGCCATGCCTCATCCTGCGTGACAGGGATGCAGCGACGCCGCGCGAGGGAAATCGACACCATTCAGGCGGATAATTCCCCCATCCTCCTTCCTGGAGCATTGCAGCATGAGCACGCGCAAGGTTCGCTGGGGTGTGGTCGG
>DAIMYT010000090.1:5052-13167 GCA_036734345.1 Dokdonella sp. | reverse complement strand
CCTCGTCGATGCCGCCGACCATGTAGAACGCCTGTTCCGGCAGGTGGTCGCATTCGCCGTCGCAGATCATCTTGAAGCCGCGGATGGTCTCCTTCAGCGTCACGTACTTGCCTGGCGCGCCGGTGAACACCTGGGCCACGGTGAACGGCTGCGAGAAGAAGCGTTCGATCTTGCGCGCCCGGTAAACCGTGTTGCGGTCGTCTTCGCTGAGCTCGTCCATGCCGAGGATGGCGATGATGTCCTTCAGTTCCTTGTAGCGCTGCAGGGTGCCCTGCACGCGGCGCGCGGTGTCGTAGTGCTCGTTGCCGATGACCAGCGGGTCGAGCTGGCGGCTGGTCGAGGCCAGCGGATCGACCGCCGGATAGATGCCAAGGCTGGCGATGTCACGCGACAGCGCGACGGTCGAGTCCAGGTGCGCGAAGGTGGTCGCCGGCGACGGATCGGTGTAGTCGTCGGCGGGCACGTAGACGGCCTGGATCGAGGTGATCGAGCCGGTCTTGGTCGAGGTGATGCGCTCCTGCAGGCGGCCCATTTCGTCGGCCAGGGTCGGCTGGTAGCCCACCGCGGACGGCATGCGGCCGAGCAGCGCGGACACTTCGGTACCGGCCAGCGTGTAGCGGTAGATGTTGTCGACGAAGAACAGGATGTCGCGGCCCTTGCCGGTTTCCGGATCGATGTCGTCGCGGAAGTACTCGGCCATGGTCAGGCCGGTCAGGGCGACGCGCAGGCGGTTGCCCGGCGGCTCGTTCATCTGGCCGTACACCATCGCGACCTTCGACTGCTGGATATCGTCGAGCTTGACGACGCCGGCCTCGATCATCTCGTGGTAGAAGTCGTTGCCTTCGCGGGTGCGCTCGCCGACGCCGGCGAACACCGAAAGGCCGGCGTGCTGGGTGGCGATGTTGTTGATCAGTTCGAGCATGTTGACGGTCTTGCCGACGCCGGCGCCACCGAACAGGCCGACCTTGCCGCCCTTGGCGAACGGACAGATCAGGTCGATGACCTTGATGCCGGTTTCGAGCAGTTCGTTGCTCGAGGACTGGTCGTCATAGGCGGGCGCCTTGCGATGGATGACCCAGCGTTCCTTCTCGCCGATCGGGCCGGCTTCGTCGATCGGATTGCCGAGCACGTCCATGATGCGGCCGAGCGTTTCCTTGCCGACCGGCACCTTGATGCCTTCACCCGTGTTGCTGGCGACGAGGCCGCGCTTGATGCCGTCGGTCGAGCCGAGGGCGATCGTGCGCACCACGCCGTCGCCGAGCTGCTGCTGCACCTCGAGCGTGATCGCCATGCCATCGATGGTCAGCGCATCGTAGATCTTCGGTACGGAATCGCGCGGGAATTCGACGTCGACGACGGCGCCGATGATTTGTACGACTTTGCCCTGGCTCATGTTATGTGACTCCACGTAACTGCTTGAATGTATTTAGGGGAATGGGGAATGGTGAATGGGGAATGGGAAGATCAAGAGCGGCAGGCTGCTTTGCCGATTCTCCATTCTCCGTTCTCCATTCCCGTTTCCCGGCACTTCAGACCGCCGCCGCGCCGCCGACGATCTCCGAGATTTCCTGGGTGATCGCGGCCTGGCGCGCCTTGTTGTAGACGAGCGTGAGTTCGCCGATGGCCTTGGTCGCGTTGTCCGACGCGCTCTTCATGGCCACCATGCGTGCCGCATGTTCGCTGGCGAGATTTTCCAGCGTCGCCTGGTAGACCAGCGACTCGACATAGCGGGTCAGCACGTGGTCGAGCACCGACTGCGCATCCGGCTCGTACAGGTAATCCCAGGCGTGCGTGGACGGCGACTCGTCGCCGGGCGGCAAGGGCAGCAACTGGTCGATCGTTGCCTTCTGGGTCATGGTGTTGACGAAATCGTTGTAAACCAGCGAAAGACGGTCGATGCGGCCTTCCGTGTAGGCGTCGAGCATGACCTTGATCACGCCGACCAGCTCGGTCACCTGCGGCTTCTCGCCGAGGTGGGTGACGCTGCCGAGCATGTTGACCTTGAGGCGGCGGAAATACGAGCTCGCCTTCTGGCCGATGCAGACCAGATCGACTTCTACGCCCTTGTCCTGCCACGTGCGGATCTGCGTGAGCAGGGCACGGAACAGATTGGTGTTGAGGCCGCCGCACAGCCCGCGATCGGTCGAGACGATGACGAAGCCCACGCGCCTGACTTCTGCGCGCTCGACCATGAACGGGTGCTTGTATTCGCTGTTCGCCAGCGCGATGTGGCCGATGGCCTGGCGCATGAGGCGCGCGTAAGGACGCGAGGCCTTCATCAGGTCCTGCGCCTTGCGGATCTTCGATGCCGAGACCATTTCCAGCGCGCGCGTCACCTTGCGGGTGTTCTGCACGCTCTTGATCTTGGTTTTGATTTCTCTGCCGCCGGCCACGTTTACCTCACACTTTCGTCGTTGCAGCAATCAATCGGCTGCGGGACTTGCTTGGGGAATCGGGAATGGAGAATCGGGAATGGGTTAAAGCGGAATTCTGGCGAACCGTGCCTTCACGTTTCCCTATTCCCTATTCCCCATTCCCGAGGGCTCCTACCAGGACCCAGTCGTCTTGAACTCATCCAGGCCCTGCTTGAACTGGCCTTCGATCTCGCTGTTCCAGTCGCCGGTGCTGACGATCTTCTTCATCATGTCGGCGTAGTTGCTGTGGAAATGCTGGTGCATGGCGGCTTCGAAGGGCAGGATCTTGGCGATCGGGAGATCGTCGAGATAGCCCTTTTCCGCGGCGTAGACCGACAGCGAAAGTTCGGCGATCGACAGCGGCGCGTACTGCTTCTGCTTCATCAGTTCGGTCACGCGCTGGCCACGCTCAAGCTGGGCGCGCGTGGCCGCGTCGAGGTCCGAGGCGAACTGCGCGAAGGCGGCGAGTTCACGGAACTGGGCGAGGGCAAGCTTGACGCCGCCGGAGAGCTTCTTGACGATCTTGGTCTGCGCGGCGCCACCGACGCGCGACACCGACACGCCGGCATTCACGGCCGGGCGGATACCCGCATTGAACAGGTCGGTCTCGAGGAAGATCTGGCCGTCGGTGATCGAGATCACGTTGGTCGGCACGAACGCCGAAACGTCGCCGGCCTGGGTCTCGATGATCGGCAGGGCGGTCAGCGAGCCGGTCTTGTTGGTCACCGCGCCGTTGGTCTGCTTCTCGACGTATTCCTCGTTGACGCGCGCGGCGCGCTCGAGCAGGCGCGAATGGAGATAGAAGACATCGCCCGGATAGGCCTCGCGGCCCGGCGGACGCTTGAGCAGCAGGGAGATCTGGCGATACGCCCAGGCCTGCTTGGTCAGGTCGTCATAGATGATCAGCGCGTCTTCGCCGATGTCGCGGAAGAATTCGCCCATCGAGCAGCCGGAGTACGGCGCGATGTACTGCATGGCAGCCGATTCGGAAGCCGATGCGGCAACGATGATGGTGTGCTTGAGCGCGTCATGTTCCTCGAGCTTGCGCACGACGTTGGCGATCGAGCTCTGCTTCTGGCCGATCGCGACGTAGATGCATTTGATGCCGGATTCTTTCTGGTTGATGATCGCGTCGACGGCCAGCGCGGTCTTGCCGGTCTGGCGATCGCCGATGATCAGTTCGCGCTGGCCGCGGCCGATCGGAATCATCGAGTCGACCGACTTGTAGCCGGTCTGCACCGGCTGGTCGACCGATTTGCGCCAGATCACGCCCGGCGCGACCTTCTCGATCGGCGCGGTGTGCTTGGCGTTGATCGGGCCCTTGCCGTCGATCGGATTGCCGAGCGCGTCGACGACGCGGCCGAGCAGTTCGCGGCCGACCGGTACTTCGAGGATGCGGCCGGTGGTCTTGGCCGTATCGCCTTCGCGCAGGTGCTCGTAGCTGCCGAGGACCACGGCGCCTACCGAATCGCGCTCGAGGTTCAGGGCCAGGGCGATGGTGTCGCCCGGCAACTCGATCATTTCGCCGGACATCACATCGTTGAGCCCGTTCACGCGCACGATGCCGTCGGACACGCTGGTGATCGTGCCCTGGTTGCGCATGTCGGCGGTGAGCTTGAACTCCTCGATGCGGTGCTTGATGAGTTCGCTGATTTCTGACGGATTGATCGTGGTTGCCATTGTCGTTTCCCGATGTAGGGTGGTCTTTGCCACCACCGCAAACGGTGGGCAAGTGCCCACCCTACGAAGTTCGAATTAGTGTGAAAGTGCTTGTTCGAGTCGCGCCAGGCGGCCGCGCACCGAGCCATCGATGACGACATCGCCGGCATCGATGACCGCGCCGCCGATCATCTTCGGATCGATCGACTGGCTCAGCTCGATGTCGCGATTGAAACGTCGCTTGAGTGCCGCACCGAGTTTTTCGAGCTCGGCCGGCTCTACCCGCGAAGCCGTGCGCAGACGTACCTTGAGCGAGTGTTCCGATTCGAGCTTGAGTTGCTCGAACAGGGCGCCGACTTCGGGCAGCACGGGCAGGCGGCCATTCTCCACGAGCAGGCTGACGAAGCGTCCGAATTCGGAATCCGCCTTCTCGCCGCTGGGCAGGAACAGCGAAACCAGTTCGCCGTGGGAGATGCGCGGGTTGCCGAACAGCGCCACGACGCGCGGGTCGCTGGCGACCTGCGCGGCGAACGCCAGCTTCTCGGCCCAGAACGGCAACGCCTTGTGCGAATGGGCCAGTTCGAAGGCCGCGCGTGCATAGGGTCGTGCCAGGGTCAGTGCGCTCGACATGGGCCTAGATCTCGGTCACGAGTTGTTCGATCAGATCCTTGTGCGCATTCGCGTCGATCTCGCGCCTGAGGATCTTTTCGGCACCGGAAATCGCCAGTGCGCCGACCTTGCTGCGCAGTTCCTCGCGGGCACGGTGGGCCATGCTCTCGATCTCCGCGGCCGCGATCGCCTTCTGCTTGGCGCCTTCGACGATCGCGTCGGTGCGCGCCTTGTCGATGATCTGGTTGGCCTGCTGGGTCGCCTTGTCGATGATGGCGACGGCGTCGACGCGAGCCTTGCGGATCTCGTCGGCCACGCGTGCGTCGGCATCGGCCAGTTCCTGACGGGCACGATCAGCCGCTGCCAGACCTTCGGCAATCTTGGCCTGGCGCTCTTCAATGGCTGCGATGATCGGCGGCCAGATGAACTTCATCACGATCAGGGCCACGGCGAAGAACGCCAAGCCCTGAATCACCAGTGTGATATTGGGAATCATTGATCTTGCTCCTGCGAGACGGCGGCCGGGTGGCCGCCGCGCGGATGCCGGGTTTCGTGGACGATTACTTCACGCCAAGCGTGGCGAGCAGCGGGTTCGCGAACAGCAGCAGCAGGGCGATGGCGACGCCGATGATCGGCACCGCATCGAGCAAGCCGGCGACGATGAACATCTTCGTCTGCAGCATCGGGGTGAGTTCCGGCTGGCGCGAGGCGCCTTCAAGGAACTTGCCGCCAAGCAGGGCGAAGCCGATCGCCGTTCCGAGTGCGCCGAGTCCGATCAGGAGGGCGGCGGCGATGACCGTCATGCTGAGCAGGTCGCCGACCTGGGCAACGTTTGCGATGGTTTCCATGGTTCTCTCCGTGTCTCTTGAAGTTGAATGAAAGTGGGAACAGCGGTTAGTTGAAAAATGCAGGCAAGGATGTCCGCGTTTTGATCCACGCGATCAGGGATGATTGCAAAAACTAGTGATGCTCTGCGGCCATGCTCAGGTAGACGATCGAAAGCACCATGAAAATGAAGGCCTGCAGGGTGATGATGAGGATGTGGAACGCGGTCCAGACGAATCCGGCAATGATCTGGCCGGCGCCGAGCAGATAGGTGGAGAAATGCTCGAGTGATGCGCCCAGGGTCAAGAGGGCAATCACCATGAAGATCAGCTCGCCCGCGTACATGTTGCCGAACAGTCGCAGTGACAACGACAGCGGACGAACCGCTTCCTCGATCACGCGCAGGAGGAGGTTGAACGGGGCGAGCCACGGACCGAACGGCGCCGTGAACCACTCCTTGAAGAAGCCGAACAGGCCCTTGTGCTTGATGCCAACGTACTGGATCAGCAGGAAAACCGTGATGGCCATGCCGAACGTGGTGTTGATGTCGGCAGTCGGCACCACGCGCAGATAGGCGTGGGCGGGATCGTGTCCGGTCAGTTCATGACCGCTGGCCCAGAGCCACGGCAGCAGGTCGACCGGGATCATGTCCATGAAGTTCATCAGGAACACGAGGACAAAAATGGTCAGTGACAGCGGTGCGATGAGCTTGCTGCGACCGTGGAAGGTCTCGCGAACCATGCCGTCGACGAACGAAAGAATCATCTCGATCGCGCATTGCAGCTTTCCGGGCACGCCCGCCGTCGCATGCCGCGAAACGCGCATGAACAGCCAGAAGAAAACCAGCACGGCAAGCAGCATGAAGAAGATGCTGTCGATGTTGATCAGCCAGAACTGGCCTTCGGTACCGGGCGCCTGAACCTGGAGATGGTGCAGGTGATGCTTGATGTACTCGGTCATGTTCGGCGATGCGTGCTCGCTTGCCATCGGTCTACCTGATTGCGATTAGGGCGATCCAGAATGAAAACTGTGCAGCCAGCACACCGGCGATCAACCCGGCGAACGGCAATTTGAAAACTGCGATGGCCAGGTACAGCGCCAGACACAGCCAGAACCACTTCAATACCTCCGCGGCATAGGCGGAGCGCAATGCATTGCGTGCCGGCGCGACTCCCCGCCCGAACAGGCGCATTGCAAACAGCCAGTTCCCGATTGCGATGATGGCGCCGCCCGCGAGGGTGGCCAGGCCGGTCCGCAAACCGAAAATCGACGCGACCAGGGCGACCAACACGGTCACGCCGATCTGCAATAGCGTGGTGCGAACCGCCACCCGCCAGCCGTAGGCGATGGAATTGCGCACCTGGTCTTGTCCGAAAGTCTCGATGAAGCTGCAGGCAGGGAGCCCAAAACGCTGCCCGCTGAGCCGACGAATGATATCAGCTGGCTTTTGCGAGCCGCAACCAACACTAGCGGGAAACAGACGAAGCCGCGTCAATCCGACGCCTGCGGGAACACCCTCACTAGCGGGAAACAGACGAAGCCGCGTCAATCCGACGCCCGCGAGAGCGCCCTGACTGGCGGGAAACAGACGAAGCCGCGTCAATCCAGCGCCTGAGAGAACACCCTCACTGGCGGGAAACAGACGAAGCCGCGTCAATCCGGCGCCTGCGGGAACGCTCCCGGCAGCGCGAAACCGGCGAATCTGCTCCAATCAGACGCCCGTGTGGGTGGCACTGGCCACACAAAGCGGGTGCGTGGGGTACATCTGGCGCTGGCGGGACCGGGCGCTCGTCGAGGGCAGGCCCCCGGGGCCGCCGCAGTTCTCCGTTGAAGCCAGGGTCGCCAGGCAAACAGGCGGCCTGGCGACCGAGTCGACGCGTTAGCTGCACGACCCGGCCGGGGTAACGCGGCGATATGCCGCATCAGGATCGGTGAATTTCGGCAGCGGCGCTTCAGCCGACGCTTCGCCGCCCGGATTCCAGCGCGGTTGCCGCTGGCGTCGCCCGCTCGGCATAATCGGAAGCCAAAGCCAGATCCCGTCGCGCCAGAGTCCGTCTTCGATGAGCAATGCTGCCGATTCCACCCTCGACCTGCCGGCCGGCCATACGGTCTTTGCCGAGGGCGATGCGGGCAAGACGATGTACATCATCGAATCGGGCGTTGTCGACATCGTCCTCGCCGCACGCGGCAAGGAACCCATCGCGCAACTCGGCCCCGGCGACTTCTTCGGCGAGATGTCCATGCTCGAGGACCAGCCCCGGTTCGCCAGCGCCATCACCCGGGAACCCGCGAAACTGCTCAAGGTCGACCGCGCCGAGCTTGCCGACCTGCTCGGCCAGAACGTCGGCATCGCGATCGCGATCATGCGCAAGCTTGCCCAGCGCCATCAGCATTGCGAGATGCAGCTGACGGACGCGCTCGCCGAATCCTCGCGGCAAAAGCGCAAGCCGGCGCCCGCGGCGGCCAAGCCGGTGGCGCCGGAAGCGCCGCCTGCGCGTCCCGCCCCCGCACCGAAGGTGCCGGCGAAGGAGCCAGCGAAGGAGGCGGCGAAGCCCGCGCCGGCGCAGGGGCCGGAACCGGTTGCGCCAGCCGCCAAGTCCCGTGGCGG
>DAIMYT010000090.1:0-5042 GCA_036734345.1 Dokdonella sp. | reverse complement strand
AGCCGGCGAATCGTTTGCGCTGGATCCGGCGCGGACCGAATTCCTGGTCGGCCGGCCGGACCCTGCCGCAGGCATCGACCCCGAGATCAACCTGAGCGGTGTCGATCCCACGCGCAGCCTGAGCCGCAGACATGCCAAACTGGTGCGTCAGGGCCAGCTCTACTTCGTGCGCGAGGAAACCGGCACGGTCAATGGCACCTTCGTCAACAATGTTCGTGTGACCACCGGCGTGGACGTGCCGATCAAGCCCGGCGACAAGCTCAGGTTTGGTGCAGTGGAAGTCGATTTTGCTACCGCCTGAGGCGGCTGGGAGAGCGAAAAATGGTGAACACCCGCGAGTTGCCCGAATCCCTTTCCGAAGTGGACCTCGGCGTCATCGATGCCCTCAAGGCGCTCAAGGAGGAAGCCGACGTCCTGCGCGAACGCCTGAAGGCGCTCGAGTCCGTCAAGGCCGACTTCGATCCGGCCGTGTTCAGCCGCGTGAATGCCGACTATGCCAGGCAACTGGCCACGATCGAGGCCAAGGCCGAACCGATGCGCCAGCAGGCGCGCGAATCCTATGCGAAGCTGCGCGGTGCTCTTGGCGAGATCGCCAGTGCGCACGAGGCCGTCAAGCTGGACCGCCAGGAAATCGAACTGCGCCGCAAGCTCGGCGAGTTCGATGACGCCGAATACAAGGAGCGGCTGAAGGCGATCGAGACCGCGCTGGCCGAACGCGCGGTCGCGCACAAGCAGGGCGAAGCCTTGCGCGGGCGTTTCCTCGAAGTGTTCGACAGCGAAGATGAACTGCTGCACGCAGACGTCCCGGGACCCGCCAGTACCCAGGAAATGCCGGCGGCGATGGATTCTCCGCCACCGCCCGCGCCACCGCCGCCCCCCGCGTTCGCCGATCCGCGCGAAGCGCCGGCGGCGCAGACGCAGATCCTGCAGGTCCTGAAGCTGCCCGAGCCGCCCAAGGTTCCGCTGCCGCCCGGAGCGCCCGGCGCCGATGCGAAGGGGCCCTCGTTCGGGCCGAATGCGACGATGTCCCTGCGCACCGCGCGCCTGGTGCCGCAGAACCCGGAGGCCGGGCGTTCCGCCATTCCGCTGCCGCCCAAGCCGATCACGCTCGGATCCGACCCGGCCAACGAGATCCGCATTGGCGGACCGGGTGTCGAGGCCAAGCATGCCCAGGTCACGGTCGACTCCAAGGGCTACACGCTGAGCGATCTCGGCAGCAAGTCGGGAACCCGGGTCAACGCCGAAGCCATCCAGCAGCGCCTGCTCCGGCATGAGGATGTCGTGCAGATCGGCATGGCGCGGTTCGTCTTCCGGGAAGGATAGATGGCGCTTGCGAACCGGGAGGCATAGGTGGCGCTGACGATCAAGGAGGAGGCCGCCGGCGAGGTCCGCGTGCTGAGCCTCGGTGGCCGCCTCGATACCGACACATCAGCGGATCTCGAACTGGCCGTGCAGGACCTGCTCGATGCCGGCGCCAGCAGTTTCGTGCTCGACCTGGCCGGTGTCGGTTACGTCAGCAGCGCCGGCCTGCGTGTCCTGCTCATGCTCGGCAAGAAGGTCGATGGCTGCGGCAGCCTGCGCCTGGCCGGACTCAATCCGACCGTCCGCCAGGTCTTCGACGTGGCCGGATTCACCCAGTTGTTCGCGATCTTCTCCAGCCGCGATGCGGCCCTGGCCGGCACCAACAAGGCGGCCGCCCGCAAGGAGAATCCGCTGGCATCGGCGGCGGCGCGGCCGCTTTCCGCGCCCCCGCCCCGGAAGAACGCAGGCGCGGCCGAAGCGGCCTTCGTCGCCCGCGTGGCCGCGCTGCTCGGCGCCGCCGCCAACTAGCCACCAGGCGCTGGATCGGCGCGTGGCGGTCGCCGGGAAGGCGGCCTGCAAAGGACTATCCGGGGCTGCGCCAGACCCCTCAGATTGCGTCGCGGCTGACCAGCAGCAGGGTCAGGTCATCGGCGGCGGCGGCGCTGCCGACGAATTCGGCGAGCGCCTGGTTGATCCCGGCGAGGACGTCGGCAGCCCCGGCGGCAGTGGCCATCACCGCAGTGGCCCGCTGCAGCCCGAACTGGACGCCTTCCGCGTTTTCGGCCTCGTCGAGCCCGTCGCTGTAGAGCAACAGGCAGGTTCCCGGTTCCAGCGTCGCGGTCTGGCGGCCGAAGCGCGTCTGCGCGTCGGCGCCGAGCGGTGCGCCCGGATCGATCGCCAACGGTGTGACTTCGGCAGACGCGGAGCGCAGCAGGGGCAACGGATGTCCGGCATTGGCGATTTCGACCTCGCCTGTCGCCGGGTCGATGGCGATGGCCTGGGCGGTAACGAACATGCCGGGCTCCAGCTCGTCGAGCAGGAGGACGTTGAGCGTCACCAGCAGGTCCATCGGATTGCCGGCCTGGCTGGCCAGCAGGCGCACACCCATGCCGAAGCGGGCCATGACCAGGGCGGCGGAAACCGCCTTGCCGGACACGTCGGCGATGATCATGCCGATGCGGTCGTCGGCAAAGCGGAAATAATCGTAGTGATCGCCGCCGACGACGCGCGCCGGCACATACGCTTCGGCAAACTGGTAGCCCGGCACCCGGATCTGCGATGGCGGCAGGAAATGCTGCTGCACGCGACGCGCAAGGAGCAGGTCGCGCTCAGCCACGCGCCGCGCAGGATGGCTGCTGCGCTCAGCCTCCAGCAGGCCGGCGATGACGCTGGCGATGGCCTTCGCGATCGAGCGGTCCATCGGGTTCCAGGTATCCGCACGCTCCGACTCGGCGATGACGACACCCATGGTTTCGCCGGCCAGGATGACCGGCGCGGCGAGGATCCCGGCAGGTGGATCGGTCACGCCCAGCGGTTCCAGCGATGCGCCACCACCGGCGACGCCGTCGACGTGGCGAAGGCACGCCTGGGCGATGCCCGCACCCGATGGCCAGTCTTCGCTTGGGCCTTCGCTGCGGCAGGCGTAGGGCGTCAAGGTGGCGCTGCCGGGACGGTTGACGAACAGGCCGACACGGATGCATCCGTCGAATCCGCCAAGCACGGCATCGAGGATCTGTTCGATGAGCAGGGCGGGCTCTTCACGCCGCGCCGGCAAGGCCGAGATCCAGGCGACCAGCTCGAGGCGGTCGAGCAACTGGGGAAATGCCTGTCCGGCACCATGCCCGGGCTCGCTCAGGTCCCTGGTAGCGAGTTCGACCGCCACCTCGCCAATGACGAGCTCGACGCGATCCGCGATCAGCAGTTCGCCGCGAATCGGGTTGCCGCCGTGCAGGATGCCGTTGGCGCTGCCGAGGTCGTGGATGCGCCAGATGCCATCGTCGCCGCAGTGGACTTCGGCATGGCGGCGCGAAACGGTCGGATCGTCGATGCGGATGTCAGAGTAGGCGCCGCGGCCGATGACCACGGAATCGGTGAAGCTGAATTGCTGGCCCGCGAGCGGTCCGCCAGTGATCGTGAGGCGCGGCATGGTGGGAGAGTGTCGCATGCCGGTGCGGCTGCAGTGAATCGAATCAGGCCGCCAGTGCCAGGCGCAAAAAAAACCGGACGGCAAGCCGTCCGGTTTCAGGTGGATCGTGGGACGGCGGATCGCGCGTCAGCGCGGCCGCCGATCCCTGCTGCGTGGCTTACTTGCCCGAGGCAGCCTTCTTCACCGAATTGACCTGCTTGGTCACGGCTTCGTTGGTGGCTTCGAACGAACCCTTCATCAGGTTGCCGAGCTGCTCGTTGGTCTTCAGGGTCAGGCCCAGCACTTCCTGGTTCGTGCTGTAAAGCTTCTCGGCCGATTCCTTGGCCAGCTGCACGCCCTTCGGCCAGATCGCCTTGGCGCTTTCGAAATCACGCACTTCGGACGCTTCGGACCAGAACGCGCTGGACGCGTTGACATGGTTCTCGACGGCCTTCAGTTGCAGGTCGGCAATCTTCTCGAAACCGGCGAGGGCGAGGCTCTGGGCCTTGACGGCGGCATCGGCGAAGTTCTTGCCGAGGGAAAGGAACTGCGAATTCATCTGCTCGTACATGGGTATTCCCTCTCTGGGTAAATGGGTGAGCGTACTCTAGCAGGGGTTTTGTTGCGTTGCAACATATTTGTTGGGGTATGCCCGGCCTGCCATTGAGAAATACGATAGACAGCTTCGTATATAGGCTGGTTCCCAACCCCGGTTCCCGTGTTGCGTCGCGGAATCCTTCGAGGTCAGGCGGGCTTTCCGGTGTAGCTGCAGCCGGAAGTACAGGTCTCGTGGACGACCACCCGGGACAGCAGCGGCAGGCGTGGCCGGAGCATGTCCCATATCCAGATGGCCAGGTTTTCGCTGGTCGGGTTGGCCAGGCCAGGTACCTCGTTGAGGTAGTGGTGATCGAGCTGTTCGTAGAGCGGGGCAAACGCCGCGCTGACGTCGGAGAAGTCGCAGACCCAGCCGAGGCGCGCATCGACATCGCCGTGCAGGTGGATTTCGATCTCGAACGAATGCCCGTGCAAACGCGCGCACTTGTGCCCCTCCGGAACATTCGGCAGCCGGTGCGCCGCCTCGATGCGGAATTTCTTGAAGATTTCCATGGCTCGATGATTTCGTTCCGCGTGGATCGCCGCGCAGCGGCCGGACTGGTGGGCCCACCAGGACTTGAACCTGGAACCAACGGATTATGAGTCCGCTGCTCTAACCAATTGAGCTATAGGCCCTCGCATCAAAACAATTCCGCGGTCGCGCAACGCGCGACAATCACTCCCCTCGCCCCGTGGGTGAGGGCAAGGGGTGAGGGTACGCGAGCCGGGGAATACCTAACCCGAATAATGCCAACTGGTGCTCGCGCGCAGCGCGACGATCACTCCCCCTCTCCCGCCGGGAGAGGGCAAGGGGTGAGGGTGCGGTCGTCCGGGATGGCCAAGCGCCCGCAGCGGTCTCGGTGACGTCCCAGCCCCGCGCAGTCTACCGGGTTCAACTCAAAACGACGACGCCCGCGCGATGGCGGGCGTCGAAGCTGTTGCTGGAGCGCTACTATTCGAGGTCGAGGAAACTGCGCAGCTGTTCCGAGCGGCTCGGGTGGCGCAGCTTGCGCAGGGCCTT
>DAIMYT010000089.1:11584-13393 GCA_036734345.1 Dokdonella sp. | reverse complement strand
CCCGCCGCAAAGCGCCATCCTCGGCATGCACACGATCAAGGAGCGCGCGATCGTCGAGAACGGACAAGTGATCGCCGCGCCGATGATGTATGTCGCGATCAGCTACGACCACCGCATCATCGACGGCAAGGACGCGGTGCTGTTCCTCGTCGACATCAAGAACCAGCTGGAGAATCCGCAGAGGATGTTGCTCGGAATCTGATTCCGGGCAACATCCGGGAATGGAGAATGGGGAATAGGGAATGGTTAAAGCTGTCCCGCTTCGCCTTTTCCCATTCCCTATTCCCCACTCCCCATTCCCGTTGTGAGCGAATAAAATGAGCGAAAAATACGACGTCATCGTCATCGGCGCGGGCCCTGCGGGCTACCACGCCGCGATCCGTGCCGCGCAGCTCGGTCTCAGCGTCGCCTGCATCGACGACTTCATCGGCAAGGACGGCAAGCCGGCACTGGGCGGCACCTGCCTCAATGTCGGCTGCATCCCGTCCAAGGCCTTGCTCGATTCCTCGAAGCAGTTCTGGAACCTGCAGCACAGCTTCGAGGTCCACGGCATCACGACCAAGGGCGCCGCGATCGACGTCGGCACGATGGTTGGGCGCAAGGACAAGATCGTCAAGCAGTTCACCGGCGGCGTGAACATGCTGTTCAAGGCCAACAAGGTCAAGCCGATCGCCGGCAAGGGCAAGCTGCTGAAGGACCGCCAGGTCGAAATCACCGCAACCGACGGCAGCAAGAGCACGCTGAGCGCCACCAACGTCGTCATCGCCACCGGATCCGTCCCGATCGAGCTTCCGTTCGCGAAGTTCGACGGCAAGATGATCGTCGACAACGCGGGCGCCCTGGATTTCGAAAGCACGCCCAAGCGCCTCGGCGTCATTGGCGCAGGCGTCATCGGCCTCGAACTGGGCAGCGTCTGGAAGCGGCTCGGCAGCGACGTGACCGTGATCGAGGCATTGCCCGATTTCCTCGCGCTTGCCGATGCCGACGTCGCCAGGGTGGCGGCCAAGGAACTTGGCAAGCAGGGCCTGAAGATCGAACTGGGCGCGAAGCTTTCCAAAGCCGAGGTCAAGGGCAAGGAAGTGCACCTGACCTATGCCGGCAAGGATGGCGAGAAGAAACTCGTCGTCGACAAGCTGCTGGTCGCGGTTGGCCGTCGTGCCTATGCCGATGGCGTTCTCGGCGAGGGCACCGGGGTCAAGCTCGACGACCGCGGTCGGGTGCAGGTCGACGAGCACTGCTGGACCGGTGTCGAAGGCGTCTGGGCCGTGGGCGACTGCGTGCGCGGGCCGATGCTTGCGCACAAGGGCTTCGAAGAAGGCATGGCCGTCGCCGAAATCATCGCCGGCAAGCCCGGGCATGTGAACCTCGACACGATCCCCTGGGTCATCTACACCGAACCGGAAATCGCCTGGGTCGGCAAGACCGAGCAACAGGTCAAGGACGAAGGCATCCCGTACAAGGTCGGCAGCTTCCCGTTTGCCGCGGTCGGCCGGGCCGTCGCCATGAACGAACCGGCAGGCCTGGTCAAGATGATCGCGCATGCCGAAACGGACCGCATCCTGGGCGTGCACCTGGTCGGCGCCAATGTGTCCGAACTCGTCGCCGAGTGCGTCGTCGCGATGGAATTCAAGGGCAGCGCCGAGGATCTCGCGCGCATCGTCCACGCGCATCCGACGCTGAGCGAAGCCGTGCACGAAGCGGCCCTCGCCGTCGACAAACGCGCCATCCACAAAGCCAATTGAGCGCAGGATGCGCTCATCCCGGACAGGCCATGGATGGCCGTCGATCCGGGATCCAGAGCAAAAGCGA
>DAIMYT010000089.1:0-11484 GCA_036734345.1 Dokdonella sp. | reverse complement strand
ATGGCCGTCGATCCGGGATCCAGAGCAAAAGCGATGGACTCATCCCGGACAGGCCGTGGATGGCCGTCCATCCGGGATCCAGAGCAAAAGCCATGCGCTCATCCCGGACAGGCCTTGGATGGCCGTCGAAACGGGATCCGGAACCTTCGGCCTTGTCTATTGCCTCACCCCGCCCCCCGACAATAGCGGGCGACACTGAAACCAGTGTCTGCGGTCGACGCGAGGGATCCACGTGTGCGAATGTTGCCGGTACGGGACATCTGCCCCCTCCCACGCGGAACCAGGAGTCCAGCGCATGAGTACTGAAAAACCATTTCGAGCCTTCCGCATCCGCAGCGATGACGAGGGCTACCGGGCCGGTGTCGAGGAGATGCGCGCCGAAGAGCTCTCGCCGGGCGAGGTGCTGGTCAAGGTCGCGTATTCCTCGATCAACTTCAAGGACGCACTGGCCGGGACCGGCAAGGGCAAGATCCTGCGCCGCTTTCCACTCAACGGCGGCATCGATCTCGCCGGTTATGTCGCGGAATCGCGAGATCCGGCATTCAAGGAAGGCGACGCGGTGCTGTGCACGGGCTGCGGGCTGTCCGAAACGCGCGATGGCGGCTATGCCGAATACGCCCGCCTGGAATCGAAGTGGACGATCCCGTTGCCCACGGGCCTGAGCCTGCGCGAATCGATGGTTCTCGGCACGGCCGGATTCACCGCTGCACTGTCCCTCTTCCGCATGGAGCAGAACGGGCAGACGCCGGAACTCGGACCGGTGGTCGTGACCGGGGCCACCGGCGGCGTCGGCATGCTCGCCGTCGACATCCTCAGCCGGGCCGGCTACGCGGCACATGCCATCACCGGCAAGGTGGATCAGTTCGATTTCCTGATCGGTCTCGGCGCGCAGCAATGCATCGCGCGCAAGGACCTGTACTGGGGCCAGCGTCCGCTCGAGACGGCGCATTGGGCCGGCGCTATCGACAACGTCGGCGGCGACATGCTGGCCGGCCTGACCCGCGTCATCGAGCCCTACGGCAACATCGCGATCTGCGGCAATGCCGGGGGCATCGAACTGGCGACCACGGTCATGCCCTTCATCATCCGCGGTGTCAGCCTGCTCGGCATCGCCTCGGCGGGGACCGCGCGCGACATCCGGGATGCCATATGGCAGCATCTTTCCGATGACTGGAAGCCCCGGCACCTTGACAAGATCGCAACCAAAGAAGTGTCGTTCGACGAACTTCCGTCAGTTTTCCCGCAAATGCTGGCGGGTGGGTCATTTGGCCGCACGGTGGTGCGGGCGGGCTGACCACTCTCGCTGGTCGCGCGGCGAAGTCCTGTTTAGAATGCATGGGCCATCCGGCACCTAGGGGATCACGGAACTACTTATGGCGAGAGTACTGATCGTCGACGACTCACCTTCCCAACTGATCGGCCTGAAGCGTATCGCCGAAAAGCTGGGGCACGAGGTGATCACTGCTGAAGACGGTTCGGCAGGCGTCGAAGTGGCCAAGCGCGAACTGCCGGACCTGATCCTGATGGACGTCGTCATGCCGAATCTCAACGGATTCCAGGCCACGCGAACTCTCGCAAAGGATCCGAAGACCAGCCACATCCCGATCATCCTGGTCACCACCAAGGATCAGGAAACCGATCGCGTCTGGGGCATGCGCCAGGGCGCCAAGACCTACGTGACCAAGCCGATCAACGAGGAAGAGCTGGTCAAGGCGATCAACGAGCATATGCCCTGAGGGGCCGGGAATGGGGAATGGGGAATGGGGAATGGGGAATAGGTAGAAGCGAACGAGCGTAAGGCAGGTAGCTGCCCTTGCGCGCGCCTATCTGGCGGAATTCGCCGACCTCCTCAGCCCACTACGCCGTGCCTGTCGTCTCTCCATTCCCGATTCCCTATTCTCCATTCCCGGCCTTTCAGCGCCTCGGATTGAAATCGAACGTCGACGCCATGTCCTCGTAGAACTTTTTCTGCGCGTCGGATTCGGCTTTCGGCACGTGGATCTCGAGCACGACGATCTGGTCCCCTGCGATCTTGCCTGGCCAGCCACGGCCGCGCAGGCGCAGCTTGCGCCCGCTGTCCGAGCCGGCCGGAATGCGCAGTTCGACCTCGCCGGCCAGCGTCGGCACGGTCACCGTCGCGCCAAGGGCAGCCTCCCAGGGCGTGATCGGCACCACCGAAATGACGTTGTGGCCCTCGAGGCGGAACCGGCTGTCCTCGCGCACGCCGACCTCCAGCAGCAGGTCGCCAGCCGGTCCTCCCTGCATGCCGGGACTGCCCTGGCCGCTCAGGCGGATCTGCCGACCCGGTTCGATGCCTGCCGGAATCTTCACTTCGAGGGTGCGTTCGCCCTGCACGGGATCGCGCAGGGTGATGCGCTCGCGACCTCCCGTAAAGGCCGAACGCAGGTCGATCTGGATCTTCGCCTGCAGGTCGCCGCCACGCCTTGGCCCGGCATGCGCGCGCGCGCCGCCGCCCCGGCCGAAGACCGACTCGAAAAAGTCGCTGAAATCGGTCTCCTGGAAACCACCGGCGCCGGCGCCGCGACCGTTCTGCCAGTTCGGTGGCGGCCTGAATTCGTCGCCGGCGCGATACCCGCCGGCGCGCAGCTGATCGTACTCGCGGCGACGCTCGCCATCCTTCAGCGCTTCATAGGCTTCGTTGACGGCCTTGATCTTGTCCTCGGCGCCCGATTCCTTGCTGACATCCGGATGGTACTTGCGCGCCAGCTTGCGATAGGCGCGCTTGATCTCCGCGTCGGTCGCGTCGGGCTTGACCCCCAACGTGTCGTAGTAATCCTTGAATTGCATGGTCGGTCCGGTAGAAAGCAAAACGGCCTGCGACGGGGTTTCCGCCGCAGGCCGTCGATTATGACAACTCTGCCCCCCGAATCAGGAATTGATCGTGATCCGGCGTGGCGTTGATTCAGGCTTCTTGGGAATGACGATCTCGAGAACGCCGTGCTTGCCCGACGCGCTGATGTTGTCGGCGTCCGCGCTGTCAGGCAGGGCAAAGCGGCGGTAGAAAGTGCCGTGCGAGCGCTCGACGCGGGTGAACTTGCCGGTGTTTTCGCTGAATCCGGATACCCGGTCGCCGCGGATGGCGAGGATGCCCTTGTCCATGTTGATCTCGATGTTGGCCGGATCCACGCCGGGGATGTCGGCGACGATCACGAAACGCTTGTCCTCCTCGCGGATGTCGACGCGCGGCGCCCACTGGCTGGTGACGACGTTGGACTGGTCGACATCCTCGCCGGTGAAAAAGCGGTCGAAGACCTGGCGCAGGTCGTGCTGCAAGCCGTTCCCCGCGCCCCACGATGAAACATTGGTATTGCTCATTTCCGTACTCCTCGATTAGCTTGCGGTGACCCGTCACCGCCTTGGACAGAAATGTAGGGCTTGCCAAGGCGCTTTCAAGTAGTCGCCATAGGCCGCACCGTCAGGCCATCGTATGATGAGCCCCTTTTTCCCGCCCCCGCACGATAGGACCCCCCATGAGCATCAAGATTGGCGACAAGATCCCGCTGGCTACCCTCAACACGCTCAAGGACGGCGTCCAGGCCGTGACCACCGACGAGCTGTTCAAGGACCGCAAGGTCGTACTGTTTTCGGTTCCCGGCGCGTTCACCCCGACCTGTTCGGCCAAGCACCTGCCCGGCTACGTCGAGAAATTCGCCGAATTCAAGGCCAGGGGCATCGACGTGGCCTGCATGTCGGTCAACGACGCGTTCGTCATGGATGCCTGGGCCAAGCAGCAGAACGTTCCCGCCGGCCTGACCATGCTCGCCGACGGCAATGGCGCATTCGCCGAAGCCCTCGGCCTGAAATTCGACGCCAGTGCGTTCGGCATGGGCGAGCGTGCCAAGCGCTTCGCCCTTTATGCCGAGGACGGCGTGGTCAAGGTGATCCAGGTCGAGGCGCCCGGCGAGTTCAAGGTATCCGGTGCCGAGGCCATGCTGGCCGCCATCGGCTGAAGGCCGCCTTCACGCGCTCTCCGCAACCGCCCGGCGGCGCCGGCCGGTTGCGCTTTTCGCCGGAGCCGGCCCGGTTGCCTCAAGCCAGGACCGGATCTGCGCATAGACCTCGCTGCTGTTGAGCAGGCCGAGGTGGCTGGTGGCGTAGGCGATCATGCGCCGCGACTCGGGCAGGCCGAGTTTGCGACCCGGTTCGCGGTGCTGGCCGAGTGCGCTTTCAAGCGGGACCAGTCCATCGCCGGCAAGGCGCTCACCGAACGAACCCGGCTTCTTCGCCACGGATCCTGCGACCGCATAGCAGCGCACGCCTTCCGGCAGGGGCAACGCGGGACGCCGGACCGCCTTTCCCGAAAAGCGGTCGCCGTCGTGCCAATCGCTGTCGTCCAGGCTGGCGTGGCGCAGGTCGGTGATGCCGGCGCTGCGCACCTTGCCAAGCCGCGCCAATGCCGCGGTGTAAGGACTCGAATCGAGTATCGCATCGAGCCGGTTGCCGCCGCGTTCGAGGGGTGAACCGTCGTGCGGCGTGCCGATGAAGACCAGGTCGCGCAGATGGGCCAGCCAGGCCTTGCCGGAGCGGCGCGCCTCTTCGCAGGCGCTGCGCGCGAGCAGGCCGCCCATGCTGTAGCCGACGATCACCAGCTGGGTGACGGGCACCGGCCAGGCCTCGACCAGGCGTTCGAGCAGCGCCGAAAATTCCCTGCCGTTGGTCGAGATATGCAGGCCGCTGTTGTAGTGCAGGTAGACCGGAGTAAAGCCGCCATCGGCAGCCAGCGCGGCGCCATGGTCGTGGCCCCGGCGCTGCCATTGCAGGTCGCTCATGCACAGTCCATGGGCGAGGACGACGATACGGCCGGTCGCCCCCGGGACGGATTGCGCCAGCGCAGCGGGGTTCAGTTCAAGCGGCTTGCCCTCGCGGCGCAGGCTCATGGTGATGCGCAGCGGATTGTCCGTGGCCAGCAGGTAGTCGCCGACCACGCCATTGAGGGCGGCCACCAGCATTTCGCGCTGCGCCGAAACCGTGGTGGAGGCCGACGCGGAATTCGGCGTCACCTTGTGCAGCACGATATCGATTGCGTCGCCGACCCTGCGGGTGACGCCGCGCACGCTGCGATAGACGAAGCCGGTGATGCCGCGCGCCGGCTCGTGCGTTGCCGTGCCGAACACGCCGGGCAGCCGCGAAATGTTGTGGTGCATGTTCTCGAGCAGATCGGTCACCGCAATCGTGGCGTCGATGGCGAGTCGATTGTAGGCACGCAGGTCGCTGGCGCGGATTGGGGAATACTTGAGCATTGCTCATCGCTTCCGTGACGGACAGGATCCTGCCCAGCCTGCACCAATAGCATCGGCGCGTGGAGCATGTGCTCTATTCATGGCGGTGGCGAGGTGCGATGGCGACCTAACCGCTCGATCGCCGCGGCCCGTTGCGGCCAGCAGCCGAACCTCCGTTTCCTCGACCCCGCGAACGGTGATCCGCGGACTCCGGCCCGGACCAGGTGCGCGCAATCAGCGAACTCGCGGATAATGCGCTGTCCGCCGGTGACCTGTCACCGGCTGCCGTCCCGCCGATGGCGAATGCGGCAAACCCAACCGGATGTGCCTGCACCGCCATGTCAATCCCCGCCGAAGCCGCCGCCCGCGGCACTGCTGAATCGCCCGCAACGAAACTGGCCGGCACTGCATTCACCCTGTTGGCCAGCCTGAGCTTTTGCCACCTGCTCAACGACATGATCCAGTCGCTGCTGCCGGCCATCTATCCGCTGCTGAAGTCCTCCTTCGCCCTCGACTTCGGCCAGATCGGGCTGATCACCCTGACCTTCCAGTTCACCGCTTCGCTGCTGCAGCCACTGGTCGGCATGCTGACCGACCGCCACCCGAAGCCGTTTTCGCTGGCCATCGGCATGGGTTCGACCCTGGCCGGCCTGCTGCTGCTCTCGCAGGCGCCGAGTTTTCCCGTCCTGCTCGTGGCCGCCGCCCTGATCGGGACCGGGTCCGCCGTCTTCCACCCGGAATCCTCGCGTATCGCGCGGCTTGCATCGGGCGGTCGCCATGGCCTCGCCCAGTCGCTGTTCCAGGTGGGCGGCAATGTCGGTTCAGCCATCGGGCCGCTACTCGCCGCCTTCATCATCATGCCGCGCGGACAAGGCAGCGTCGCCTGGTTCGCCCTTGCCGCCATGGCCGCGATCTTCCTGCTGGTGCGGATCGGGCGCTGGTATCGGGCCCAGCTGCCCCTGGTGCATCGCCCGGGCCAGCGCGACGCCCAGCAGGGAGCGCTCACGCGCCGGCAGGTCGTCGTCGCCCTGCTCGTGCTCGGCATGCTCATCTTCTCCAAGCACTTCTACCTCGCCAGCCTGTCGAGCTACTACACCTTTTACCTGATGCACAAATTCGGCGTCAGCGTGCAGGTTGCCCAGGTACACCTTTTCATTTTCCTCGGCTCGGTCGCCGCCGGGACCATCATCGGCGGCCCGGTCGGCGACCGCATCGGCCGGCGCTACGTGATCTGGGCGTCGATCCTCGGCGTGCTTCCATTCACCCTGCTGCTGCCGCACGCGAACCTGCTCTGGACCTCGATACTGACGGTCGTCATCGGCCTCGTCCTCGCTTCGGCGTTCCCGGCCATCCTCGTTTTCGCGCAGGAACTGGTGCCGGGCCGGACCGGCACGATCTCGGGGCTGTTTTTCGGTTTCGCCTTCGGCATGGGCGGCATCGGCGCAGCCGTGCTCGGCGAAACGGCGGATCGAATCGGCATCGAGGCGGTGTATGGACTCTGCGCATGGTTGCCGGCGATCGGCCTGCTGGCCTGGTTCCTGCCGCGCCGTCCACCGGGATCGCAAGTGTCCGGCGGCCCCGCTTCAGGCCCTTGATCGCGACACGACGTAGACCCCGGCGAGCACCAGCACGGTACCGAGGACCTGCCAGGGCCCCATCGGCTCGCCGAGCACGAGCAGGCTCAGCACGATCGTGGATACCGGGCCAAGCATCCCGATCTGCGCGGTCGTCGCCGGTCCGATGCGGGACACGGCCATCATCACCGCCAGCACCGGTACCACCGTGCACAGGGTGCCGTTGAGCAGGGACAGCCACCACACCTCGATCGGCAGGGCCAGGGCGGATTCCGGCGCGCGCAGGATCAGGTACTGGCCGATGCACAGCACGCAGGCCACCGTACTCGCCTGTGCGGTCAGGCGCATGGCCCCGACCCGGGCCACGATCTCGCCGCTGCCGACCAGGTACAGCGCATAGCTCAGGGCACTGAGGAAGACGAGCAGGCTGCCGAGGGCAATGTTGCTGCCGCCGATCGCCGCGTCATGCGCGAGTGCCAGCAGCACGCCGGCATAGCTGAGCACCAGCGCAAACAGCTGGCGCGGCGTCGCCGGGCGCTTGAAGACGAAGAAGCCGATCAGCAGGACGATGGTCGGGTTGAGGTAGAGGATCAGGCGTTCCAGCGTCGCCGTGATATAGGCCAGCCCGGCAAAATCGAGGAAGCTCGCCAGGTAGTAGCCGAGGAATCCGAGCACGAGGACGCGCCAGCGGTCGGCTATCCGCATGGGCTCGAGGCCATGCCGCGACGACCACAGGCCGAGCAGCACGAAGAATGGCAGGGCGACCAGCATGCGCAGGGCCAGCAGGGTGACCGCGTCGACCCCATGGCGGTAGGCGAGCTTGACGATGATGGCCTTGCCCGAAAAGGCAACGGCGCCGAACGCGGCGAGCAGGAAGCCCGATAGCGCATGCGGCTGCGCCGAGGGCGGCGCAGCGCGAATCACCTATTCCACTTCCAGGGCGGCTTCGAGCAGCCGGTGGATGAGCGAGCGGGTCGGTTCGGCCAGGTCCGGGTCATAGAAGAACGAGCTCTCGTCCATGTAGTTGAGCTGGGCCAGCTCCAGTTGCACCGCGTCGATGCCCTGCTCCGGCCGGCCATAGTGGCGGGTTATGTAACCGCCCTTGAAGCGGCCGTCGACGACGAAGCTGTAGTCCGCCTGGCCTTCGAGCACGCCGACCAGGCGGTCGCGCAACGCGGCGCTGCAACTGGTTCCGGCCACCGTGCCGAGATTGAAGTCGGGAAGTTTTCCGTCGAACAGGAACGGAACGACGCTGCGGATCGAGTGCCCTTCCCAGAGGACACACCGTCCATGTTCGTCGCGGATGCGCGCGAGCTCCGCCTCCAGCGCCTTGTGATAGGGGCGCCAGTACTGCTCGATTCGCGCCTCGACCTCGGCCTTGTCGGGCTCCTGGCCATCCAGATAGACCGGCTCTCCGGAAAATTGCACGATGGGACAAAGACCGGTCGTGTTCTGGCCCGGATACAGCGAGACGTCGTCCGGCGGACGATTCAGGTCGACCACGTAACGTGAATGCAGGGGCACGAGGATCGACGCGCCGAGATCGCGCGCGAACGCATACAGCCGCGAAACATGCCAGTCGGTATCGGGAACCCGTCGCGCCGACGATGTCAGGCGCGGCGCCAGTGCGGCAGGGATTGCCTCGCCATCGTGCGGCAGGCTGATCAGCAGCGGCTCGCTGCCCTGGTGGAGCGTGTACGTCCTCATGGCGCGCAGTCTAACCTGCCGCCGATGCCCTACCCCAGCTCAAGACTGAACCCGGGCGCAGCCCGCCGGACTGTTCAGCCCTGCTTCGGGCGGGGACGAATCACCAGCGGTATCGCCCCGGCCGGCATTTCCGACGGGCCGCAGCCTGAACAGCTGCCGCAGCCAAGGCCACTTCCACAGGCGCCCTTGCGCGCCTCATCCGGTTGCAGCCAGCGTCCGATCGCCCGGGCGATCGCTCCGCGTTGCGGCTGGCCCAGGAAATGCGCCATTCCGGTCTGCATGCGCCGGAACCTGGCCGGCGCCAACCTGCGCAGCACGACGACTGTGCTCGTGCCGACGATCGCGGTGACCAGGACGTCCTGCAGCAGTTGGGCGTTCATGCGCCAAGAAACCTCGAGATCTGGTAGGTCAGCAGGGATGCGACGTAAGCCAGGGCAAACAGGTAGCCGGCCATGATCCAGACCTGTCGCCATGAATTGGTCTCGCGGCGGACCGTAGCCAGGGTCGAAATGCACATCGGCGCAAATACGTACCAGGCCAGCAACGAGAAGGCGGTGGCCATCGACCATTGCGAAGCGACGATCGCCTGCAGGCCCTGCTCGTTGCCGGACAGGGCATACACGGTAGCCAGCGAGGAGACCGCCACTTCGCGCGCGGCCAGGCCGGGGACCAGGGCGATGCAGATCTGCCAGTTGAATCCGATCGGGGCGAACAGTACGTGCAATCCGTGCCCGAGCTGGCCGGCAAAGCTGTAGTTGATCGCCGGCTCGGTGGCTCCCGCCGGCGGCGCGGGAAACGTCGACAGGAACCAGAGGATGATGGTCAGCGAGAGGATGATGCCGCCGACCCGCTTGAGGAAGATCGTGGCGCGTTCCCACAGGCCGATGGCGATGTCGCGCGGATGCGGAACCCGATACGAGGGCAGTTCCATGAGCAGGGCATGCTCGCTCTTGTCGCGCCGGATCAGCTTGATCACCCAGGCGACGCCAAGCGCGCTGAGCACGCCTGCGACATACAGCGTGAACAGCACGATGCCCTGCAGGTTGAAGATGCCTGCGACCCGGGTCTGGGGGATGAACGCCGCAATCAGCAAGGTGTACACCGGCAGGCGCGCCGAGCAGGTCATCAGCGGGGCGACCAGGATGGTGGTCAGGCGGTCGCGTGGATCCTGGATGCTGCGCGTGGCCATGATGCCGGGAATCGCACAGGCGAAACTCGAAAGCAGCGGAATGAACGAACGTCCGGTCAGGCCGGCCTTGTACATGAGCCGGTCGAGCAGGAAGGCCGCGCGCGGCAGGTAGCCCGATTCCTCGAGCGCAAGGATGAACAGGAACAGGATCAGGATCTGCGGCAGGAACACGATGACGCCGCCGACGCCGGCAAAGATGCCGTCGACGACGAGGCTTTGCAGCAGCGGCATCGAGGACAGCCCGCTGCCGACCCAGGCGCCGAGAACGCCGAATCCTGCATCGATGCCGTCCATCAGCGGCGCGGCCCACGAAAATACCGCCTGGAAGATCAGGAACATGATCAGCGCGAGCAGGCCGAGTCCAAGCACGGGATGCAGGACGACGCGATCGATCGCATCGTCCGTCGCCGCCGTGCGCCGCGGCATGCTCACCGCATCCGCGATCAGGCTGCGCACCTGCGCGTGCAGGTCGCCATCGGTTGCGCTGGCGGAATTGACCGGGATGTCTCCATCAAGCCGGCTGACCAGCGCGGCGGCACCTCCACGCTGCACGGCGACCGTTTCGATGACCGGGATGCCAAGCGCAGCTTCGAGCTTCTGCACGTCGATCGCTATTCCGCGCCGGCGCGCGGCGTCCATCATGTTCAGTGCCAGGACCATGGGTCGTCCAAGCCGGCGCACTTCGAGCACGAAGCGCAGATGCAGGCGCAGGTTGGTCGCGTCGGCGACGCAGACGATCACGTCGGGCGCCGTTTCACCGGGAAAGTGTCCAAGGCAGACGTCGCGCGTGATCACCTCGTCGGGGCTGGCCGCTTCGAGGCTGTAGGCACCCGGCAGGTCGAGCAACTGGAAGGCGCGGCCCGACGGCCCAACGAAGCGCCCTTCCTTGCGCTCGACGGTGACGCCGGCGTAGTTGGCGACCTTCTGACGGCCGCCGGTCAACTGGTTGAACAGCGCGGTCTTCCCGCAGTTCGGGTTTCCCACCAGGGCCAGGCGCAGCGATGCGGCCATCGTGTTCATGGGCGGTCCTCGACGATCACCCGGGCCGCTTCGGCGCGGCGCAGGGCAAAGCGGGTATAGCCGATCTGCACGAGCAGCGGATCCGCGCCGATCGGACCACGGCCGACCAGCCGGACCGGTTCGCCGCGGACAAAGCCATAGTCCCGCAGGCGACGCGATATCGGGTCGCTGGCTACCACGTCTTCGACTTCCTGGACCACGGATTCGGCTCCCTGGGCAAGTTCGGACAACCGCATGTAAAGACCATAGCGAATAAGAATGGTTCGCATTATACGCCGATCCGGCGCCAGCGGCGATGGTCGCCAACGAAGCCGTCCAAGTGCAGGAACGGTGCCGAACCCCCTATCATCGACGTCCCCCGCACGGAAACCCGGCATGAGCGCATCGATACGCATTTCCGAGCACGAAGGCGTCCGCGAGATCCGCCTCGACCGCGCTTCCGTGCACAACGCCTTCGATGACCACCTGATCTCGGAATTGACCGGCGCGCTCGAATCCGCAGCGTCGGCCGACCGGGTTCGCGCCGTGGTCCTCACCGGCGAAGGCAGCACTTTTTCCGCTGGTGCCGACCTCAACTGGATGCGCGCCATGGCCGGCGCCGGCGAGGCGGAAAACCGCGAGGACTCGCTGCGCCTGGCGCGCCTGATGCGCACGCTCAACTTCCTGCCCAAGCCGACCATCGCCCGGGTCAACGGCTCGGCCTACGGCGGCGGCGTCGGCCTGATCGCCTGCCGCGATATCGCCATCGGCACGG
>DAIMYT010000088.1:10083-13507 GCA_036734345.1 Dokdonella sp. | reverse complement strand
ATGAAAGCCGCCGCCACTTCGTCGAGCTGAACCTGCTCACGAACGAGCGCGACAACCTGAATTTCGAGTTCGGGCGCCTGCAACTGGAGCAGGCGACCTGGGCTGAAAACAATCGAATAGAACAGATCGCACGCGGTCGTCTCGGCATGGTATCGCCGGGCGCCGCGGAGATGATCGTCACAAAACGTTGATCCGGCAGTGAGGGGGAACTCACAGTCATGAACGGTAGCAAGTCCGCAAGGATCGCAGCCGACATCCTGGTCATGGCCAGGCACCGACCCGACCGCGCGAAAGCGCAGGCGGGCACGTGTGCGTGCGCGGAAAGGGCCCGGCCATGACTCCCCGCGCGAAGCCGGCCAACCTGCGCGCCCGTCTGTACACGGTGCTGATGGTGCTGGTGCTCGCTTCGACCGCGCTGGTCGTGCGCGCGGTCGACCTGCAGGTCGTGCGCAAGGATTTCTACCAGGGCGAAGGCGACGCCCGCTACCTGCGCGACATTCCGATCGCGGTCTCGCGCGGCACCATCTTCGATCGCAACGGCGAGCCGCTGGCGGTATCGACGCCGGTCGAGTCGATCTGGGGCAATCCGCAGGAGCTGCTGGCCAATCCCGACCAGCTGCCGGTCCTGGCCAAGGCCCTCGGTGTCACCACCGCGGACCTGACCGAGCGCCTCGTGCAGCGCAAGGACAAGGAATTCCTCTACCTCAAGCGTCCGGTCGATCCCGATGCGGCGAGGGATATCCTCGAGCTCAAGATTCCCGGCGTGGCCAGTGAACGCGCGTTCCGCCGCTACTACCCGAGCGGCGAGATCATGGCCCATACCCTGGGCATGACCAATATCGACGATCGCGGCCAGGAAGGACTCGAGCTGGCCTTCGACGACTGGCTGGCCGGCAAGCCGGGCCTCAAGCGGGTCATCCGCGACCGCCTCGGCCATGTCGTGGAGAACGTCGAACTGCTGCAGGAGGCGCAGCCAGGCCGCGACCTGACCCTGTCCATCGATCGGCGCATCCAGTACCTCGCCTACCGCGAACTGAAGGCCGCGATCATCGAGCACAACGCGACCTCGGGTTCCATGGTCATCCTCGATGTCAGCAACGGCGAAGTGCTGGCGATGGTCAACCAGCCCTCGTTCAATCCGAATTCGCGCGTCGCCATCGATCCGGCCTACCGGCGCAACCGCGGCGTCACCGACGTGGTCGAGCCCGGCTCCACGATGAAACCGTTCACGATCGCCGCGGCACTCGAAAGCGGGCGCTGGAAGGCCGACACCGCGATCGACACGACGCCCGGCACGCTGATGCTTCCCGGCGGCTACACGATCAGCGACCACCGCAACTACGGAATGATCAACGTCACCCGCGTGATCACCAAGTCGAGCAACGTCGGTGCCGCCAAGATCGCCTCGTCGCTGAGCAGCGAGCACATGTACGACGTCTTCCACCGCTTCGGCTTCGGCGAGGTCAGCGGTTGCGGCTTCCCGGGCGAATCGCCGGGCTACCTGCCGATCGCCAAGGCCTGGGGGCCGGTCGAGAAGGCCACCATTTCCTACGGCTACGGCCTCAGCGTGACGCCGATGCAGATCGCCCAGGCCTATGCGGCACTGGCCAACGGCGGCCGCCTGCGCCAGCCCGGGTTCGTCAAGGGCGCGACCAACCCGGACAGCGCGGTGATCGACCCGCAGATCGCGGCGAGCGTGCGCGGCATGCTGGAAACGGTCATTTCGCCGGAAGGCTCGGGCCTGGCCGCGGCGGTGCCGAACTTCCGCGTCGCCGGCAAGACCGGCACCTCGCGTCGCGCGATTGCCGGTGGCTACGAGAAGCGCTACGTCTCGCTGTTCGCCGGCATGGTCCCGGCCAGCAACCCGCGCCTGGTTGGCGTGGTCGTCATCAACGACCCGGGCCAGGGCAAGGGCGCCTATTTCGGCGGACTGGTCTCCGCGCCGGTGTTCAGCAAGGTCATGGCGAATGCCCTGCGCCTGCTCGACGTGGCGCCGGACAACGTGCAGCGCTGGTACGCGGGTTCGCCCGATGTCGGCCATCCGATCGGGCCGTCCAGCGAGCCGCCCGGCTATCCGGCCGACCAGCCCAACTACGAAGAGGCGGTGCCGCAATGAGTCCGGCCATGCGCCTTGGCGACCTTCTCGCCGGCCATGCCGTGCCGCCGGCGCATGCGCAGCTGTGCGTCAGCGGTCTGAGCCTGGACTCGCGCGCGGTGACCGGCGGCGATGCCTTCGTCGCACTGCGCGGAAGCCTCGGGCATGGCATGGAACATGCCGCCAGCGCCTTTGCCGCCGGCGCCGTGGTGATCATCGCCGAAGCCGATGCCGAAGCCGCGCGGCTTCCGGCGACGGGACCGGTCGTCTGGATCGAGGGACTGCGTGCCGGGCTCGGTGAGATCGCGGCACGCTTTTACGGCGACGCTTCGCGGACCCTGCGCGTCACCGGCGTGACCGGCACCAATGGCAAGACCTCGACCGTGCAGCTGCTGGCCCAGGCGCTTGACCATCTGGGCCGCAGCGCGGCGACGATCGGCACCCTCGGCGCGGGACTGGCCGGCGCGATCGATGCTGGCGAACGCACGACCCCGGACGCCATCAGCCTGCAGCGCCTGCTCGCCGGTTTCCTTGCGCGCGGTGCCACCGACGTGGCGATGGAGGTTTCCTCCCACGCGCTCGAACAGGGTCGCGTCGACGGCGTGAATTTCCGGCTTGCGGTATTCACCAACCTCACCCGTGATCACCTCGACTACCACGGCAGCATGGAAGCGTATGCGGCCGCCAAGCGCCGCCTGTTCGACATGCCGGGCCTGACTGCGGCCGCAATCAACCTGGACGACGCCTTCGGGCGAGAGCTTGCAGTGCAACTGCCCGCCGGGGTGGACCGTATCGGCTACGCCATCGACAACGTCGCGGCCGAGGTGCGCGCCAGTGATATCGAACAGCATGCGAACGGCCTGCGTTTCCTGCTGCGCACGCCCTGGGGCGAAGGCCGCGTCGAATCGCGACTGCTCGGCCGATTCAACGTCTCCAACCTGCTCGCCGTCGCCGCCGGCCTCGGTGCGCTCGGCCATGGATTCGAGCAGATCCGCTTGGCCATGGGCGAACTGCAGCCGGTCAGCGGCCGCATGAGCCGCCTCGGCGGCGATCCCGGCCGTCCGCTCGTGGTCGTCGACTATGCGCACACGCCCGATGCGCTCGAACAGGCGCTGGCCAGCGTCCGCGCGCACTGTGCCGGCATGCTGGTCTGCGTATTCGGCTGCGGCGGCGAACGCGATGCCGGCAAGCGCCCGCTGATGGCGGCGATCGCCGAACGCCTGGCCGACCGCATCATCGTCACCGACGACAATCCACGCTCCGAAGACGGCGATGCCATCGTCGCCGCGATCATGTCCGGATTCAGCAACCCCGCGGCGGTGACACGCG
>DAIMYT010000088.1:3353-10073 GCA_036734345.1 Dokdonella sp. | reverse complement strand
TCCGCCGCGCCATCGCCGATGCGCGCAGCAACGACATCGTGCTGGTCGCCGGCAAAGGCCACGAGCCGTACCAGGAAATCGCGGGCGTGCGTCATCCCTTCGATGATCTCAAGGTCGCGCAGGCCGCGCTGGAGGCCAGGCCATGCTGAACCTCGATCTCGCCACGATCGCGCGCTGCACCGGCGGCCGCCTGCTCGGCGCCGATGCGCATGTCACTTCGGTATCCACCGACACGCGCAACCTGGCCGACGGCGCGCTGTTCGTCGCCCTGCGCGGCGAACGCCACGACGCGCACCTGTTCCTCGAGGATGCCAGGGGCGCCGGCGCCGCGGCCGCATTGGTCGAGCGGCCGATCGACAGCGACCTTCCGCAGGTCATCGTCGCCGATACGCAACTGGCGCTGGGCCGGATTGCCGCCGAAGTGCGCCGGCAGCGCGATGTCTGCGTGATCGGCATCACCGGCTCGAACGGCAAGACCACGGTCAAGAGCCTGCTTGCCGGGATCCTCTCCCGGCACGCGCCCACGCACTTCAGCAGCGGCAGCTTCAACAACGAGATCGGCCTGCCGCTGACCTTGCTCGGCATGCCGGCAGACAGCCGCTTCCTGGTGCTCGAGATGGGTGCGGGCAAGCCGGGCGACATCGACTATCTCGTGCGCATCGCACAACCCCGGATCGGCCTGGTCAACAATATTGCGCCCGCGCATCTCGAGCGCATGGGCTCGATCGACGGCATCGCCGAGACCAAGGGCGCGCTCTATTCGGGGCTGCCAGAAGATGGCGTTGCCGTGATCAACGCCGACGATGCCTATGCCGGCTATTTCACCAAACTCGCCGGCTCGCGGCGCGTGATCCGCTTCGGCCTGGCCGCTTCGGCCGATGTCAGTGCACGTTTCGACCGCAATGGCATCGAATCGTCGTTCGATCTGGTGTACGCGGGCGAAGCCATCCGCATCGAGCTGCCGTTGCAGGGCCGGCACAACGTGTTCAATGCGCTCGCCGCAGCCAGCCTCGCGCTGGCGGTCGGCGTGCCACTGGCCACGATCAGGGTGGGCCTCGAATCGGCGGTGGCGGTAGCCGGGCGCACGGCGCGTCGCGCGCACGGCACTGGCGCCGTCATCATCGACGACAGCTACAACGCCAACCCGGCCTCGTTCGCGGCGGCAATCGATACCCTGGCCGAATGCGAAGGCCAGCGCATCCTCGTGATCGGCGACATGCGCGAGCTCGGCAGGGAGGCCAGGCGCCTGCATGCCGAAATCGGCGAACTGGCCAGGCAGCGCGGCATCGACCGCCTGTACGCGGTCGGCGAACTGAGCAGCGCCGCATCGCGCGCATTCGGCGAAAGGGCACGCCACTTCGCCGACCAGGCTGCACTGATCGAGGCGCTGCGCGAGGAACTCAAGCCGGGCAGGACCCTGCTGATCAAGGGTTCGCGCGGCTCGGCCATGGACAAGGTGGTCACGGCGCTGTTCGCCGACGGCACTGCCGAGGGAGGGCGCCATGCTGCTTGAACTCGCCGACCTGCTGCGTGGCTGGTACAGCGGATTCCATCTTTTCCAGTACCTGACCTTCCGCGCCATCATGAGCACGCTGACGGCGCTGGCCGTGTCGCTGCTGATTGGTCCCGCGGTGATCCGAAAGCTGGCCGACGTCAAGGCCGGCCAGGTGATCCGCTCCGACGGCCCGCAATCACATCTGGCCAAGGCTGGCACGCCGACCATGGGCGGCTTGCTGATCATCCTGGCCGTGGCCATAGCCACGCTGCTGTGGATGGACCTGCGCAATCGCTACGTGTGGATGGTGCTCGGTGTCACCCTGGCCTTTGGCGGCATCGGCTTCTACGACGACTACAAGAAGCTCGTGCTGCGCGACAGCCGCGGCCTTGCTTCGCGCTGGAAGTACTTCTGGCAGTCGGTGTTCGGCCTCGCCGTCGCCGTGATCCTCTACCAGAGTGCCGAGCTGCCCGCGCAGACCGCGCTCTACCTGCCCGTGTTCAAGACCGTCGCGATCCCGCTGGGCCTGCTGTTCGTGCCGCTCGCCTATTTCATGATCGTCGGTTTTTCCAATGCGGTGAACCTGACCGACGGCCTCGACGGGCTGGCGATCATGCCGAGCGTGCTGGTGGTCACCGCGCTCGGAGCGTTCGCCTACCTGGCCGGCAACGCGGTGTTTTCCAATTACCTGCAGATCCCCTCGATCCCGGGAGCCGGTGAACTGGCCATCTTTTGCGGCGCGCTGGCCGGGGCGGGGCTGGGGTTCCTCTGGTTCAATACCTATCCGGCGCAGGTCTTCATGGGCGACATCGGCGCGCTCGCGGTAGGCGGCGCGCTCGGCACCATCGCCGTGATCGTGCGCCAGGAAATCGTCCTGCTGATCATGGGCGGCATCTTCGTCATGGAGACCGCCTCGGTGATGCTGCAGGTGGCCAGCTTCAAGCTGACCGGGCGACGCATCTTCCGCATAGCGCCTATCCACCACCACTTCGAGCTCAAGGGCTGGCCCGAGCCACGCGTGATCGTGCGCTTCTGGATCATCAGCGTGGTCCTCGTGCTGGTCGGCCTCGCCACGCTGAAGGTGCGCTGATGTTCGGCATGACGACAAGCACCCAGGCAACGCGACGCAGCGCACCGCAGGGGCGCTACGATTCCGGCGTGGTCCTGTCGGCCATCGCCCTGGCCAGCTTTGGCCTGATCATGGTCGCCTCCAGCTCGATCTCGATCGCCGACAGCCAGCACATCGGCCCGTTCTTCTACCTGATCCGCCACGTGGTCTTCCTTGCCCTCGGCATCAGCCTGGCGTGCGTGGTCGCGCGCATCGAGCTGGCCGTGGTCGAGAAGCACGCCGTGCTCCTGCTACTGATCGGCATGATCCTGCTGCTGCTCGTGTTCGTGCCGGGCATCGGCATGCGCATCAACGGCGCGCGGCGCTGGATCCATCTGGGCATCTCGGGATTCCAGTCGGTGGAAATGGTCAAGCTGATCCTGATCGTCTACCTCGCCAGTTACCTCGTGCGTCACCGCGACAGCGTGCATGCCAGCCTGCTCGGCGTCCTCAGGCCGCTCGGCATTTCCGGCCTGCTCGTCCTGCTGCTGCTCGCGCAACCGGACTTCGGCAGCGCCACACTTTTGCTATCGGTCAGTCTCGGCATGATCTGGCTCGGCGGTGCGCGCCTGCGCAACCTGGGCCTGCTCGCGGCCATGGCGATGCCCGCACTGGCGTGGGCCGCCCTGTTCGAGGATTACCGGCTCAAGCGCCTGAAGTCCTTCCTCGATCCCTGGGCCGATCCCTACAACGAGGGCTTCCAGCTGACCCAGGCGCTGATCGCAGTGGGTCGCGGCGAATGGTTCGGCGTCGGTCTCGGTGCGAGCGTGCAGAAGCTGTTCTACCTGCCGATGGCGCATACCGATTTCATCCTCGCCGTGATCGCCGAGGAACTGGGGTTCGCCGGCATCCTGCTCGTCCTCGGCCTGTTTGCATGGCTGGTGGGCAGCGGATTCCGCATCGGCCTGCGCGCGATGGAAAGGGGCCAGCGCTTCGGCAGCTATTGCGCCTTCGGCGTTTCCCTGATGATCGCTTTCCAGGCGCTGGTATCCATCGGCGTCAATCTCGGCGCGCTGCCGACCAAGGGCCTGACCCTGCCGCTGATCAGCTCGGGCGGTTCGAGCGTGATGATGACCTGCGTGGCGATCGGCCTGCTGGCCCGTGTCAGCTACGAGCTGACCCGCGCCGAGAACGCCGCCGCACAGGCGGTGGTGACGCCCTTCGAACAGGCTGATTCCGCATGAACGCGCCCGTCCTGATCATGGCAGGCGGCACCGGCGGGCATATCTTTCCCGGCATCGCCGTGGGCCTGGAACTGCGCCAGCGTGGCGTGCCGGTGGTCTGGCTGGGCGGCCGCACCGGACTCGAGACGCGGCTCGTCCCCGAGGCGGGCTTCACGCTGGAGACCCTCGATTTTTCCGGTGTTCGCGGCAAGGGCCTGCTGACCCTGCTGGCGGCGCCCTTGCGCCTGCTGCGGGCGGTCATCGCCGCGCGCAGGGTGATGCACCGCCTGCGCCCGCGCAGCGTGCTTTCGATGGGTGGCTATGCCGCCGCGCCGGGCGGCATCGCCGCATGGCTGGCGCGCATTCCGCTGGTCGTGCACGAACAGAACCGCGTGCCCGGGATGAGCAACCGCCTGCTGCTTCGCCTTGCCCGGCGTGTCCTGGAAGGATTCTCCGGAAGCATCAAGGGCGCCGCATGGACCGGCAATCCGGTACGCGGCGAAATCACCCGCCTGCCCACGCCGCAGCAGCGGCTCGGCGGCCGCGAGGGTGCGGTGCGCATCCTCGTGCTCGGTGGCAGCCAGGGCGCGCAAAGCCTCAACGTGATGTTGCCCGAAGTCATCCGCCGGCGCGGCGACCGGGTGCCGCTGCAGGTGCGCCACCAGTGCGGCGAACGCCATCTCGAGAAGACCCGCGCGCTGTATGCGAATGCATCCGTCGAAGCGGACGTCGAAGCCTTCATCGGCGACATGGCGGCGGCCTATGCCTGGGCGGATCTCGTCATCTGCCGGGCCGGCGCGCTGACCCTGGCGGAACTGTGTGCCGCCGGCGTCGGCGCGATCCTCGTTCCGTTCCCGCAGGCCGCCGACGATCACCAGTCACGCAACGCCGAGGTGCTCGTCGAGGCCGGCGCGGCACTGCTGGTCGCCGAGGGCGACGGCTTCGTCAGCCGCCTCGGCAGCTGTCTCGATGCGCTCGATCGCGATCGCCCGCGCCTGCTGAAAATGGCGGTGGCCGCGCGCGGCCTGGCACGCCCGGACGCCACCGCGCGCATTGCCGAGGTCTGCGTCGAGGTGGCCGCATGACTCCGCAGCAGCTGCGCCGCCACGGCGACATCATGCAGGACTTCCGCCGCGTGCACTTCGTCGGCATCGGCGGCGTCGGCATGAGTGGCATCGCCGAAGTGCTGAACAATCTCGGCTATACCGTGAGCGGCTCCGACCGCGCCGATTCGGCGACCACGCGACGCCTGGCTTCGCTCGGCATCAGCGTGCATCGCGAGCATTCCGCCGCGCATGTGGCCGACGTCGACGTGCTGGTCGTGTCCAGCGCGATCCGCGAGGACAACCCGGAACTGGTCGCCGCGCACGAGCGCCGCATTCCTGTCGTGCCGCGCGCCGAGATGCTCGGTGAGCTGATGCGCTTCCGCCGCGGCATCGCCGTCGCCGGCACGCATGGCAAGACCACCACCACCAGCCTGGTCGCCAGCGTGCTTGCCGAAGCGGGGCTCGATCCGACCTTCGTCATCGGCGGCCAGCTCAACGCGGCAGGCGCCAATGCGCGCCTCGGCACCGGCGAATACCTGGTCGCCGAGGCCGACGAATCGGACGGCTCGTTCCTGATGCTGTCGCCGGTCATCGCCATCGTCACCAACATCGACCTCGACCACCTCGAGAACTACGGCGGCGATTTTGGCCAGGTCAAGATCGCCTTCGACCAGTTCCTGCACCGGCTGCCGTTCTACGGCCTCGCCGTGCTCTGCGTCGATGATCCCGAAGTCGCCGCGCTGGCCGCGCTGACGCCGCGACGGACGCTGACCTATGCCATCGACAGCGAGGCCGACATCCGCGCCAGCAACGTGCGCCAGCAGGGCGCGCGCATGCTGTTCGACCTCAGCCTTCCGGAGCTCGACGAAGCGGTTGCGGTGACCCTGAACCTTCCCGGCCGGCACAACGTGCTGAACGCGCTGGCGGCCTGCGCGGTCGGCTGGCAGCTTGGCGTCTCGCCAGTCGCCATGCAGGCGGCGCTGGCCCGTTTCCTGGGTGTCGGGCGGCGCTTCTCGATGCGCGGCGAGCTGCTCCTCGACCACGGTCGCGTGCAGCTCATCGACGACTACGGCCACCACCCCAGCGAACTCGCCGCGGTATTCGCGGCGGCGCGCGGCGGCTGGCCGGAAAAGCGCCTCGTCGTCGCCTTCCAGCCCCACCGCTATTCGCGCACGCGCGACCTGCTCGATGACTTCTCGCGTGTGCTCGCCGATGTCGACGTGCTGGTCCTGACCGAGGTCTATCCGGCCGGCGAAGCGCCGATCGCCAACGCCGATGCAAGGGCGCTGGCACGTGCAGTGCGCGCACGCGGCAAGGTCGACCCGGTCCTCGTGGAACACCCGCGCGACCTGCGCGCGGCGCTGCCGAGCCTGCTCGAAGATGGCGACATGCTGATGCTGCTCGGCGCCGGCGACATCGGCGCCGCCGCCAGCGAGCTCGCCAGCGCCCCGGACCTGAGGGCCCAACGATCATGAACCTGCATACGACCGACCCGCGCCGCTTCGGCCGTGTCGCCGTCGCCTACGGCGGCACCTCGGCCGAACGCGAAGTCTCGCTGGACTCCGGGCGCAACGTGCTCGAAGCGCTGCGCGCGCGGGGCGTCGATGCCTATCCGGTCGATGGCATCCCCGCCTTGCTCGACGCCCTGCGCGCTGGCCACTACGCACGCGTGTTCAACATCCTGCACGGCCGTGGCGGCGAGGACGGCATGTTGCAGGGCGCGCTCGATGCGCTGCGCGTGCCCTACACCGGCAGCGGCATCCTCGGCTCCGCGCTGGCCATGGACAAGGTGCGTACCAAGCAGGTCTGGCAGGCGGTCGGCTTGCCCACGCCGCGCTTCGTCTCCTACCGCTCCGGCGACGACCTCGAGGGCGCGATCGCCTCGATCGGCTATCCGGCGATCGTCAA
>DAIMYT010000088.1:0-3343 GCA_036734345.1 Dokdonella sp. | reverse complement strand
GCATGAAGGCTCCAGCGTTGGCATCACCCGCGTGTTCTCGCCGGCCGACCTGCCCGCCGCGATCGAACTGGCCGCGCGCTACGACGGCGAGCTGCTGATCGAACAGCTGGTCGAAGGGGCCGAACTGACCGTCGGCATCCTTGGCCGCGAGGCGTTGCCGTCGATCCGCATCGTGCCGAAGGGCGACTATTACGACTACCACGCCAAGTACGTCGCCGAGGACACCGAATACCTGTGCCCGGGCCTCGAAGGCGAGGCCGAATCGGCGATTCGTGCGGTGGCGTTGGCCGCCTTCGATAGCGCCGGCTGCTCCGGCTGGGGTCGCGTCGACGTCATGCGCGGCCGCCAGGGCAACAATTTCCTGCTAGAGGTCAACACGACGCCCGGCATGACCAGTCACTCGCTGGTGCCCAAGGCCGCACGCGCGGTCGGCATCGATTTCGAGAGCCTGTGCTGGAGGATCCTCGAGACCTCGCTGGGGAGGGATGCCTCGTGAAGGGCCCCCTGCCGCTGAAATGGATGGCCTGGGGCATCGCCCTGACCCTGGTCGCCCTGCCCATCGTCGGCGTGCTCAACGGCTGGTTCGCCTCGCAGCGCTGGCCGGTACGCAAGATCGAGCTGCGTGCCGAATACGCGCATGTCAGCGCCGAGCAGATCCGCGCCACCGTCGAGAACCACCTGGCCAGGGGATTCTTCGCCGTGCAGCTGACCGACGTGCAGAAGGCGGTCGGCCAGTTGCCCTGGGTCGAGCGCGTCGAGGCCCGCAAGCAATGGCCCGATACGCTGCGCCTGACCGTCTACGAGCGCCAGCCGTTCGCGCGCTGGGGCGCGGACCGCCTGATCAGCCGCAGCGGCGAGCTGTTCGAAGTGCCCGGTGCCGACGCCATGCAGGGCCTGCCGCAACTGGCCGGTCCCGACGAGCGCCTCGCCGAAGTGATCGCCTTCCATGCCGAATGCATGCGCGAATTTTCCGGCAGCGGCCTGTCGGTGCGCGCCATCGAACTGAGCGCGCGCGGCAGCTGGCGACTGACCCTGGCCAGCGGCGCGCTGATCGAGATCGGCCGGGTCGATGCGCGCCAGCGCCTGAAACGCTTCCTCGACGTCTGGCCGCAGCTGGCCGCCGGCAACAACGGTCCGCCGGTGTATGTCGACCTGCGTTACGAAAACGGATTCGCGATGCGCTGGGGTTTGCCCGAAGCGCCACCTTCTTCCCCTACACCCGGTCCAGTGCCGGCCGGCCAGGCCTGAGCAACGATGAATCGAAAGTCTGAAAAGAACCTGATCGTGGGCCTCGACATCGGCACCTCGAAGATCGTCGCCATCGTCGGCGAGCATGAGCCCGGCCAGCCGGTCGAAATCATGGGCATCGGCTCGCATCCCTCGCACGGGCTCAAGCGCGGCGTGGTCGTCGACATCGAGTCGACCGTGCAGTCGATCCAGCGCGCGATCGAGGAAGCCGAACTGATGGCCGGTTGCGAGATCCGCTCGGTCTATGCCGGCATCGCCGGCAGCCACATCCGCTGCCTGAACTCGCACGGCATCGTGCCGATCCGCGACAAGGAGGTGACCGAGGCCGACCGCGAGCACGTCATCGAGGCCGCCCGCGCCGTCGCCATACCGGCCGACCAGGAACGCCTCTACCTCGAGCCGCAGGACTACGTGATCGATGGCCAGGAGGGCATCCGCCACCCGATCGGCATGTGCGGCGTGCGCCTCGAGGCGCGCGTGCACCTGGTCACCGGCGCGATGAGCGCCGCAGCGAACATCCGCAAGTGCGTCTCGCGCTGCGGCTTGCGCGTCGACGACCTCGTTCCGCAGCAGGTCGCCTCGAGCTTTGCCGTGCTCACCCAGGACGAGCGCGAACTCGGGGTCTGCCTGGTCGACATCGGCGCCGGCACCACCGACATCGCCATCTTCACCCAGGGCGCGATCCGGCATACCGCGTCGCTGCCGATCGCCGGCGACCAGGTGACCAACGACATCGCCGTGGCCCTGCGCACGCCGACCGCGCATGCCGAGGAGATCAAGGTCAAGTACGCCTGTGCGCTGGCCCAGCTCGCCCATGCCGAGGAAACCATCCAGGTACCGAGCGTCGGCGATCGGCCGCCGCGCCGGCTGGCCCGGCAGACCCTCGCTGAAGTGGTGCAGCCGCGCTACGAGGAACTGTTCTCGCTGGCCCAGGCCGAGTTGCGCCGTTCCGGCTACGAGAACCTGGTCGCCGCCGGCATCGTGCTGACCGGCGGCGCGGCCAAGATGGAAGGCGTGGTCGATCTCGCCGAAGAAGTGTTCCACATGCCGGTGCGGCTGGGCACGCCGCAGCACGTCACCGGACTCGCCGACGTGGTTTCCAACCAGATCCATGCGACCGGGGTGGGGCTGTTGTTGTATGGCAGCAGGCAAAGCGCGCACGGGCCGCGCCGCGGTGTTGAAGCCGTCGGTGGGGTTTGGGATCGCGTATCAAATTGGTTCAAGGGAAATTTCTGAGCACCGGCATCGCCGGTGCCCGACAGGCAGTACCCGTTGCGCAGGACGCGCGGCGGGGCAACCGAGACGGTTGCAAGGCCCGGGGCGCGCCAGCTCGGGGCAAGACGTACGCAAGGCAGGGTCGCCGCGCGGACGGGGTTCATCAAATCAATACGGCTGAAGCCGACGGAGGACGGGAAAATGTTTGAGTTGATCGAGAGGATGGAACCGAACGCGGTGATCAAGGTCATCGGTGTCGGTGGTGGCGGCGGCAATGCCGTCAGCCACATGGTCAATGCCCAGATCGAGGGCGTTGATTTCGTCTGCGCGAATACCGACGCGCAGGCACTGAAGAACAGCGGGGCCAAGCACACCCTGCAACTGGGCGCCAACGTGACCAAGGGCCTCGGTGCCGGCGCCAACCCCGAAGTGGGCCGCCAGGCCGCACTCGAGGACCGCGAGCGCATCTGCGAACTGCTGCAGGGCGCGGACATGGTCTTCATTACCTGCGGCATGGGTGGTGGAACCGGTACCGGTGCGGCACCGGTGGTGGCGCAGCTGGCCAAGGAGATGGGTATCCTGACCGTCGCCGTGGTCACCAAGCCGTTCCCGTTCGAGGGGCGCCGGCGCATGCAGGTCGCGCTCAAGGGCATCGAGGACCTCAACCAGCACGTCGATTCGCTGATCACGGTGCCGAACGAGAAGCTGCTGACCGTGCTCGGTCGCGACGTGACCCTGCTCAGCGCGTTCAAGCAGGCCAACGACGTGCTGCTCGGCGCGGTCCAGGGCATCGCCGACCTGATCACCCGTCCGGGCCTGATCAATGTCGATTTTGCCGACGTGCGCACCGTGATGTCGGAAATGGGCATGGCCATGATGG
>DAIMYT010000087.1:12865-13527 GCA_036734345.1 Dokdonella sp. | reverse complement strand
GTCTACAAGGATGACTACGTTTCCGAACAGCCTTATCGCAGCGACGACGGTGTCGTTCACTCCGGAACCCGTGGGCTGAGTGGCGAAGCCTGGCTTCGCGGTCCGGTGGTGCTGTCGTGGCGTTCGATTTGCCAGTCCGGGGCGCGTTTGCGCCATGGCCATGCCAGCAACGTGGTCATTCACGAATTGGCGCACAAGCTCGACATGCTGCGGGATGGCGCCAATGGTGCGCCTCCCATGCACCCGGACATGCGTCCGGGGGAGTGGCACGATACCTTCACGTCCGCGTGGGAGCGATTGCAGGACGACGATGAACATGGCCGGTCCTTGCCGATCGATGACTACGCGCTGGCCAGTCCGGCCGAGTTCTTCGCGGTGTGCAGCGAGTCTTTTTTCGAGGCTCCTGAGAACATGAAGCAGGAGATGCCGGAAGTTTACCGGCTGCTCTGCCAGTTTTATCGCCAGCAACCCGCGCGGGCCTGAATCGCCTGCTGAAAAGGGATTCGATTCTCTCGCAGCACGCAGTCAAGCCCTGGTCTTTTCACATGGCTGGCTGTGCCGCGCTGGAGATTCGCGCAAGGAGGTGACCAGCGGCCGGATACGGCTTGCCTGCCTGCCGGCATGCGTGGCGTCGGTGCACAGGGATCCCGATCCCCTGCGCG
>DAIMYT010000087.1:0-12855 GCA_036734345.1 Dokdonella sp. | reverse complement strand
ATCCCAACTCCCGTGGTTTCACGTTCTCGAGTTGGCATGAGGGATTTTCCCCATGCGCCGTAGGGGATTTCCCGTATGGCTTTCGGAATGGCATGCCTGCAAGGTTGTTTCGATACGCCACCGTCCGGTGGCCATTGGAGAGCGCCGATAATGCAGGAGAAGCGTCGCAACATACTGAAACTTTCCGCCCTGGCCCTGGGCATCCTCGCCAGCGGGCTGGCCCTTGCCGATGCCCGCATCGGCGACGCGCTCAACAGCGCGCTGGCCAGCGCGGCACCGACCGAGAAGCTGGAAGTGGTGGTTGCCTACGACCAGTCCGGTCCGTTGCGCCAGAGCCAGGTACTGGCGATGAACCTGCTGGGCATCACCCGGGGCATCAGCATGCGCAGCCTGCCGATCGCAGGGGCCCTGGCGACGCCTTCGCAGATCCACGCACTGGCGGGCCGCAGCGATGTGCTTTCGATCCATCTCAACAGGAACCTCACTTACTACAACGAGGAGGCGCGGGAACTCTCCGGCGTCAACCGCGTGCAGGCCAATCCGGGCGATTTCGGCAGGACGACGCCGTTTACCGGCGCCGGCGTGGCCGTGATGATCAACGATTCCGGCATCGATGCCAGCCACGCCGACCTGCGTCTTGGCATTCGCGTCGAAGAGAACGTGCAGGCCTTGACCAACCTTTCGTCAGTCTTCAGCTTCCTGCCGGTGACGGTGCTCGAGGGCCAGCTCAACACCGACATCAGTTCGGGACATGGCACCCATTGCGCCGGCACGGTCGGAGGCAGTGGCGCGCAGTCCGCCGGCCATTACCGCGGCGTGGCGACCGGGTCGCCGCTGATCGGCTACGGCTCGGGTGCAGTCATATCGATCCTCGATGCGGTCGGTGGTTTCGACTACGCGATCAGCCACAAGGACAGCTTCAGCGCGCCGCTCAAGGTCATCTCCAATTCGTGGGGGAGTTCGGGTGCGTTCGATCCGACCGATCCGGTCAACATCGCCAGCTACGAGGCATTCAAGAACGGCATCGTCAGCGTGTTCGCGGCTGGCAACGACGGTCCGGGCGAGGACACGCACAACCCGTATGCACAGGCTCCCTGGGTGATCTCGGTCGGTGCCGGCGAAAAGGACGGCACGCTGGCGGATTTCTCGTCGCGCGGCAAGCGCGGCGAAAGCGGCACGTTCATTATGTCCGACGGCGTGCAATGGACCTACGTCAACGAGCCGACGCTTGTTGCGACCGGTGTCGACATCATCTCGACCCGCGCACTGACCGGCCTGCTTCCGGTCCTGGCGGCGCCCGCCGACATTTCGCTCGGCATGGGCGCGGCGTACTACACACACATGAGCGGAACCTCGATGGCGACGCCACATGTGGCGGGCATCGTCGCGCTGATGTTCGAGGCCAATCCGTCGCTGACGCCGATGGAGGTGCGCACGGTCCTGGGCGCCACGGCCAACCCGATGGCAGGGCGGCAGCGCTTCGAAGTCGGCAGCGGGCACGTCGACGCCTACGAAGCCATTGGAGTCGCCCAGGGGCTCTGAACGATTCCGGAGGGGCTCGCGGGATCATCCCGCGTATACCGGCGCGGCCTGGCGCAAGCCAGGCCGCGATTTTCGTCCTGCATTCCGTGCCAGCACGTCGGGCGGCATGCGCTCGCGGCGCCAGGGCCGAGGGTCGGCCAGGAAATTGCGCGGCCGACGCGCTGCCTGCAAGTCCGCAAGGCCACGCGGACGCGACCATAGAGCCGTCAGTCCGGTGGACTCCGTCGACCGCGTCTTGTGGCATCGACGGCGCAGGGCCGGGTGCTGCGGGGATCAACCGCCCGCTTGCAGGGCGTTGAAGCGTGAACGCAGTTCCTCCACGCGGCGCCGGTTGACGCCGAAGTCGTAGTAGCCGAGCCGGGATTCCGACTTCACGTCGATGCGTCCGGAATCGGGGTGTATCTCGAAGTGGACATCGTCGACGAAGCCGAGCAGGCTGCGGAACGTCGCGTGCACGAGGGTCGGCGTATCCGATTCGATGGTGGCGTTCGTGCTCGCGCGGATTGCCTGCAAGAGGAAAGCATGGGCCTGCGCAGGCGTGCCGTCATAATCGAACGGCGACACATGACGGGCACTTTCCGGATCGGCACGGGACGAGACGCAGTGCGGCGCATCGGGACAGGGACTCAGCATCGGGTTTTCCCCCGGGGACGCGGACGTGGTGGAGGGTGTCCCTGCGCAACTGCCGAGGAAGAGCGTCGCGAGGACGACGAAGATCGCGCCGGAACCCGGCAGGTGTCGAGACATGGTCGGAAGGTCGCCATGGAAGGGGGGCTCACTCTACCCGGATTGGACAAGCGGCGTGGCCGGAGTTCCGCCAGGCCAGATGCCGCGACAGCACCGGACCACGGGCAGCCTGTCGCGGGGCAGAAGTGCCGGTGTTCTTGCTATCGTTGGTCCACGACCCGGCAAGGTTTGCGCTTGCTGCGAATCCATGGTGCACAGGGGTGGGCGATGCGCAAGGTTCTGAGCTGCGGTGTCTTTTTCCTGCTGCTGGCCGGTTGTGGATTGCGCGACTATCCGGACGACTGGCCGAAGCCCGATCCCGGCTGGTTCGCGAGGAAAGGTGGCTGCCCGGATCTCGTTGGCGACTATGCTTCGGTCAATTCCGAACTGAGCTGGCTGCTCGGCCCCGATCCGGATTTCGAGGTCCCGCAAAAGGCCTGGCGTGAACATCATGCCGCGATCGAGCAGGCTGGGGACGGCAGCTGGCTCAGGATCACGATGAACCTCGATTCGAGCGGACTCGACGATTACCGCACGCGCATGCTCGAGTTCAATCTCGAGAGCAACGGCAGTGCGCAGGAAAAGGTGCTCGACCTGAAGAGGGGAGAGCACTACGAATGTTCGGGTGGCTGGTTGGAGAGCCTGCGTTTCGGGCAGGCCGAAAAGGTACACGGCATGCAGAGGAAATCCCTGCGCTTGCGCAAGGACAGGGGTGGCGGCCTCGTTGCCGGTGCGACGGTCGAAGTCGATCAGTCGCTGGGTTGGGGCGACAGCCGGGGCGTTGCCCTCTACGGCAAGGACGGCACCCGCTGGTATCGCTGGCCGAAGCGCGATCCGGCCGACGAGGAGGCCCTGTCGTCGAAGCAGGGCGTCGACTTGCACCGCTACTCCTGGGTGAACCATGGCACCTACGTTCCGGTGCGCTTCACCAGCTTTTTCCTGACATCGATCTGCGTGAAATTCTACGATGGCGATTACGCGATCGCCGTGCGCGGCCCGGAAATGCGTCGGTTGAGGGACGACGCGGGCCCGCCGGCCCCGGAGTGCCCCGCCAGCTGGGGCAAATTCGACCTGGGCGAAGTCTTCCGCAAGGAGATGCGGATTCCTGCGGAGTCTCCGCACAGGTACCGCATCGAATGGTTCGTGCTGGGCGCGGAAGATGCCACCCCGCAGACCATCGAGATCAGCGATGTGCGGAAACTGCCGGTCATGCCGGAGTCGTCGAAGCGCTGAAAAGATCCGCACAGGCGCGGAGGCTGCGTCCGTTTCCCCGGACAGGTACGACGGAAGCATGCTTCAGGCAAAACACCGGCGATCCGCCGGGGCGGATGCGGATACTTCAGGAAAGATGGCATCGAGCAGCGAGCGCGCTTCGAATTCCGAACCGGGCTGGCCCAACAGGAAACCCTGCAGGCTGTCGACGCCCAGTCCCCTCAGGGTGTCGGCCTGGTGTTCGTTCTCGATGCCTTCCGCCACCACGCGCATGCCGAACGCGCGCGCCATCGACAGGGTGGCCTCGATGATCGGGCGTCCGCCCGACTCCAGCGAACTCACGAAGCTGCGATCGATCTTCAGCGTGCCCGCGCCGAGTCGCTGCAGGTAGGACAGCGACGAGTAACCCGTGCCGAAATCGTCAATCGCCAGTTGCACGCCAAGCGCCTCGATATTCTGCAGGACCTCGAAAGCGTGCTCCGAATCCAGGGCGAACACCGATTCGGTCAGTTCGAGGGTCAGTCTTGCCGGCTCGAGGCCGGAAACAGCCAGCGCGGAACTCACGGATGCCCAGTAGTCGGGGTGGTTCAGTTGTCTTGCGGAGACGTTCACGTTGATCGCGGGCTTCGATTCCCTGGGTCCGGCAGGCAGTGAGGCACCGAACAGGCATGCTTCGTTGAGGATCCACTCGCCGAGCGGCACGATGTCGCCGCTGGCCTCGGCCAGGGCGATGAATTCCATCGGCCCTATTTCGCCCAGTTCGTCGTGATGCCAGCGTGCGAGCGCCTCGAACGAGGTGATCTTCCCCGAACCGGCATCGAAGATTGGCTGGAAGACCAGGCGCAGACCGGGATCCCTGCAGTACAGAGCGCGGCTCAAGGCCTGCTTGAGCTTCAGGTTGCGGCGCGCATTGTCGGACATGTGCTGGTTGAATGGCCGGACTTCGCCCCGGCCGATGGCCTTCGCGCAGTAGACCGCCATGTCGGCGTGGTCGATCAGTTCGCCGAGCGTCGACCCGTCTTCCGGCCAGTGCGCGACACCGATGCAGGCGTCGATGCCGACGGAGTAGGCATTCCCGTCAATCGGCTTGCGCAGTGAGTCGAGCAATTTCTGCGCGTAATCGATTGGATCGCCCGCGCGCTCCGTGCGGCGCCTGATGATGATGAATTCATCGCCGCCCCACCGCGCCAGGGCCAGCGTCTGCGAGTCCGTCGCCAGTCGTTCCAGCCGTCGCGCCACCTCGACCAGGACCTGATCACCCACCGCATGGCCCATCGAATCGTTTATCTCCTTGAAACCGTCGAGGTCGAGGAGATAGACGACGACGGACGGGCAAGCGGCTTCGATCACCGTGTCGGCGATTTCGGCCAGGCGCCGTCGATTGGACAGTCCGGTCAGGCTGTCGTGGGTGGCAATGCGCCTCAGTTGGGCGGTCCGCTCGGATATCCGGTCTTCCAGATCGCGATTGGTTTGTTCAAGTTCGACCTTGGCCGCCTCGAGCTGCTGGTTGGCGCTGGCGAGTTCGATGCGCTTTTCGCGCGCTTCGGTGAGCAGGCCTTCGTTGAGATGTGAATACTCGAAGGCAGCAACGATGCTTTCACCAATGGCCTTCACCGAGAAGAACATCGTGGTCAGGTAGCTCAATCCCAGTATGCCGGCAACCGTTTCCATTCGTCCTTCGCCCAAAGCCAGCATCACGGAAGGAGGTAGCAGCAACAGCGTGCCGTATGCGATGGCCAGCCACCTGCGCACCGAGAGCACCGCTACCGCGCCGCCTGCCATCGCACCGAAGATCAACGCAGCGACGAGGCGATGCAGCTCCGGAAGGTTGGCGAAGAAGAGGCAGGTCCAGAGGGCGAAGTGGAAACCCGAAGACACCACGAGCGTCGTGTACAGGGTGTTCCAGACGGGCGCCGACCGGGCGGTCGTCATGCGGCGTCGGCAGGCGACGGCGAGGACGACGCGCAGCATCAGCAACAGCCCCATCACGGCACCCCACGCCCACTGGGCGCCGCCAGGCCCGGCGTCCATGCCGACGATCATCAGCCCGATGGCGGCCGCCATGGAAACCAGGGCGGCGCCCGGCGCCTGGCGATACAACGCGCGCGTCCGGTCGAACTCGACCTTCAGGTGGCCGACCGTATCCCGCGTTCCCTTGCGCATCCGTGGTTCCCCGTCCATCGGTCATTCCTGGAGCGCTTCGGACAAGACAGGTCCAGGGCCTGGACTGCCGTTGCAGGTTCCTGCGTCGACGGCATCACGGAGTGACTCAGCAAGAAGCAAGCCATCGCCGTGCACCGGGCAAGTCGCCGATCGAATGGCCGCTGAAACTGTGGCGTGGCGCACACTAATCGGTCGCTTGCGGCCGATCGTGACGTTCCGGAGGCCGGCGACCGGCGCCAACCGGGGGCCATGCCCAAGCGACGGCTACCGCCCGGTCTGGAAGAAGTCATCGCGTTTCGACAAATTGGCCGCCTGATGTCCGTAGCTGCCGGGCAACGCCGGTTGCAAGGCATGGCGCGCGTGGCCGGGGCAATCGTCATGCAGGCGATTTCGTCTTTGCGCGCCCTGCGTCTTGCCGCAGCCGCGCCGAGCGTCGCCTGGCCGGGCCGCAGGCGCCGCCGGCCGGCGGATTGGCGAAGCCCGCCATGGCGGCTAGGATGGCGGCTCCCCCGATGGCGGAAACCCCATGAGCGATATTCCTGCGTGTCCTGCGTGCAGCCTCGAGAATACCTATCCGGACGGCGACAATTTCGTTTGCGCGGACTGCGGCCACGAGTGGCCGAGGGTTGCCGCCGTCCAGGCCGACGATGATGCGGAGAGGGTCGTCAGGGACAGCAACGGCAACCGGCTGGCCGATGGAGATGATGTCGTGCTGGTCAAGGACCTGAAGGTCCGCGGCACCTCGCAGGTGATCAAGCAGGGAACGAAGGTGCGCGGGATCCGCGTCTGCGGTGGCGACCACGATGTCGAGGGCAGGGTTGCCGGCAGCGCAATGATGCTGAAGTCGGCGTTCCTCAAGAAGGTCTGAGCACCGCCGGCTTGGCCTGACCTGCATGCCCGCCGCGCGGAGTGCCGGCTCACGCCGGCCATGCGCGTCCCGCACCGGCCCGGGCGATTCCGGCCAGCAGCATGGCCAGCAGGTAGACGCTGGCGAATGCGGGAACGGGCTGGCGGGCCTGCAGCAGGGAGAACACCAGGCCGCCGGCCGCCAGCGTCGCGCTGGTGGCGAGCGCCGCCGCCAGCTGCAGCGCCGAGGAATAGGTTCCCTGCTGCTCGCGTGGCGCCAGCTTGAGCGTCAGCACGCCAAACATGGGAAACGAAATGCCCATGCCGAGGCCGGCGATCGACCAGCCCGCCAGCATGCTCCAGTCCGGCAGCAGGCCAACCACGGTGGCCGCGCACAGGGCGATTCCGGTCGTCAGCAGCAGGCAGCCGCGCAGCAACCAGACGCGCCGGGTCGTATCGCGTGTCATTCGGGATTGCAGGTGGCTGCCGAGGCTCCAGCTCAATGCGCCTCCGGTCAGGGCGAGGCCGGCCGCCGTGATCGACCAGCCGCGTTGCTGGTGCAACCACAGCGGAACGAATGCTTCGCTGAGAAAGAAAGCCGATGAATTGAGGCCGCGCAAGGCGATCACGGTCGGCAGGCCGCGCGCCATGCGCAACGTTCCGGCGGGCAGCAGGCGATGCGCGGCAAGGAACAGTGCAGGCAGCGAGAGGGCCACGACCAGCGGCGTGCAGTCGGCGGCGTATGCGCTCATCGACAGGGCGACGCAACTGCATGCGCCGAGTATGGCCCATGGCAGCAATCGTGGAGATCGCGCCTTGCTGTCGGAGCGTTCGCGCGTCGCGCGCAGCGGCGGCAGGATCAGCACGGTCGTCGGCAGCAGCAGGAGCAGGATGCCGAGGAAAAGCCAGCGCCAGCCCCACTGCTCGACGACCCAGCCGGAGATGGCCGGACCGACCACGGCCGGCACGACCCATGCCGTAGCGAACAGGGCGAACAGGCGCGGGTGCAATTCGGCCGGCAGGGCGCGTGCCGCCGCGACGTACATGGCCACGCTGAGCGCGCCGACGCCGAGCCCCTGGACGATGCGTGCAGCGACCAGCATTTCCATCGAGCCGGCGAGGCCGGCGAGCAGCAGCCCGGCGGCGAACATCAGCATTCCCGATGCCATCGAGCGCAACGGCCCTCGGCGGTCGCAATCGAGGCCAGCCCAGACCATCGCCACGACCGAACCGGCCAGGGTGCCGGCGAAGGCCAGCGCATAAAGCGCCAGGCCGTCCAGTGCGGCCGCGACCGCCGGCATGCCGGCGGCCACGCCGATGGCTTCGAACGCGATCATCGAGCACAGGCCTATTGCTCCGATGCTGAGGCCGCGAAATTCCCGCGAGAACAACGACACGTCCGACTCCCTGCCGATTACGATCTGCATGTTTGTTTCCTAACCAGTTCCTTCCCGCGATGCAACCTCAAGTCCGGTCGTGGTCACGCCATGGATAGCCGTTCGATGTCGCGCATCGGTGAGTTGGCAGGCGCAGCGGGGGCCGTCCCGATCCTGCATTGCCAGGAATCGGAAGGCCTGCACACGCCACGCCCAGCGCCGTCGACCAGCGCCCCGGTCGGCGTGGCAGCCTGTTCCGCGACGAAGTCCTCCGCGTGGCGCAATCACTGCGAGCGAGCCTCGCGGAAATCGGGGAGGCCTTGCGCGCGTTTCCTGGCCGGCGCGCGCCGCTCCGCTGCGACCGGGCGCGCCCTTCCTCGCATTGGCGCGACACACCGGTCAGGCGCATCGAAAACCTGCAGGCTCTACGGGACCGCCTGCAGGGTTGCGTGGGTTGCGGTTGGCCAGCTTGGCAAGGGGCCACCAGCGCCCGTTCATGTCTCCTGTGCACAATGCTGCTTTTAGCGCTTCTGCCGCTTCCGGCGCCACGCCGGAAGCGGCAGTGATGATGTCTTGCCGGTGGCGCGGTGGTCGGGTCGCTCGCCACCGAGGTCTTTCCCCTCGCATTCAGGGAAGACAACTGCGTGGCCGGAGTCGCGGCCGCGATCGGCGTCGTCCTCGCTTTCCTGCTCCACAGCCTGGCCCGCTAGCGGACGGGAACGCGCAGGACCGTTCATGCGAGGTATTCGATACCGGTGGCGACGACCTCGCGGAATCGACCGGTAGCGAACCTGTGGGTACCGTCAGCCGGTTGCCTGGCAAGCAAAGAGTGGAAGAATGCCGCGAGCGACCTTCCATCGGGCGTGGCTAGCTTGATCGCGGCAGGTCCATGGAAACCGGAATTCTTGATCGGATAACATTGCCCCGCGTGCGGGCGCCGTCCAGCCTTGCCGCACGAACGATCGGTCAGCGCAGTTGCGTGAACGCCGTTCGTTGCGCGCGTGTCCGGGTCATGGCTGGCGCTGGATGCAGGTTTTCGCATCCGGCGGCGGCATCAGGTTCCGCTTGTCGGGAAAGGGAGGTCTGGAAGGTGTTGAAAACGGAAAGAAACGGAGTATTCGGATTGAGCGCCTTGGTCGCCGTTGCGCTGTTTGTCTCGGCGCAAGCGGTCGGCCGTCAGATCGACGTCGCCGGTCCCCCGGGCAGCGTCGGATTTGGCGAATCGGTGACAGCTCTCCCGAACGGCAATTTCGTCGTCATCGATGCCTATGCCGATTCGGCCCCGCTGGCCGCCGTCGGTGCCGTGTATCTGTATGGCCCGACAGGCGAGCTGATCAGTGCACTGAAGGGAGGCAGCTCATTTGACCAGGTAGGCGACGGTGGCGTGGTGGTCCTCGCCAACGGCAACTTTGTCGTCATAAGCACGCAATGGCGGAATACGACCTACGGCAGTTCAAGCGCGGGTGCTGTGACCTGGGTCAGCGGCGCATCCGGACTGTCCGGGACGGTAACCGCATCCAATTCGCTTGTCGGGACGCATCCATGGGACCAGGTTGGGTCCGGCGGCGTCACCCTGCTTGCCAACGGGAGCTACGTCATCGTGAGTCCATCCTGGAATAGCCCGCCGGCGTCCCTGGTTGGAGCGGTGACCTGGGCCAATGGACAGACGGGGATCGCGGGCGAGGTCTCTTCCTCGAATTCACTGACCGGATCGAAGCCCGGCGATCAGGTTGGACGAAATGGCGTGGTCGCACTGTCCAATGGAAACTACGTCGTCGCAAGCCCGCACTGGAACAGCGACTCGGCTGCAGCGGTCGGTGCCGCTACCTGGGGCAACGGCTCCAGCGGAATTTCGGGTGTCGTCAGCACGGCCAATTCGCTGGCCGGATCGCAGGATAGTGATTCCGTCGCCTTTCGGGTGACGGCGCTCATCAGTGGGAACTACGTCGTATCTTCCCCGTACTGGAAAAACGGCGGCGCGGACGCGGCCGGTGCCGTGACCTGGGCCAATGGTGCCACCGGTGCATCCGGTCCGGTTTCCGCGGGCAATTCGCTGGTCGGATCCCATGGCGGTGACCACGTCGGCGAGCAACCACTCATTGCGCTGGCCAATGGCAACTACCTTGTTTCGTCACCAGGCTGGAGCAATGGAACCCTTCCTCAAGTGGGCGCAGTCACCTGGGCTGCCGGCAATGCAGGGACGATCGGCCCTGTTTCCCAGGCGAATTCGCTGGTCGGGGCCAGTGCCAACGACCAGGTCGGGTTCGCCGGCACGATTGCCCTGGCCAATGGAAACTATGTCGTGGGTTCACCGTATTGGGATGACGGTGCAACGGTCGATGTCGGCGCCGCAACGTGGGGCGACGGCGCGATTGGCGTGACCGGGCTCGTTTCCGTCCAGAATTCGCTGACCGGATCGTCGGCGGCCGACCGGGTTGGAGGATCCAACACCGCCTTGAGCAACGGTCACTACGTCGTTGCTTCAGAGTTCTGGGACAACGGACCGGTTGCCGACGTCGGAGCCGCCGTCTGGTGCAATGGCGTGGGCGGACGAACGGGTGTCGTCTCTGCACAAAACGCTTTGACAGGGTCGTCCGCGAACGATGGCATATACAACGTCGTCCCCCTCGACAATGGCGACTACGTCGTTTCATCGGTGTTCTGGGACAACGGATCGATTGTCGACGCTGGCGCGGCGACACGCGGCGATGGCATCGCCGGGACGTCCGGCCTGATCGGGTTCCAGAACTCGATCGTCGGCACCCGCGCGAACGACACGATCGGATCCGGGGGGATTTCGGCGCTCGACAACGGCAGCTTCATGGTCAGCAGTCCTGCGTGGGATGACGCGGCGACGCCCAATGTCGGTGCGATGACATGGTCGGGTGCAGGCGCGACAGGCGTCCAGGCAGTGTCACGCTCGAATTCGCTGGTGGGCGTTACGGCCGATGACTTCATTGGCAGTCCTGGTGCGCAGGTGTTTGAACGCGCTGTCGTCACTTTCAGAAGTGCCGGCTGGGACAATGGAGCGCTTCAGAATGCTGGTGCCGTCACGATCGTGCGCGGCGATCGACCGCTGCACGGCGAAGTCGGCCCGTCAAACAGCGTCGTTGGCGGAATTGCAAACGGCGGCGGCGGCGAGTGGTCCGTGTCCCATAACGCCCATCTCGAGACCGTCTACGTCGGACGGCCAGCCGAACTCATGGTGACGATCGCTGCCGTGCCGCTGTTCGCGAGCGGTTTCGACTGATTGCAGGCAATGGTGTGTTGACCACGCCGGGATCATGTCGACTGCAGGGAGGTCGGTCCGATTGTCGGAACTGACCTCGACGCACCTTTGCAATTGCCCGATGCCGAAGCGGGCACTGGCGGGTACGAAGCCGGCGCGACCCGGTTGCGCCGATGCGGGACGGCACCACGCCGATCGCCGGAAATGGATCGCCAGAGGGGCAGTTCTACTTGTCGAGTCGACCTTGCATTTTGCCAGCCCTCGCCCGCCAGCGTTCGGCGAAGCGTGCACGGAGCCGCGCTGTTTCTCCGACGCGTCCGCCAACGGCCTGGCGACGGAGGGTGCCGGGACCCTTGCGCCTCACCTGCTGGCGACCTTGAGCACGAGCTTGCCGGTGTTCTCGCCCTTGAACAGCTTGAGCAGGGTCTCCGGGAAGTTTTCGAAACCTTCTGCGATGTCTTCGCGGCTCTTGAGCTTGCCCTGCTTCATCCAGCCGGCCATGGCCTTGACCGCCTCGCCGTAGCGCGACGCAAAGTCGAACACGACCATGCCCTTCATGGAGGCGCGGTTGACCAGCAGTGAAAGGTAGTTGCTCGGACCCTTGACCGGCTCGGTGTTGTTGTACTGCGAAATCGCGCCACAGATGACGATGCGCGCGTGCATGGCAAGGCGCGAAAGCGCCGCATCGAGGATGTCGCCGCCGACGTTGTCGAAATAGACGTCGATGCCCTTCGGACAATGCCGCTTGAGCGCTTCCTTGACGTCCTCGGCCTTGTAGTCAATCGCCGCATCGAAGCCGAGCTCTTCGGTGATGTAGCGGCACTTGTCCGCGCCGCCCGCGATGCCGACTACCGAGCAACCCTTGATCTTCGCGATCTGGCCGACGACCTGCCCGACGGCGCCGGCGGCGCCGGAAACAACCACGGTTTCGCCATCCTTCAACTCGCCGACCTCGAGGATGCCGAAATAGGCGGTCATGCCGGGCATGCCCAAGGTGCCGAGGTAGACCGGCAGCGGCGCGACGTCCGGGTCGACCCGGGTCAGGCCCTTGCCATTGGAAATGGCGTATTCCTGAACGCCGAGCGCGCCCACCACATGGTCGCCGACACTGAACGACGGATGCTTCGAGGCGATCACGACTCCGGCCGCGCCGGCCCGCATGACTTCACCGAGGCCGACCGGCGGAATGTAGGACTTGCCTTCGTTCATCCAGCCCCGCATGGCCGGATCGAGCGACAGGTAAAGGATCTTGACCAGGATCTCGCCTTCGGCCGGATCGCGCACCGCCGCTTCGACGAGTTCGAAATCGCTGCGCTTGACCATGCCTACGGGACGGTGGGCCAGCTTGAACTGGCGGTTGCTCGGATTGCTCATTGTGTTCTCCGCTGGAAAGGTGTCAGGAAGGCGCAAGCTGCATCGGCGGCAGCGCAATCGGGGCCATGATGCCGCGAATCGCAATGCGTTCAGGGCAGGTACCGGGATCTTCGCCTGCCGGAATACAGGGCGCCATGGAGCTGCGTGCGTTCCTGCAGGGTGGCAGCCTACTACCTGAGGCCGCATCCGGCATTTGCCAGTGCGGCGCGACATCGCGCACGTCGCGGTTGTCGCGCGTGCGGCATTCCTGTATTACCCGCAGAGGCCCGCATCGCGCGGTGCCCATGCCATGCCGGCGGCGTGGCGTGCCCGAACCGGGCAGAAGTCGCGCGGTATCGGAGATCCAGGCCGGATGAACAACATCGATGTCGCGTTCCTGTTCCTTGC
>DAIMYT010000086.1:0-13564 GCA_036734345.1 Dokdonella sp. | reverse complement strand
CGGCAAGGAATCCATCGCCGCCATCACCGAGTGCGTCAAGTACCGCTGCAGTGAACCGGTACGGATCAATGCACTGCTTGCGCGCGGCTATGTCCTCGCCAGCTTCCAGCAGGACGAAGCGGCCATTCCGATCATGCTGGACGCGCTGCAGGCCCAGCGCGCCTATTTCACCGGGCCGCACGTCGACATCGCCGACAACGAACAGGGCTTGTCCCGCGCCTATCGACGGCTGGGCCAGCTCGACCGTGCCGAAGCCCTGGCGCGCGATTCGCTGGCAATCGTCGAGGCCAGCGTGCCGGATCCGCACGTGCGCCGCACCGATGCGCTCGACACCTTGCGCCAGGTCCTCATCGACAAGCGCGAGTTCGATGAAGCCGAGACCCTGGGTCAGCGCCTGATCGCCATGGACAGGGCCACCCTGGGCCCCGATCATCCCGGTGTCGCCACCAGCGAGAACACGCTCGGCTTCACCTACATGATGGATGGCAAGTTCGGCTCCGCCATCGAACATTTCCGCGCCGCCCTCGACTTGTCCGAACGGATTCCCGACAACCAGCGGCGCAGCGCCATCTATCGTTCGAACCTCGGCGTCAGCATCGGCAAGAACGGGGATCATGCCAAGGGCATGCAGTTGATCAGGACCTCCATCGACGCGCTGCGCGCCTTGCCCGAGCCTGATGACGACCAGATCTGCTCGGCTCTGGAAAAACTCGGCGCGCTGCAACGATTCGCCGGCGACGCCGAAGGCTCCCGCGACTCATACGCCGAGTCGATCCGCATCTATCGGGAAAAGCTGCCCGATGCGCCGAAAGCATGGCGTGTCGTCAGCCTGGTCGGCCTTGGCCGCGCCCAGATCGAAACCGGCGACGACGCCAAGGCCGCCGACACACTCAACGAAGCACTGGCGAACATCGCGACACCGGCCGGGAGGGTCTCGCCGGATCGCATCGAGGCCCGCGCCGCGCTGGCCGGCGTCATGCATCGCCGCGGCGATGATGGCAAGGCGCGCACCCTTCTTGATCAGGCGCGGCAGGAAGTCTCGGCTGCGCATGGACGACTGTCGACCGGCCTGCAGGCTTTTGTCGACAGCGTGGAAACCTCCATGGGCGGATCCGTGCGCGCGGACGGCAGGGTGGACCAGGATCCCGCGGCCAAACCGTAGCGCGACCTTTCCCGAAGCGAATCGAGGAGAACGTCCTTCGTCGATTCGGCGAATGGCGACTACCCCCTGCCGCCGACATCGCAGGGCGTGGATTCCGCACCGGCCCAAACAGGTAGCGCCGCCAGTCCCACGGACCTGGACGGCCGTTCGCGCGTGGTCGACCTGCCGACCGTCGCCAACAGCTTCGGCCCGATGGATCTGGGCGCCCACGAGATCCCGCTCAGCGCGGTGCTGGCCTGCGCCGCCGCCGATACCATCTTCTGCGATGGTTTCGAAACCCGGCAGTAGGGCCGCGCGGACATGCGCCGGGCGGGGGGCCGCAGCGCCCCCGGAGCGGCTTGCAAGGTCGATCCGCCGCGACATGCCCTGCGACCCTCTGAAATCCTTCTTGCGCAGGCATGTCCAATTCGACTGCGGAACATCGTTCCCCGGAAGCAGCCCATCAACGGGCGTGCCCCGAGGACCGCGCCATGCCTGCATCGATTCGCCCTGCCTGCCTGTTTCCCGTGTTGCTGGTCCCGCTTCTCGTCGGGCCGGCGGTCGCCATGGCCGACTGCCTTCCGATCGCCTATACGCGCTACGTAGGCAACACCGCCACCGACAACCAGTGCACCGACAACGACATCCAGTCGGCGATCAACAACTCGACCTGCCCGACCACGATCTATGTCAGCAACGAGCGGGCCTGGACCGCACAGCATCTCGACATCAACAACAGGAACCTCACCATCGTGGGCAGGGAAGGCAGCTGTGGACCCGTGACCTGCGACGGCGGGTGCGTGGTGCCGACTGCCCCGGTGGTCGTCGTCGATGGCGCCGGCCATACCGGCGACAGCGTGATGTACATCCACGGCACCAGCAACGTCACGCTCAAGTACCTCGACATCAGGAACGGAACCAACATCAACGGCGCGGCCAACACCTATGGCGGCGGCATCCACTTCGACGGTCGCGGTTCGCTTGTGCTCGATGCGACCTGGATCAGGAACAACGTCGCCCGCTTCGGCGGCGGCATCAACATGAGCGGCACCAGCGGCTTCGCGGGGCTGACCGTGCTCGGCGGAACGCGTATCGAAAACAACTCGGCGGCGAACGACGGTGGCGGCATTCGGATTACCGACAGCACCTACATGTCGATGCTTTATGACCACACTCTGGTCTGGCTCAACCAGGCGCCCAATGGATACGGTGGCGGCATCCAGGTGAAAGGTCCGGCCTACGCGGCGATTGGGTCGCCGGGAGAATCCGGGCTCGGCGTCATCTATTCGAACCACGCCAGGTATGGGGGTGGCATCGCGATCCAGTCAGGCGGCAGCAATGGCGCCAGCGCTGACGTGCAGGTTTTCACCCTCGATCCAGATCGTCCGGTCCGCATTCACGGCAACAGCGCGGAGCTGGATGGCGGCGCGATCTATCTCAAGCCTTACATCGGAGCGTCCGGAAACGCATTCGCCACGTTGTGCGCGAGGGACTTTCGCATCGAGGACAATGCCGCCGCCGAGGGCAGTGCCATCTACGCCGACAGCGACAGCTTCCTTGGCCTGGATGACGGCAGCTTCGTCAACCTCAACCGCATCGATTTCTCCTGCAGTCCGTCGCCGCCCGGCGCACAGCGTTGTAGCAACGGAATCCCCTGCAACACGGTCGATGGAAATGACGCCGTCGACGCAACCAACACTGCCACGCCGGGAGCCACCATCTTCATCAAGACCGAAGGAGCGCTCAGTGCCGACCGGTTTACGATGCGCGGCAATCGCGGCGGCTACGCGATACGGACCGCATCCCGCTATTCGTCCGGCGACCACTACGTCGGAAATTGTCTACTGGCGGAAAATGAAGTCACCCGACGTTTGCTCAGCGCCGATTCGGGGCACGTCGATATCGAGAATTGCACGATCGCCAACAACTCGATCCTCTCGACCGACACAATCTACTCCGGCGGCTCATTGACGCTATCCGATTCCATCATCGACCAGCCGGGCAATCTTGCGCTGGCCTATGCCGGCAATTCGTCCGAGCTGACTGTGAATTACGTCCTTTCGAGCGATGTCAGCACGCTTCCACCCATCGAAGGGGTCGCACTGGGCCGGCCGACGTACGTCAACGCAGCGGCGGGCAACTACCGACTCGCGCTGAATTCGCTCGGCGTGGACTTTGCACCGCCGGTCGCCGGCGACGATCGCGATCTCGACAACCAGCCGCACGACCAGGACCTGCCCGAGGTCGGCAACCTCTACGGCGTGCGGGATCTCGGTGCGTACGAACGCCAGCGCAGTTGCGGCGCTGCCGACACGATTTTCTGCAACGGCTTCGAATCGCCCTGAGCCGTTCCCCTGACCGTCTGTGGAAACATCGCCATGGCGCGTTCAACCCGGCGCATTCGTCGCGCCCTCCTCCGGGCCGGCCTGATCGGCGCTTCGATTCCGGCAATCGCCATGGCGGGAACGGCCGGCCTGGTGAACGGGGGATTCGACACCGACCTGGACGGCTGGACGCAATCGGGACCGCCGTTCCCGGCCTGGTCCATGCTCGACTACCAGGGCAATGGTGCATCGGGCTCGGCCGTGCTGGCCAACGACAGTGCCGAAGGCGGTGTGCGGCTCTATCCGGTCCGCCAATGCGTGCATCTTGCGAACCCCGGCAGCTACCGGATCGAAGCCGATGGCTGGCTGCCGCAGGATCATCCCGGCGGACGCCTTGTGCTCAGCATCAGCGGGCGCGCGCAGGCCGACTGCAGCGGCGGCAACAATCCCGCGGCCGGCGCCTTCCTCAACAGCAACGGCAGCTGGCAGCACGCGGCCTTGACGATCACGATCATCGCCCCGTTCAACTATCTCGACATCGGCCTCGGCATCGAGAAGGATGCCGCCGGCGGCCTGCTGACCGGCAATGTCGATGGCGTGCACGTGGTCTATCGGGAGGCAATCTTCGCGGATGGTTTCGAGGCCCGGGACCAGCCGTGACCCGTTTCCCAGGCAGCCTCCGCGACCGACTTGCCGAGGATCGCCTGCGCCGCCCATTCACCGGTTTCGACACCGCCTTCCATGAAACCCTGGTTGTCGAACGCACAGTGCTCTCCGGCGAAATGCAGGTTGCCGACCGGCTCGCCGATCGCGCCGCGCAGTGTCGTCCACTGGCCGGGGCGGAAGCAGGCGTAGCTGCCGAGCGTCCAGGGATGCGTCGGCCAGTGCATGCGGGCCTCGCGCATGCCCGTTCGCGCCGATGAAATACCGGGGAAGATCGCATCGAGCTGGTCGGCTGCACGGTCGGCCTGTTCCCTTGGCGAACCACTGCCTATTTCGACGCCATGGTCGCCACCCACGAAGTTGGTCAGGATGCCGGCCGCACCGGCCTGCATGCGGCTGGTTTCCCAGCTCGTCTGATAGGGCAGGTCGCTGTAGGTCGCTCCGGCGCTGGCATGGCGCGTGCGCCAGACGCGTTCGTTGAAGCCGATCATCAGCTTGGCGTTGGTACCGTAGCCGAGTTCGTCGATGGCGCGGCGCTTGGCGGCCGGCAATTCGACGTCGACGCGCACCTGGCGCAGCGTCGTGAACGGCAGGGCCAGGATGACCTTGCGCGCGCGTGCTTCGAAGGCGCCGGCGCCGCGCTTGAAGCTGAGCGTGTAGCTGCCATCAGCGGATTGCGCGATGGATTCCAGCACCGCGCCGGTGGTGATCGCGCCCTCAAGCCTGGCGCCGAGCGCCTTGACGATCGAATCGTTGCCGCCGCGCACGTGATAGCGCTCGTCGCTGTCGGCGAAGATGCGGAAGGCTTCGGTCCCGGGATCGATGAAGGTGAGGAAATTGAGCGCCGATTGCTGCTCGCATTCGAGGCCCATTTCGCAGGTGTAGGCAACCTCGATCAGCTTGCGCAGCCAGCCCGAGGCGCCGTTGCGATCGAGCCACTGGCTCATCGACTGCCGGTCCAGCGCCTCGACACCGCCCGGCGTCGCATAGGTGATTTCGGCATCGGGCAGGGATTCGGCATCGTGGCTGATCGCCGCCGCGAGCGGCGCGAATTCGCGCAGGATGTCCTCCTCGCCGTAGCGGCGACCCTCGGCATACCAGACATCGCCAAATGCGTGCGTCGGATCCTCTGCGAGGTCATCGAGCACGAGGCCCAGTTCGGCCGCGAGTGCCCGGATCCGCGCATGCCCGGTATCGATCAACTCGCCGCCGAGCTCGCACACCTGGCCGTCGGCGAAGTGGTTGCGCAGGCTGAACATGCGCCCGCCGATGCGCTCCTGCGCCTCGTAGATGCGCGCGCCAACACCGGCCTGGCGCAGGCGCCACGCGGCCGTGAGTCCGGCGATGCCGGCACCCACGATGATCACGTCATCGGCATCGGAAGTGCGCTGCAGCGGCACGCGCGCGCAGGCAGCCAGCATCAGCGCCGCCGAGGCGCCTGCCGACTGCTGCAGGAATCGACGCCGCGACAGCAGTCGGCCTTCGCGCTCGCGGGCGCGGGCCTCATCGAACGATTCCCCGGTCGCGCGACTGACCGCCGCGATCGCCGCAGCACGGCGCAACAGGTCCACCAAGGCAGTGCGAGCCATGATCCCTCCCCGGATCCAGCCGCCCGTTGCGGCCGCTGCCGAGCCTAGCGCGAAATGGCGCGACAGGCACCGGATTCGGGCATTGCGTGCCGTCTGGCCCCTGCTGTCGCGGCAAACCGTTACTTCCCTGGAGCGGCACTGAATCGTTGCCTCCCGCAATCCGACTTCCGGAGTACCGACACCCATGAAGCCCCTTATTTCCGCGTTCGCCCTGCTCTCCACCCTGATGGTGAGTTCCTGCAGCCAGGCCACCTCGACGCCGGAGGCCCTGGCCAAGGCGTTGCAGGCCGCTCTCGACAGCGGCGACTTCGAAGCTGCGCGCAAGCTCGCCGACATCGACGCCGCGCCAGCCGAGCTGCATTTCTTCTACTTCGACACCGTGCGCGAGTGCTCCAGCGAGGCGACATGCACGGTTGCGGCAACACCCGCCAATGACGAATTCCGCCAGCATCTGAAGGACGAGGCCGATCAGATCAATGCACAGGCACCACGGATCGATGGATTGCTGGCCGTCGCGCTCAAGTCCAGGGATGGCTCGGGCTCCGGAACGATGGAAATGCCGTACGCCAAGCGCGGTGATGTCTACAAGCTGGTGTCGATCCAGTATTCGACCGACGTGATTTCGGCCTTGCGTGCGAAAACCAGCGAGACGCTGGTGCAGGAGCTCTTTGCCCAGGGCATCCGCGATAGTGGCAACAGCGAACCGCGGACCGACTGGGCGACAGCAGCCATCCGCCTGCCCGGCGACGGCGGCGAGATCGGCAAGGCATATGTCGCGCAAACCACCGCGATGGCCGCAGCCGTCGATGCGAAGGATCCGGATGCGGCAATGCGCGCCGGCGGACAGATGGCCGCGATCCTCTTTCGCGACAAGGATTTCGAGGGCAAGCCGATTCCACTGGCCGATCGTCAGCGCAAGCTGTACGTGCAGTCGCTACGCATGTTGCGCGACGTCAAGGTCGAGGGCGGGTACCGGCTCGGCGAAACCGCCGTGCTGATGATCGAGGCGCGCGATGGCATCGGCTGGAATGTCCGCGGCCCGATCGTGCTGGCACAGGAAGGGGACAGTTGGGAACTCGCGGGCAAGATGACCGTCGCCTACCCGGGCGAGCATTGAGCGCCCCGCGCAGCATGATCGTGTCGACGACTGACGCCCCCTGCACATCGCGCATCCAGCGGGCACCCGGCCCATGAAGCCGGGCTCCTGGCCGCGTCGGCTACGCACGGCGGGATCGGCGATCCTCGCCATGGCCGCGTTGACCTGTGCCTTTTTCTACGCAGCGTCCGAACGCATCGTACGCAGGACCTTCCCGGCCCCGACGCATCAGTTGGTCGTACCCACCGATGCGGCCTCCATTGCAGAAGGCGCTCGCCTGGCCCGCATTCGCGGCTGCAACGAGGGCTGCCATGGCCAACAGGGCATCACCGGGAGAGTGCTCTGGGAGGAGCCGTGGATCGGTCGCATGGTCGCCCCGAACCTGACCGAAGTCGTGCGCCGCTACAGCAACGCGGAGCTCGAGCGCGCCATCCGGCACGGAGTGCGGCGCGACGGCCGTGGCCTATTCGAGATGCCTTCCGACATGTTTGCGCACCTCGACGATCATGACCTCGGCGCCATCATCGCGTTCCTGCGTTCCGAGCCCCGCAGCGACGGCCCGCTTGCGTCCACCTCGTTCGGACTGCTGTGGCGGGGGGGGGTGATCGCCCGCGCTCCGGGTGCTGCGGCGATCACGGCCGGGATCGACCAGGACATTCCGCATCCAGCCCGCGAGGATCATCGCGATGCCCTGGCCAACGGACGCTATCTGGCCATGAGCACCTGTACGGAGTGCCATGCCCAGGATCTGACTGGCGAGCCCGGCTACTCGCCGGCATTGGCGATAGTCGCCGCGTACTCGCCCGAGGATTTCACGCGACTCATGCGCACCGGAACCGCACTCGGCGGTCGCGAAGTCGGCGAGCCGATGCTGACCATCACACGCAAGCGCACGCCGCATTTCACCGATGCAGAACTCGATGACCTTTATCGCTTTCTGCGCGGTCTGAGCCACACCGATTGACGGGCGCACCCGGCAGTTCCCCGGGGACCCCGGCCACCAACAGCCTCGTTCTGCCTGTGCGCCAGGTCTGTCATGTACCGCCCTTGCGTGGACGTCCCATGCACGCCGATCCGTCTTGCCTGGGGGTTGTCATGACGTCCCGGATCGGCGCCATGCGTGCCTCTTGCCCGCCGGATCCGTGAACCGATTCGCGAGACCCGGCGTGGCCCCCGGATCCACCGCTTTCCGTGGATCGGGTCAACGGCCCATCCAACCTCACGGAGACGCGCCATGCCCGCTTCCCAAGCACTGCTCAGCCGCTCGGCATTGTTGCTCGTACTGGGCAGCTCGACCATTTCCGCATTCGCCCAGGAACACCTCGGGCCGATCGACAACGTGCTGCTGAAAAATCCCTACGCCACTCCGGCAGGCGGCAGCTTCGGCCGTGGCGTGGTCGCGGGGGATTTTGACGACGATGGCATCAGCGACCTGGCGATTTCCGAGCCCGGCGGCACGCGCCTGCGAATCCTTCGCGGCGCAGCCTTTACCGTCGGTACGCCCCACGTGTTCACGTTCTTCCCGGAAACCGTGACGATGCCCATCCATGGCTACACCATGGTCAGCGCAGACTTCGACGGCGACGGCCGCGACGAAATCGCCGTTGGCGCGCCGAACTCCAGTGCGGGTGGCGCAAGCGGGGCGGGGCTGGTGGATGTGATGAATCTTCGCCCTGATGGGACCTTGGCCCTGCAATCGACGATCCAGGCGGGTGGCGCCTATCCTGGGGCATCACAGGCCAATGCCAATTTCGGCAACGGCCTTGCCGCCGGTGATTTCAACAACGATGGCTACACGGATCTCGCCATCGGCATTCGCGGGCAGATCGTCGGCGGTTTCGACAATGCCGGCGCGATCATGATTACCTATGGCGGCTTGTCCGGCATCACGGCCAGCCAGGCCCGCATCATCAACCGCAACAGCGATGGCCTCAGCTTCTCGCCGAAGGAGAACGACTATTTCGGTTGGGCCCTCGCTGCCGGCGATTTCGACGGCGATGCCGACGACGATCTCGCCGTGGGCATACTCAACGGCACGTGTCCGAATGGAACCGATCGTGCAGGCGCAGTCGTCGTCCTCAACGGATCGGCCAGCGACGGCATCAGCAATGCCGGTTCGCGGATCTGGCGGCCCGGCGTCCAAGGCATTGCCGGAACCTGCGCTGCAGGGGCAGGCTTTGGAGGAGCGCTAGCTGCAGCCCATTTTTCTTCGACGGGCTTTGGTGCTTCGCCCTACTACGATCTTGCAATCGGCGCTCCCGCCGTGGCGACCAGCAACGACGGGTCGGTACACGTGATCTACGGGACGAGTACCGGCCTGGATGTCGCCAACAACCAGCGCATCGTGGCGCCGGCAACCGCTGGCTTCACCAGCGGAAGAAGCTGGTTTGGCAATAACCTGGCCGCCGGCAAGCTCGCGCGCGCTTGCGCCGGATTGACCTGCGCTGGCGACAGCCTTGCCGTAGGAGCACCGCTTGCCATCATCAATGGTGTCGATAAAGCCGGTGCGGTATGGATCTTCGATGCGGGCAGCAACGGCCGGCTGGACACGAGCAACGCGCGGCCGATCTTTCCGCTTGCACCGTTGAAAATCGGTGGCCCGCACAGCAACGACCAGTTCGGCAACGGCCTGGCCAGCGGCGACTTCAACGACGATGGGCGAGCCGACCTCGCGATCGGCGTCTATCTGTACGATGACGCTGGAGAAACCGACGCTGGCGCGGTGCAGGTGCTCTACCAGAGCGACCTGTTGTTCGTCGACGGATTCGACGGCTGAGTCTGCGTGGCTGTCCGCTGGCCGGCTCGCGAGCCTCGCCAATCGGGAGGGTCGATAGGGGGCATCACGCGTCGCGCGGCATGCCCAGCCTTCGAGCCAGCGCCTGGGCCTGGCGCAGTCGCGGCCCGAATTCCGGCGAGCGCAGGCGTGGCAGGGCTTGCGCGATGTCGGCCTGCGCCGCCGTGCGGTCACCGTTTTCCAGGTGCAGCCGACTGCGCTCGAGGTATGCGGCGCCGAGCGCCGGTTCGCTGCCGGCGTCGCCTGCGCGAGTCAGCGTTTCGATCGCCGTTTCGATCAGTCCAGCGGCTTCTTCGCGCAGCACCGCATCGTGCCTGGCGATCAGGCTGGCGGCAAGTGCAACGCGGGCCTGGGCAATTTCGGCATGGTCCCTGTCATAGATCTGCTGAGCACCCTCGAGGGAGCGGCGTAGCAGCGGAATCGCCTCTTCATGGCGCCCTTCAGCCTGGCGCAGCGCGCCCATGACGGAGGCGGCGTAGGTATTGTTGTAGGCATCGTCGGGTGCGATGCGCGCCAGCGCGGCGGTGGCCTCGACACCCCGCGCCTCGGCCTCGGCGAATTTTTCCCCATCGGTCAAGGCGCTGACCTCGACCATCCCCGTCAGCCACGTATAGACGCTGTCGCCGGTCGACGCGCGGAATGCCTCGAAGGATTTCCGGTAGCGCTGCGCGGCGAGGTCGAACTGGCCCCGGGCACGGGCGAGGCTACCGTAGGTTTGCAGGGCCTGGGCATATTGTCCGGACGGTGTCTTGCCGAGTATGGCGATCGCCTCAACGAACAAGCGGTCGGCGGCATCCAGATTGCCGACGCGCCGCTGCAGGTCACCGAGCCGCAAAAGCGTGCCCCCCAGATACACATGATCGGCCGGCAACGATGCGCGCTGGACCCTCAAGGCTGTCTCATACTCGGCAAGTGCCTCATCGTACTTGCGCTGGACGCGGAGGACGTCGCCGACGTTGGTGCGCAGCATCGCCGTACGCACGTGGTCCTCGCCGTTGCTGCGCGCAATGATCGCCAAGGCTTCCCGGTAGCTTACCAGGGCGCCCGGATAGTCTCCGCTTTCCTGCTGAACCTTGCCGAGCACGCCGAGGCGCGAAGCTATCCGGATATCGTCAGCGCCGTAAGTGGCGCGGAATACATCGACGCCATGGCGCGCCAGCTTCTCTGCCTCCTTGTTGCGGCCCGCCACCAGTTCGATATTGGCCAGCGATGATTCGGCCAGGGCAGCACGCGGAAGTTCCCCGGCCCCGGCCTGGCGCAGCTTCGCCAACGCATCGCGCAGCAGCGCTTCGGATTTCGGAATGTCTCCAAACGCGTAAACGGCGTCGCCGTAGCCGGCCAGCGCCTCGGCGCTGGCGATGCTGTCGGGCCCGCTGAGGCTCGATTGCAGTTCCCACGCGCGCTTGAGGGTCGCCCGGGCTGCTGCGCGATCATCGAGGCTGATCTGGATTTCACCAAGGTCCTTGAGAAGTTGCGCCTGCAGCTCGGGTTCGGCGGCGAGGCTGGCATCGACCTGGGCGATGCCGTTACGGATCAACGCAATCGGAGTCCGTGCCTGGGCACTGGCCCGGCTGACCGGGTCCTGTTCACGGAACAGGGTCAGGATGAAATCCTTGACCCGCTCGCTGCGGGCAAGCTCGCGTTCGGCCTTGCCGCGTTCGAGATCGGCCCGCAATGCTTCATTGCGTGCGAGCTGCGCCTGCCAGAGCGCTGCACCGAGGCCGCCGAGCAGGGACAGCACCACAAGCACCGTTGCGGCCACGCCGAGCCGATGGCGACGCACGAACTTGCCCAGTCGATACGACGCGGAATCGGCGCGGGCAGCAATCGGCCGGCCTTCCAGCCAGCGCTGCAGGTCGTCGGCAAGTGCTGCAGCGGTCGCATAGCGACGCGCGGGCTCGCGTTGCAATGCCGTCGCGATGATCAGGTCAAGATCGCCGGACAGCGTGCGCACGAGCTGGCGCGATTCGACACCCCTTCCATACAGTTCGGCGATCCGTTCATTCGACAGGCGGCCGGCCAGCGTGCTCGCGCGCTCGATGGACTGACGGTCCGCCTCGACCGCCAACTGGGCTTGCGTGGCGCCGCGACGATGCAGCGGGACCTGGCCAAGCAGGACTTCGCAGAGCATGAGGCCCAGGGCATGGACATCGGTGGGCGTGCCGATGGGCTCGCCGAGAATCTGCTCGGGCGCGGCATAGGCGGGCGACATCACGCGATGGCCGGTTCCCGTCTGCGTGTGCTCGCCACTTTCCTCGATCAGCTTGGCGATGCCGAAATCGAGCACGCGCGGCTCGCCGTCAGCATCGACCAGCACGTTCGAAGGTTTCAGATCGCGATGGACGATCAACTGCGTATGCGCGTAGGCCACCGCAGCGGCAATGCGGGCCAGCATGCGCACGCGCGCGCGAAGATCGAGGCGTTGCTGGACGACGAATTCCGTGATCGGCACGCCGTCGACATGATCCATGACATAGAACGGGCGACCATCTGCCGTCATTCCGCCATCGATCAGGCGGACGATGTGCCTGTGATGCAGCCGGGCAAGGATGCGGCGCTCCTGCAGGAACCGACGCAGGATCGCGTGCGTGTCCATGCCGCGCTTGAGCACCTTGACGGCGACCTTCTGTTCGTAGGCACCATCGGTCCGTTCTGCCAGCCAGACCACGCCCATGCCCCCCTCGCCCAGCCGGGACAGCAGGCGATAGTGACCCGCCATGCCATCGACGGGCGCATCGTCGGAATCGTGGCTCAAGACCTCCGGCACGGCGGAGATCGCGTCGCTGTCGAGGAGGTCGCTGGCCTCATCGTCCGCTTTGAGCAGGGCCGCCACTTCCCCGGCAAGGTCGCGATCAGCGGCAGCGATCGCGCCCAGGCGCTCGACCCGATCCGCGACAGGCAGCTCAACCAGCTCGTCGAAGAGGTCGGAAATCTGCTTCCAGCGCTCTGGGGAACTTGCCATTCGTCATGCCGCCGTCATTTCGCGCTGCAGGAAGGCTCGGGCGCGCCGCCAGTCACGCTTCAGTGATCGCTCCGAACGATCGATCGCGCCGGCGATCTCGGTGAGTTCCAGTCCGGCGTAGAAGCGCATCTCGACGAGCGCGGCAAGCGGCGGATCGATGGCTTCGAGTCGGGCCAGTGCCTCATCCAGGGCGAGCAACTCCTCGCCTCGACCCTCCGCTGCGGCCTGCATGGCCGTGGTGTCCAGCGGCTTGAACTGGAATTCACCGCCGCGCCGCAGGGCGGCACGCGAACGCACATGGTCGATCACGATCTGGCGCATGACCCGTGCCGCGACCGCGAAATAGTGGCCGCGGTCGTTGACTTCGATGGCGCCGTGGTTGGCCAGCTTGAGGTAGGTTTCATGAACGAGCGAGGTCGCCCGCATCGCATTGTTGCCGCGCAATTGCCCGGCCGCGAGGCGACGCAACTCGTCGTACAACACTCCGAACAGACGCTCGGAAGCCTGCTGATCGCCGTTCCGGGCCTTGCCGATGAGTTCGGTAATCTCCGTCACGCTACGCCCCCGTTCGCGGCTTCTCCCCGCTGGCCGGTCCCGGCAGGGGACCAGTCGGAATCGCCAGCAACATCCGTGGCGGCCCGAATGAACAGCCACTGGGGCGAGAATATCCCCGCGTTCGCCCACTGTCGCGGATTTTTTCCGGCACGAAAGGGAGACGGTCGATTCACATCGTGCGGGCCGCGAAGCGGGGGGACTCATTAGCGGTCAGGCCAGGTCTGGGGGATGGAAGCAGGCGAACGCAAACGCCGGATCAACTTCATCCACGCAAATCGGTCATCATTCGGGCCACATGCTGGCGCTGCCCTTTCCGCAGAGCTCATGCGTGTCGGCCAGCCAAGGTGATTTCGGATCCATGGACTCGACCAAGACACTTCTGATTGTCTGGCACAGCCGCACCGGCGCCACCGCGCAGATGGTCGAGGCGGCGGCTGGCG
>DAIMYT010000085.1:0-13889 GCA_036734345.1 Dokdonella sp. | reverse complement strand
CCCTGGCCAGCGTGCATACGCCGGACTTTCCCGAGCTGCTGCGCGAACTCGGCGGATGCCTTGTCCTGACCACCTACCAGGCCGGCAAGCTGGTCGTCCTGCGGCCGGACGGCGACACCATCAATACGCATTTCAGCCAGTTCAAGCGGCCGATGGGAATGGCGGTCGCTGGCGATCGCATCGCCATCGGCACGCACATCGAGATCGTCGAGTTCCGCGACATGCCCGCGCTGGCGCAGCGGCTGTCCGATCCGCCGCGCCACGACGCCGTATTTGTTGCGCGCGGCAGCCACGTGACCGGCGCCATCGACAACCATGAGATGGCCTGGGACTCGCAGGGCAGCTTGTGGTTCGTCAACACGCTGTTTTCCTGCCTGTGCACGCGCGACCCGGACTACAGTTTCGTGCCGCGCTGGCGCCCGCCGTTCGTGACCCACTACGCGCCGGAGGACCGCTGCCATCTGAATGGCCTGGGCATGCGCGACGGTCGCCCGCGCTATGTCACCGCACTGGGCGAATCCGACACGACGCAGGGTTGGCGCGCGAACAAGCGCGATGGCGGCGTGCTCATCGACATGCAGGCCGACACCGTCCTTGCCCGCGGGCTGTCGATGCCGCACTCGCCGCGCTGGCACGACGGCCGGCTATGGCTGCTTGAGTCCGGGCGCGGCGCGCTGGTCACGATCGATCCGCACAGTGGCAACAAGACAGAAGTGGCGCGCGTTCCCGGTTTCGCCCGAGGTCTCGATTTCATCGGCCCGGTCGCGCTCATCGGATTGTCACAACTGCGCGAAAACGATGCCTTCAGCGAAATCGACATCACCGACGGGAATCCCGATCGACAAAGTGGCGTCTGGGCCGTGCATACCGGCACCGGCAAGACCATCGGCCTGCTCCGCTTCAGCGGCGGCGTGCAGGAGATCTTCGCCGTGCAGGCGCTGCGCGGCGTGCTGTTTCCCGAGTTCGTGCACGAGGGCGAACTGCTGGCGACGACCTACGCCCTGCCCGACGAAGCGCTGCGCGATGTCGCTTTCAGCGAACGGAAACGGGAATAGGGAATGGGGAATGGGGAATAGGGAATAGAGAATAGGTAAATCGAAAGACGGAAGCCTGTCACTCCGATGCAGGCCGGGATCAAGAAGAGCGCAAAACTAAACTTCAGCACTGCCCGAGACCCAATGCTGGCAAATACTGTCTCACCCATTCCCCATTCCCTATTCTCTATTCCCCATTCCCCATTCCCGTTCCCCCAATCAGCACGCCGAGGAACTCCTCGCCGTAGCGGGCCAGCTTCATCTCGCCGACGCCGCTGATCGTCGACAGTTCGCCGAGCGATTGCGGCTGCTCGCGCAGCATCTGCAGCAGCGTCGCGTCGGCGAAGATGCGGTAGGCCGGCACGCCCTGCTCCTTCGCCAGGCGCGCCCGCGTGTTGCGCAGCGACTCCCACAGCGCCGACTCGTGCGGCGCGATGTCGAGGCTCTGCTTGGCGCGCTCGCCACGAGAGGTCTTCTGCCTGGCCTTGCGCTCGACCTTGTCGGCGACGTGGCGCATGCGCACCTCGGTCTCGCCGCGCAGGACTGCGCGGCTGGCATCGACCAGGCGCAGGGTGCCGTAGCCTTCGTCGTCCGGCACGAGCAGGCCGGCCGCGACGAGCTGGCGGAAGATCGCGCTCCACTGGCGGTCGTCGAACTCCGCGCCGATGCCAAAGGTGCTGAGCTTGTCATGGTCGAGCTTTTCGACTCTCTCGCCCTCGACCCCGCGCAAGACGTCGATCAGGTGCTTGACGCCGAAGCGCTGGCCGGTCCGGTAGACGCACGACAACGCCTTCTGCGCGGCGACCGTAGCATCCCAGGTGCGCGGCGGATCGAGGCAGTTGTCGCAATTGCCGCAACTGGCTGCCGGCGTCTCGCCGAAATAGCTCAGCAGCTGGCGGCGCCGGCAGCCGGTGCTTTCGGCATAGCCAATGAGCGCATTGAGCTTGCTGCGTTCGACCCGCTTGCGCTCCTCGCCGGCATCGGATTTCGAGATGAATTGCGACAGCGTCACGACGTCGGCGAGCCCGTAGGTCATCCATGCGTCCGAGGGCAGGCCATCGCGGCCGGCGCGACCGGTTTCCTGGTAGTAGCCTTCGAGGCTCTTGGGCAGGTCCAGATGCGCGACGAAACGCACATCGGGCTTGTCGATGCCCATGCCGAAGGCGATGGTTGCGACCATGACGATGCCATCCTCGCGCAGGAAGCGCTTCTGGTTGGCCGCGCGCTTTGCCGCGTCCATGCCGGCGTGGTACGGCAGGGCGAGGAAGCCGTCATCGGCGAGCGCTGCGGCCGTCGCATCGACCTTGCTGCGCGACAGGCAGTAGACGATGCCGGACTGGCCGCGACGACCGGCGAGGAAATCCCTGAGCTGGCGACGCGGATTGTCCTTTTCGACGACGCTGTAGCGGATGTTGGGACGATCGAAACTGGCGACAAAGCACTCGGCCGATTCCAGCGACAGCCGTTCGATGATCTCGCGCCGGGTCGGCGCATCGGCAGTCGCGGTGAGGGCGATGCGCGGCACCTGCGGAAAGCGCTCGTGCAGGATGGTCAGCTGGCGGTACTCGGGACGAAAATCGTGTCCCCACTGCGAGACGCAATGGGCCTCGTCGATGGCGAACAGGCTGACCTCGACCTGTTCGAGCAGGTCGAGGAAGCGCCCGGTCAGCAGGCGTTCCGGCGCGACGTAGAGCAGCTTGAGATCACCGCCGCGCAGACGCTGTTCGACCTCGCGCTGGGAGGCCGCATCGAGGCTGGAGTTGAGGAACGCCGCCTCGATGCCAAGCTGGTGCAGGGCCTCGACCTGGTCCTGCATGAGCGCGATCAGCGGCGAGACGACCACCGCCGTGCCGGTGCGCATGAGCGCCGGGATCTGGTAGCACAGCGACTTGCCGCCGCCGGTCGGCATCAGCACGAGGGCATCGCCGCCGCGGCTCAGGCGGTCGATGATGGCCTGCTGGTCGCCGCGGAAGGTGGGATAGCCAAAAATGCTGTTGAGCAGGTGCAAGGCGGAATCGGACATGCAGGGATGCTAGCAAAGCTAGCCCGGTTCCGAGGGATTGATTTCAGGCATCGCATCGGCTCCGCAAGGTGCGCGCGCCAGTTGCTGCCATTGCGCGAACCCGTCGAGTTCGCGCGGCCGGGTCGTTCATCCTTCGACGGGCTGAGGACGAACGGGTGTTCCGCAACGTCGCGTTTCCCGAGCCCGGGCAAGTACAAGACAGCAAGCCACCACTACCGTTCGCCCCCGGATCAGGTCCGGGGTCGAACGGGTTTATCGAACACCGCCGGATCGCAAACCCCAGGTCACCCATCCCGTTAGACCCGGACACCCTTCCGGGTTCGAACGGATCCTTCAGCAAATCCGTTTCTCGCGCATCTGGTCTGCCGATGCCGTTAGCCAGGGCTCCTCTCTCTGCCCGGAGCAGCTGCGCGCGGGAACAACGACGGAAACAACTGCCATGAGCTTCTGGGTCTACATCCTCAAGTGCGCCGATGAAAGCTACTACACTGGCCACACCGACAACCTCGAAATCCGAATCGGACAGCACGACAACGCAGCCATCCCAGGTTGCTTCACCTTGAATCGCCGGCCCGTGATCGTGGTTTGTTCGCAGGAGTTTGTTGCACGCGAGGAGGCCCTTGCCGCCGAGCAACAGATCAAGGGTTGGAACCGGAAAAAGAAGCAAGCCATGATCCGCGGAGACTGGAAGCAAGTGGCCCGATTGGCACGGCCTGCATCAGCCCATCGGCAACATGAGCCGACAAAAACGACGACTCCCTGACAGAATTCCTGCGGCAAGAAGTCCATGCTTCCCGCCAGTTTGCGCAATATTCGGCAAGACGGGACCAGTGGCATTGGCGATATCGCCCTCGTTCTTCCCGTGATACCGAGACAAGTCCAACGCGGAAATATCCGATTGCAGTGAATTTCATGAAAAGTCTGGCAGGAAAACTGGTTCTCATCGCAAGCCTGGTATCGCTCTCCGCCATGGCAGCACCCCCACCGCGCTTCCCGCCTGGCGCGGTCTGGCACCAGAGCATCGTATCGGCGCCGCTGCATCCGAATTCGACGTCGATGATCAACACCCTGGTCGGACTCGGCGGCTGGGGCAATGCCAACAAGTTCCAGATCGACTTCTCGCTGCAGACCTATCCGGATGCGCCGGCCGGCACGCCGATGCGCACGGTCGTCCCGCACAGCGGTTCGGGCGAGTACTACCTGCCCGACTGCGAGTCCCTGCCGGCCACGATGCCGCTTCCCGCCGACGCCGCCTTCGAGGGCCAGTCCGGGCTGAGCTGCAACAACAACAGCGAGGACTGCCACCTGCTGGTGCGCCAGGGCAACCTGCTCTACGAGCTCTATTCGGGCAACTACTCGGGTGGCGTGCTCAACGCGCGCTGCCTGGTGGTGTGGAACCTCGCCGCCGTCTATCCGCCCGAGGGTCGCGGCGAACACTGCTCGAGTTCGGATGCGGCCGGTTTCCCGATCGCTCCCCTGCTGGTCAACGCCGACGAAGTCGCCGCCGCGGCCGGCGTCGCCAATTCCGATCTCGGCCATGCCATCCGTTTCGTCCTGCCCAATTCGCGCATGGCCAGCGATGCGTCGCTGGGTGGCGTCGGCGGGCGCCTCTACGTGCATCCGGCTTCGCATGCCGGCGGACCCTCCGGGCCGGCCGCCAGCGTGCCCTACCGCGTGCGCATGCGCCTGAAATCGACCTTCAACATGGCCGGCTACAGCGCCGCCGCCCAGGTCATCCTGCGCACCATGCAGCGCTACGGGATCGTGCTCGCCGATGGCGGCAACATCGCGCTGACCTTCGAAACCGATCGCTACACGACGGCCAAGTGGAACACGCTCGGCATCACCGCACAGACCTTCTTCAATGGTGCCGGCGGCGCCACGCCGGTCCTGGTCAGCCATTTCGAGGTCATCGACACCGGCCCGCGCATCGGCGAGACCTGGAATTGCGTGCGCAGCACGGTGACGGTGCCCGACCTGATTTTCCGGCACGGATTCGAAGCGGGGTCCTGAGCCCGCGCAGCAGCCTGCTGCGCCCGCGTTTCGCCATCGGCGATGCCCGCCTATACTGGCCGACCGCTTCCGATCGAAGGATCCCCGACATGCGCATCATTCCGTTCCTGCTCGGCGCCCTGGTCGTTGCAAGCGCCCAGGTATCCGCCGCGGACGAGTACACGCCGCTGGACGACTACCAGCAAACCATCGAACAGTGGCGCGAAAACCGCGACGCGGGGCTGAGGAAGCCGGACGGCTGGTTCAGCTACGCCGGGGCCGGCATCGTCAACCTCGGCCGCAGCACGATCGGCTCGGCCAGCGACAACACGATCGTGTTGCCGAAAGGGCCCGCCCGGATCGGCACGCTGACCGTCAACAAGGCGGGCACCGCGCGGTTTCGCGTCGAACGCGGCAGCGGCGTCCTCATCGACGGCAAGCCGGCCAGGGGCAAGGTGATCCTCAAGGACAATGCCGACGGCGCAACGCCGACCCGCGTGTCGATCGGCGATGCCTGGTTCTACCTGGTGCACATGGGCGACGTGATCGGCTGGCGCTTCCGCGATCCGGATTCCCCGGCACTCAAGGCCTTCAGCGGCATCGAGTATTTTCCGATCGATCCATCCTGGCGCATCGAAGCGGACTGGCAGCCGTTCGAACCCGCGCACGAGATCGAGCTGGTCACCATCATCAATACGCTCGAGAAGGCGCCGGTTCCAGGCAAGGCCACATTTGAACGCAATGGCCAGCAGTTCAATTTGCAGCCCGTGCTCGAAGACGACGGACGCCTGCTCTTCATCTTCGCCGACCAGACCAGCGGCAAGGAAACCTATGGCGCCGGGCGCATGGTCTACGCCCAGCCAGCGAAGGACGGCAAGGTCGTGATCGACTTCAACAAGGCATTCAATCCGCCCTGCTCGCTGTCACCGCACGTGGTCTGCCCGACCGCGCCGCCGGAAAACCGGCTGCGCCTGCGCGTCGACGCCGGGGAAAAGACCTACCGCGGAGCGACCCGCTGAAGGGCGCTTCCGGGCGCATCGATTCCGCTTGAACATTGTTCCGATCACGGCCATCGTGTAGCGACCGGCCCCGGTCGGGCCAGCAGGGATACCGCAACATGGTCGTACTCATCGAAGTCGTTGGCGGCCTCGTCATCGTCGCCCTGATCGTCCGCGGCGCCATCGCGTTCTACCAGGATTTCACCTCGCGCAAGTAGGCCGCCGGGCGTCCGGCGCTTCGCGTACCGCGCCACCACAAAGGGGAAACAACATGAGCCGTCCCGCCGCCTTCATGGGCAAGTCCAATCGATTCATCTCGGCCGGCGTCCTTGCCGCAATCGTCGGGCTGCTGTTGCTGTCGATCGTGTTCGGCAGCTGGTACACGGTCGACCAGGGCGAGCGCGGCGTGAAGCTTCGCTATGGCGCCGTCGTCGGCATCGCCGAACCGGGACTCAACTTCAAGGTGCCCTTCGTCGACACGGTGGAGCACGTATCGGTGCAGAACCTCAACATCCTTTACGACCGCGTGGAGTCCTACAGCAAGGACCAGCAGCCGGCCGCACTGCGCATATCGGTGAGCTACCGGGTGCCCGAATCGCAAGTCGAGGAACTCTATTCGCAGTATGGAACGATCGAGCGCATGGTCGACCGCCTGGTCAGTCGCAAGGTGCCCGACGAGGTCAAGAACGTATTCGGGCGCTACACCGCGATTTCCGCGATCCAGGACCGCACCAAGCTCGGCATCGACATCAACGAAGGGTTGAAGAAGGCCGTCGTCGGACCGGTCGTCATCGACAGCGTGCAGGTCGAGGACGTCACCTTTTCCGACGCCTACGAGCAATCCATCGAGAAGCGCATGATGGCCGAGGTCGAGATCCAGACCAAACGGCAGAACCTCGAAACCGAACGCATCAATGCCGAGATCACCGTGACCCAGGCCAAGGCCCAGGCGGATTCCGCGCTGGCCAAGGCGCAGGCCGAGGCCGAGGCGATCCGCGTGCGCGGGGTCGCCGAAGGCGACGCGATCAAGGCCCGTGGCGAAGCGCTGAAACAGAATGCGATCCTGATCTCCCTGACCCAGGCGGAGAAATGGAATGGTGTCCTGCCAACCACGATGGTGCCCGGCGGCGCGGTGCCGTTCATCAATCTCAAGTCGAATACGGGCAACGACTGATGCGCGGCGACCGCTGCCCGACATGATTCCCGGATGAGCCCCTTCCTTGCCCGCCCGATTCGCGCGCTCGCGTTTTGCGCGTGCCTGGCCCAGGCCTTCGCCACGCCGGCGCAGGCTGCCGACGTGCTGGTGTTCGCCGCGGCCAGCCTGAAGCCCGCGCTGGACGAGATCATCGCCAGCCCCGCGGCCCGGCGCATCGGCGCCGTCTCGGCCAGCTACGCGGCCTCCTCGCAGCTGGCCCGGCAGATCGAACACGCCGCGCCGGCGGCCCTTTTCATCTCGGCCGATCCGGAATGGATGGACCATGTCGAGCAGCGCGGCAAGCTCGTCGCCGGGACGCGCAGCGACCTGCTCGGCAATGCCCTTGTGCTGGTCGCGCCAGCCGACAGCGCCGTGACGCTGCGCATTGCACCGGAATTCGGCCTGCGCGGCGCCCTCGGCAGCGACGGACGCCTCGCCATTGGCGAGCCGAACAGCGTGCCGGCCGGCAAGTACGCGAAAGCCGCGCTTGTTGCACTCGGCGTCTGGGCGGAGGTGGAGACCCGACTCGCGCCTGCGGTCAACGTGCGTGCCGCACTGAGCTTCGTCGCGCGCAACGAGACGCCGCTCGGCATCGTCTACCGGTCCGATGCCGTGTCCGAAAGCGCCGTGCGCATCGTCGACGCCTTTCCGGCTTCGACGCATCCGCCGATCGTCTATCCGGTCGCCCTGGTCGCCGCAGGCGACACTGCCGAAGCCCGCCGCATGCTCGACTACCTGCACTCCGCCGAGGCCGCAACGGTGTTCACGCGCTACGGATTCGACCGGCTGGCACGATGAGCGCCCTGTCGCCCGAGGAATGGCAGGCACTGGCGCTGAGCCTGCGCGTGGGCCTGCTCAGCGTCGTCGTTTCCCTGCCCTTCGCACTCGGCCTGGCCTGGCTGCTCTCGCGCAAGCGTTTTCCCGGCCGCATCCTGGTCGAAGCGCTGATGTTCCTGCCGATGACCCTGCCGCCCGTGGTCACCGGGTATGCCCTGCTCGTGCTGTTCGGGCGCCACGGCTGGATCGGCGAGTGGCTCGGCCAGATCGGCATCGTCTTCGCGTTTCGCTGGACCGGCGCGGTGCTGGCTGCGGCGGTGATGGGTTTCCCCCTGCTCGTCCTCTCGATCCGGGTGGCTTTCGACCACGTCGACCAGCGCCTCGAACGCGCCGCCGAAACCCTCGGCGCAGGCGCCTGGCGACGCTTCATCACGATCGTGCTGCCGCTCTCCACGCGCGGCATCATCGCCGGCAGCGTGCTCGCCTTCGCGCGCGCATTCGGCGAGTTCGGCGCAACCATTACCTTCGTCTCGAGCATTCCCGGCGAGACGCGCACCCTGCCGATCGCCATCTACGAACTGATGAGCATGTCGGGCGGGGACAGCGGCGTGCAGCGGCTGACCGTGGTGGCGCTGGTCGTGGCCTTCGCCGCGACGGTGTCCGCCGCCATCCTCGGCGGCTCCTTGTGGGGGCGCCGGCGCGATGATTGAATTCGCCCTGCACCACGAGTTCCGCGATCTCCGGCTCGACATCGAGTTCGTCGCCTCGTCCCGATGCGTCGCCCTGTTCGGCGACTCCGGCGCGGGCAAGACCAGCGTGCTCAATGCCATTGCCGGATTGCTCGACCCGCAGCGTGCGCGCGTCGTCCTTGATGGCCAGATCCTGTTCGACAGCGCAGCCGGGATCAATCTGGCCCCGGCTGTCCGCGGCATCGGTTACGTGTTCCAGGACGGCCGCCTTTTCCCGCACATGAGCGTGGCGGCCAACCTGCTCTACGGCGCCCGGGCGCGGGGCCGGCAACCGCGCGATTTCGAACGCATCGTCGAACTGCTCGATCTCGCCCCCCTGCTCGACCGCCGCACGCACAACCTTTCCGGCGGCGAACGCCAGCGAGTCGCGATCGGCCGCGCGCTGGCATCCGAACCGCGCATCCTGCTGCTCGACGAACCGCTGACCGGGCTGCACCGGGAGGCGCGGGTGCAGGTGCTCGGGCACCTGCGCAGGCTCAAGCAGGAACTGCATGTCGCCACGCTGCTGGTTTCGCACCAGCCCGACGAAGTCGGCGCACTGGCCGATGAGGTGATCCTGCTGCATGCCGGCAGCAAGACCGGGCAGCTCGACATCGCGGCCTTCATGGCGCAAAAGGGCCAGCCCGGGGGCGCCGGACCCTAGCGGACGGCCCGGCTGCTTTTCTGCGCGCCCCCAACACGCTACGCTAGGCCCGATTCGAACGATCGTTTGAGGAAGCCGATGAATATCCGCAATCTCGCCCTTGCCGGCCTGGCCACGCTCCTTGTGTCCGCGTGCGGAAGCGGCCCGGTAAAACGCATCAGCCCGCCCACGGCCAGCGTGCAGGAACTCGGCGTGCGCGCCGACGGCAGCTGGCGCCTGCTGGTTCGCGTGCAGAACTTCAGCAATGTCTCGATGACCTTCAGCGCGATCAATGCGCGCTTCGAGGTGGCCGGCGTCGATGTCGGCGCGGTCTCGCTGCAGATCGGGCTGGACATCCCCGGCGCCAGCGCGGAAGTCTTTGAAGCCACCCTCAAGCCGGCGGCGGGCCAGCGCCCCGGCCCCGGCGATTTCGCCTATCGCCTGCACGGCACCATCGAAAGCAGCGAACCGAAGGGCGAGTTCAAGTTCGAACGCAGCAGCCGGCTGTCGCCGGTGCCCGGACTGCCAGACACCTGGCGCTGAATGCGCGGCGCGCCCGCAGGCGCGCCTCTTCCTACCAAGGAGTTGTCATGACCCAGTACACCGCCCCGCTCAAGGATATCCGCTTTGCATTGAGGGACGTGCTCGGCGCGGATGCCGTCTTCGCGAAACTGCCCGGTTTCGAATCGGCTACCCCCGACATCCTCGATGCCATTCTCGACGAAGCCGCGCGTTTCGCCGAACAGGTGCTCGCCCCGATCAACCACAGCGGCGACCAGGAGGGCTGCGAGCTCGACAAGGCGACCGCGAGCGTGCGCACGCCGAAGGGATTCAAGGAAGCCTATGCGCAGTATGTGGACGGCGGCTGGTCGGCACTGACCACGCCGGAATCGTTTGGCGGACAGGGCCTGCCGGAAACGGTCGGCGCGATCGTCAAGGAAATGATCGACTCGGCGAACGTCTCCTGGGGCAACTTTCCGATGCTCTCGCATGGCGCGGCCGAGGCCCTCAAGGCGCATGGCGAACCCTGGCAGCAGGAGGCCTTCCTCAAGCCGATCACCGACGGCCGCTGGACCGGCACCATGTGCCTGACCGAGCCCCACTGCGGCACCGACCTCGGCCTGCTCAAGACCCGCGCCGAGCCGGATGCCGACGGCAGCTACCGGGTCAGCGGCACCAAGATCTTCATCACCGCCGGCGAGCACGACCTCACCGAGAACATCGTCCATCTCGTGCTGGCCCGCCTGCCCGATGCACCGCCGGGGGTGAAGGGCATCTCGTTGTTCATCGTGCCCAAGTTCAAGGTCGGCAAGGATGGCAAGCTCGGCGAGCGCAATGCGCTGGCGGTCGGTTCGATCGAGCACAAGATGGGCATCAAGGCCTCGGTCACCTGCGTGATGAACTTCGACCACGCCGAAGGCTGGCTGATCGGCGCACCGAACAAGGGCCTCATGGCCATGTTCACCATGATGAACACCGCCCGCCTGGCGGTCGGCCTGCAGGGCCTCGGCCTGATCGAACGCGGCTACCAGAACTCGCTCAACTACGCGCGCGACCGCCTGCAGATGCGCTCCCTGAGCGGCGCCAAATATCCTGACAAGCCGGCCGATCCGCTGATCGTGCATCCGGACGTGCGGCGCATGCTGCTGACCCAGAAGTCGTTTGCCGAGGGCTGCCGCGTGCTCGCGATGTATGCCTACCTGCAGCACGACATCTCGACCCATTCGGCCGACGAAAACGAGCGCAAGCGCGGCGAGGAACTGGTGTCGTTCCTGACCCCGATCGTCAAGGGACTGCTCACCGAGCTGGCCCAGGAGGCGACCTATGACGCCGTGCAGATATATGGCGGCCACGGCTACATCGCCGAGACCGGCATCGAGCAGTTCTCGCGCGATGCGCGCATCACCACGCTCTATGAAGGCACCACCCAGATCCAGGCCAACGACCTGCTCGGGCGCAAGATCCTGCAACTGAACGGCGCAGGCCTGAAGCATTTCCTCGGCGAGATCTCGGCCTTCTGCCAGGAGAACACGAGCAATGCCGAAATGGGCGAATTCATCGCGCCGCTGGCCATCGTGACCAAGGAATGGAGCGACCTGACCCAGGAAATCGCCAAGAGGACGCGCGGCAATCCCGAGGAAATCGGCGCCGCCGCCGTCGACTACCTGTTCTATTCCGGCTATGTCGCGCTGGCCTATTGCTGGGCCAGGAGCGTGGCCGCCCTGGCCGGATCGGCGCAGTCCGGGGAGTTCAAGGAGGCCAAACGGCATACCGCACGCTTCTATTTCAGCCGGATCCTGCCGAGAATCCACGCGCACGGTGCAGCAATTCGCGCCGGTGCGGATACACTGATGGCCATGCCGGAGTCGCAATTCGGCTGAAGCATCCCGATCAGCACCACCAGGTAGCGCGCAATGGACTCGGAAGCCAATATCCACATCCGCCTCGCCGATGCCGACGATGACGATTTCATCCTCGGCCTGGTCGACCGCTTCGTCGAGGGTTTCGAGCTGCCGCCCTGGCGACGACGGGGCGAGTGCATGGAAAGCATTCGCCTGGACCTGGCCCGCAATCTTTCCGTCCAGCCACCCGGCTCGCACGTGTTCGTGGCCGAGGCCGACGATGGCGAGCGCGTCGCCTTCATCCACCTGATGACGATCAAGGATTTCTTCAGCAACGCGCAGAACTGCCACATCTCGGATCTGGCCGTCGACAGGAAGCACGATGGCGAGGGCGTCGGCCGCGCCCTGCTCGCCTATGCCGAGCGCTGGGCCCGCGAACACCGGTTCCGCCACCTGCAGCTCGCGGTCTTTCCGGGCAACCGGCGCGCCATCGAGATCTATGAGCGTTGCGGCTTCGGCGTCGAGATCGTGCGCATGGTCAAGCCGCTGCCCTGAGCCTGCCCGCCGCGCTGCCCGGATCGCGCCGCCGGCGCCGGGGACGACCCGGCATTGGGCGTCATCCCGACATCCCGGAGCCCCGCGACTGAGTCGGCGGGCCCGGCCCGAAGGGGCCCGAAAGCGTCCCCCTGTTGCACAAATGCCATGCACATGGACTATGCTGCCGATCGCGCAATGCATGACCCCGGGCTGGCCTGGCCGGTGGTCGTCCTCCCCGATAAGGAGTCAGGAATGCTGGCGGAAGTGCGAACGATCGGAACCATCCACGGCACGCGTGTCCTGTCACTGGACGCGAGCGGGCGGATCATGGACTGGATTTCCTGGCAGGACGCGACCTGCCTCTACGTGCGCGGCGCGGTGTCGTGGACGCTGGGCGACCCCTGCCTGACCATCCACGGCGGCACCAACCGGCATACCGGCGAACAGAGCATCCTGTTGCTGCATCCGATCGTCGCCAGCACCGGCCACGCCCGACCGGGCGCCCTCGATCCGGCACCGGCACTGACCAACGCCGCCCTGTTTGCCCGCGACCGCTCGCTGTGCATGTACTGCGGCAACCACTATTCGCGCGGCGAACTGACCCGCGATCACGTCGTGCCGATCTCAAAGGGCGGACGCGACACCTGGCAGAACGTCGTCACCGCCTGCCTGCACTGCAACGTCAAGAAGGGCTCGCGCACGCCGCAACAGGCGCACATGCCGCTGCTGGCGGTTCCCTATCGGCCGAGCTGGGTCGAACACCTGATCCTGTCCAACCGCAATATCCTCGCCGACCAGATGGAGTTCCTCGTCAACCACCTGCCGAAGAAGCGCCGGCCGAACTAGCCGGCCGCACTAGTCGCGCTTGATCCAGCGCTGCTGGTAGAGGTCGTGGCGGCGGTCCTTGAGGTTTTGCACGGTGCCGTTGTTGCGCGCGCGGGCCAGGTCCTCGAGGCGCAGGTCGGCAAACAGGACCATCTCGGTATTCGGCGTCGAATCGGCGGCCACGCCGTCGCGCGCGAACGGGAAATCGCAGGGCGTCAGGATGCAGCTCTGCGCGTACTGGATGTCGAAGTTGTTGACCCCTGGCAGGTTGCCGACGTTGCCGGACAGCACCACGTAGCACTGGTTCTCGACGGCCCGCGACTGCGCGCAGTAGCGCACGCGCAAGTAGCTCTGGCGCTCGTCCGTGCAGAACGGCACGAACAGGATCAGCGCACCCTGGTCGACCAGGTGGCGCGCGATCTCGGGGAATTCGGCGTCGTAGCAGATCATCACCCCGATCGGCCCGCAGTCGGTCTGGATCGCCGCGGCATGGCTGCCGCCCTTGATGCCCCACCAGGTGCGTTCGTTCGGGGTCGGGTGGATCTTTTCCTGCTCGTGCACCGAACCGTCGCGCAGGCACACGTAGCAGATGTTGCGCAGCGCGCCGCTCACGGTCACGGTCGGGTGCGAACCGCCGATGATGTTGATGTTGTAGCGCACGGCCAGGTCGCTGAACAGTTCCTTGACCCTGGCCGTGTACTCGGTGAGCCGGCGGATGGCGTCGACCGGTGGCAGCGGCGAGTTCTCTATCGAGAGCAGTTGCAGGGTTATCAGCTCGGGGAACACGACGAAGTC
>DAIMYT010000084.1:2587-13938 GCA_036734345.1 Dokdonella sp. | reverse complement strand
AGTGCCATCGCACCACGGCCTGGATTCCGGCGACTTTCAGCCATACGGGAGTCACACCCGGCAGCTGTTCCAATTGCCACAACGGATCGAGTGCGACGGGCAAGCCAGCGAATCATTTCGTAACCACAAGGTCCTGCGATGCCTGTCACCGGACCACATCATGGATTCCGGTTACCGCGTACCTTCATGTATCACCCGCGTATCGCGCACATCGATCGGGCGTGCAGTGCACGGACTGCCACACCACCAACAACGAGGTCATTGCCTGGCGGTTCCCCGCATATCGCCCCGACTGCGCGGGTTGTCACGCCAACAACTATCGGCAGGATGCGCACAAGAAGACCGAGCGTCCGACAACCATTTTCTACACAGTGAGCGAACTTCGTGACTGCACTGGCAGCTGTCATCTCTACCGCGACTCCACCTTCACCACCATTGAGGAGCCGCGAAGCAACCACCACCGTGCAACCGATGGCGGCTTCGACTAGCCGAATGCAATCACCCGGCCTTCGTGGCGCGCTTTGCGCATTCCTGCGGAGCTGGAGGCGCATTGGCACGGCGCTGGCACTGCTGTGCCTCCTCCTGGCTGCGCCAGAATCGATTGCCCAGATCCTCGACGATATCGATGTCGTACATCAGGAGGACGGCATCGCCGTGGTAGTGCGTTTTGCTGCCCAGATCCAATATCGACGCCATCTGGTGACCCCCGAAGGCAAGGAGCTGCAGGTCTTCTTTGCGATAACGGCGAGTGACGCATCCATCCGGGGTGTCGTGGAAGACATCCGCTATGTACCGCCATCGCTGGGATTGCCGGCGATTACCGTGCGTTATCGCGCCGGATTGCAAAGCGCATCATTCCGGCGGGTCGATCTCGATTTCGACGCACCCGTCAAGATTCTGCAGGTGAGCCTGGGGCCCGACAACCACAGCCTCGTCGCGATCCTGCGTGCACCAGACACTGCCACGAGGCAACCCGCAGAACGTCCCGCCATTACCGAGGCAGGCACTCCGGCAAGCCCGCCTTCGCCAGCGCCAACGCCGGAGGCGGCAAGGACGGAAGCGGAGAAAGCGCCAGCGGCTGCAGAGCCACCCGCCAACATCGATGCGGACGCCCAGTTGGCCCGGGCGCGGTCGGAGATGACTGCCGGCCGCTTTGAGCAGGCGACCGCCCTGCTCAACCAGATCCTCAACCTGCCACCGAACAAGGCATCCATGGATGCGCAGGAACTGATCGGCAACGCGCGCGAGGGACTTGGCGAGCTCGAACGGGCCCGCGCCGAGTATGAGCTCTATCTCAAGCTCTATTCGAACTCGCCCGGCGCCGCCAGGGTCAGGGAACGACTGGCTGCCATCGGCGAAAGCGGATCTGCCGGGGCCAAGTCGTCAGGTTCGCCGCAATGGCTGTACTGGGGGAGCGTCGCCCAGTCGTACTACGGAGGCCAATCCCGCATCCGCAACGAAACGACCATCATCACTCCGGGAACCGACGGCACCGTCATCGATGTGCAGGACATTTCATCAAACGACCAGTCGTCGCTGGTTACCAATCTGGACGCCAACGCGCGTTACCGGGGCGACGGCTGGGACAACCGTTTCGTATTCCGCAATGTATCCGTGCTGAGTTTCCTCAATGGCCAACCCAGCCAGAACAGGCTCTCTGCCTTGTACGCGGATTTCAAGAACGCCGAAATGCGATTCGATGCGCGAGCGGGCAGGCAAAGCTCCATGAGCGGAGCCGTGCTGGGCCGGTTCGACGGCTTCACGATGCACTATGGCGTCGGACCGTCATGGCGAATTGGCGCCTTCGCTGGAACACCGGCAGAAAGCACCTTGGGCGGGCGAAAGCATTTCTATGGTGCGACTTTGGACAACGACAAGTTGCTCGATGGACTCGGCTTCGGGTTGTACGCGGTCGAACAACGCGCCGAAAGCTTTGTCGACCGCCGTTCCGTGGGCAACGAGATCCGCTACTTCACCCCGAAACTGTCCCTGTTTTCCCTGTTGGATTACGACATTCATTTCAACCGCATCAACATCGCCTCGGCGCAGGGAACACTCACCTTTGGCAGTGGAACGAACTTCAACTTCCTCTACGACTACCGGCGCAGCCCCCCGCTGCAGTTGACCAACGCCCTGCTGGGCCGGCCCACCAGTTCGCTACAGGACCTTTTCGACGCCGAGTCTCCCGAGCAGATTGAGCGAGAGGCGCTCGGCCTGACGCCTGTATCGAAGGTACTCCTGCTGGGCGCGCAACACCCGGTTACCAGCCACTGGCAGCTTGGAGCCGAGTTCCGCCTGTCGAGCGTCAGCGGTACGATCGCAACCGATTCACTACCCGCAACCCTCGGGACGGGGGACGTCTATTCGTACACTCTCCAGGCGATTGGCACGGGCATTTTCACCCCATCCAGCGTACTCGTATTCAACGGCGTGCGGCTTACTTCACGTGCCTATGATGCGTGGCTCGCTTCGGTCAATGCGCGCTTTCGTCCAACCGACCGCTGGACGATAGAACCGACGCTGCGTTACTACATCCAGGACAACAAGAACCCGGATCCGCTGAACAACGGATCGAGTTTCAAGCGACTTTCGCCCTCGCTGAGGATGACCTATCAATTGCGCGAAAAGATTTCGCTTGAGTCGGAAGTGAGCATGGAGAGATCCCGCTCCAACAGCGACCTGGTCAATGAAAACAGCAACCTGCTTTTCTACTACATCGGCTACCGGGTAGAAATGTGACTGGTGCTTGCTGGCGGCTCTACTTGCCTGGACCGGGTCGCGAAAAGCAGCATCGAGGCGGGAGTGGCCTCGTGAAGCCGTCGGCCCTGCCCATAGGCAAATGCACGTACGTTCCGATGCCTGTACCGACTGATGTGGCGCCTCAATGGGTGGGCGTTCCGGTTTCCCCCGAATCAGTCGGCATGCCGCCCTTCTCGCCGGATGATTCGTTGGAATCGTGGAAGCAATAGCGGTTCTTGCCCATTCGTTTCGCCGCGTACATGGCCGTATCGGCGGACTTCATCAGCTGCGCTGGAGTCACCGCATCGTCCGGAAACACGGCAATACCGAACGACGCACTGAATACAAAGTCGCGATCGTCGATGGTCGTCGGTCGACGGAATTCGTCGATCAGGTCTTCGGCCAGGCGCACCAGAATCTGGCGCAAGGGCGTGGACACGCCGGGTGCGGCACGCGCGAACAGGATGAATTCGTCTCCGCCGAGGCGCGAAGGTTTGGCTTCGATCTCGTCGTGGCTGTTCACGACCCGGCGCAGGCGTTCCGCGAACCGGATCAGCAATTTGTCACCTACGTCGTGGCCGAGGTTGTCGTTGACCGGCTTGAAGTCGTCGATGTCGGCGAGTATCAATGCAAATTCATGGTCGCGGCCTTCCGATACGCAGCTATCGAGGCGCTCCCGGAACGCGCGCCGGTTGGCCAGCCCGGTCAGTGAGTCGGTATTGGCAATGCGCCGAATGTCTCGGTCCCTGCGGACAATGCCGTCGGTCATGCGTTCGAACGCCTGGACCAGTTCACCGATCTCGTCGCCATGATGGTACCCGGGCAGGCTGAGGGTGAGGTTGCCCGATTCGATTTCATGCGCAGCCTGCGCGAGGCGACGGATCGGCCGGATTAGAGTGCGCTGCATGATGAAGCTGATTGCGACTCCGAGCGCTATCGCCACCATGAACAGGATGACCACACCGAGGAGATATCGCCGGCCGATTTCGCCAAGCCGCTCGCCAAGCTCGTGGGTGGAGTTCGACTCGTAGCGCCGGACCGAGGCGAGCGAGTAGCCGATGCGTATTCCGCCGAGACGCTCCTCTCCAAGCAGGATCGGCGCAGAAACATCGAGCATGTCGTCGTTGTGCTGGATCAGAAGCTGGCTGGCATTGATGATCGCCCTGGCGAGGGGGTCGGACATGACCTGCCCGTAGCTGGCAATCGAATCGGTGCCATCGTGGATGACTGCGCCATGGGGGTCGTAGACGGTGACGTACTGGACATCGGGCTGCGCGAGCACGTCACCGACAATGCGGCCGATGATTTCCAGATCGAAATTGTAGAGCGGGTTGACCAGCGCCTCGGCGCTGCTCGCGCCGACGGCCCTGGCCTGCTCCTGCAGCCTTTCGATCATAAGGGTCTGGATCGATTCTCGACTCAGTTCCAGGACTTCGTCGCGCAAGGCCCATTGGCGCTGCAGCAAGGCGGCCATGGCCAGCGCCGAGAGCAGCAGCGCGATGGCCACCAGGGAAAGGAACCTAGCCTGCAATCCGAGCCGGAAGGTCATTCGATCTCGGCCCCGATCCGGGTGATCCCGGCGCGCAGGCGCTCCAGGTCCTTCCTGTCCCTGGGCTCGAGATCGAAATAGCGCAAGGAGAGGTGGTAGCGGTCAAGCAGGCCGACCGCCGCGGGATCGCTCGCCATTCCCAGCAGCACTTCACGCAGTCGGGCCCTGACTTGCGGATCGAGATCGTCGCGAATGACCTCGACGCCGCGCGGAACCTCAGCGCTTTCGCGCAAGACGACGAAATCACTCTTGAAGAACTCGGGGATATGGGTGGGATCCGTCCAGTCCAGGTTGCTCACGGTGCCGACGTCGACCAGGCCCTTGTGGACCCAGGTCGCAATGTTTCGTTCCGTCCTCGCGAAGACGTAGCCGACCGAGCCGGCATCGGGGCGATCAAACGGCGACCCAAGGATTTCCATGCGCATGCCGAGCTGGAGCAGTTCCATCGACGGAATGAAATAGGCGCTGGTCGAAGTCCGGTTCTGGAAAGCGATGCGATTGCCGCGAAGCTGGTTGATCGACTTCACCTTGCCGTCGCGCCGGGCAAAGTAGACGGTGTGGTAGCGGCGGATGCCGTTGCGGTCCGAGAGCAGGAAGGTATCTGCGCCCGAACGGCGCTGCAGCAACATCGCGCCACCGGCCGTCTCCGTGACCCAGTCCACGCGGCCCCGGCGAAGGTAGCTGGCCATCTGCAGGGCATCGCGCGCCATCAGGACACGGCCTTCCCGGATGCCCACGTCGCCCATCTTCGAGGCGACGTAGTCGATCAGCGTCTTCATCGGCTCGAATTGCGCCTTGGGGTCGTCGCTGACGCGCCCGAGCACGAGTATTCCAGTCGAGTCCCCGGCGTGCGCCGCCGGCGCCGATACGGCGCAAATGGCGGACAGGGCAGACAGGACAAGCGATGAACAGATGGATCGAAACACGGAATACCCTTCTCGATACGCACTACAGACTAGCTGAAACTGCCATCTTGCGACACAGCGCGGGGCGCAAGTTTTCACCGTTGTTTTCACCGCGGCATCCTCGAACCTCCCGATGAATTCGGCGAGGATCCCCACCCGGCCCGCGCGCGACCCCTGCATGGGGTCCTGGCGCGAGGCTCGCAATCCGTGCCCGCATTCAGGCAGCGGCGACAGCCCCGGCTTGCGGCAACGCCCTCGCCAGGCCTTGAAGCAATTTGCGCGCCAGAACCTGCCGGTGCGACGGAACAGGCTGCATGGCCGTGCCCTCCCCTGCATGGGCAGCCGGGCGGATCCCGCAGTCCATGCAGATGCATTCGCGTTCGCATTGACCATACCCGCGCATCCAAGGAACGCCATACCCACTCATGGAGCACATGATCATGCGCCGTACTCGATCTCTTTCTGCCCTGCCGGTCCTTGCCTTGTTGCCACCGGTGTGTGACGCCGCCAGCGGCGGCAAGGCTTCCGGTGAAGGCAGCCTGTCCAACAGCGACCTGGGTCGCACGGCGGCCACCTGGGCGGCACGCTAGAGCAGGGCCGGGGGGCGTGCGGTGAAAAATGGTGCCCGGTCGTTTCCCGCTACACCGTCGATCTCATGCTGGCCCCCGACACGTTGCGCGACCGCGTGGCAGGTTCGGGGCGCACCGACAACGCGGATGGTCCTGCGGCTCGTGAGGCATTGACGAAGTACTGGCGTTCCGCGGGCGCGGCAACGAAAAGCGATGACCTCCTGCCGTACTTCAGTAGCGAGCGCAGCCAGGCAACCCGGCGCCAGCAGGCGCGGAATGGCAAGTTCTTCGAGGGCATGTTCACCAGCGTCTTCGTGCCCGCGCACAGCGGAAAGCCGGAGATCGGCGAGATGCGGGTTCTCGACACCGCCCGGCAAAAACGGCGGTCGGCAGCGGAAACCAGTCCTATGAGATGACGTGCGGGGGACTTCTGCGCAAGGAAGGCGGCAGCTGGAAGATCGGCGCCGAAGATTGCTGACGCCACCGCCGAATTCCGGCGACGAGCCGATGCAGGGGCGCACCCCGTCCGGCGTTTCGTCAAGGGAACGCCTGGATCACCGGCCCTGGCGCCGTCGATTGCGCAAAGAAAAAGCGGGCCGAAGCCCGCTTTTTCTTGTCTCGATGAACTGGCGGATCAGGCGCTGACGCCCTCGCCTTCCTCGACAGCCTTCATCGACAGGCGGATACGGCCCTGCTTGTCGACTTCGAGCACCTTGACCTTGACCATGTCGCCTTCCTTGAGCTTGTCGGAAACCTTCTCGACGCGCTCGTTGGAGATCTGCGAGACATGGACGAGACCGTCCTTGCCCGGCAGGATCGTGACGAACGCACCGAAGTCCATCAGCTTGGCGACCTTGCCCTCGTAGATGCGGCCCGGCTCGACGTCGGAAACGATCATCTCGATGCGCTTCTTGGCTTCGTCCGCGGCGGCACGGTTGACCGAAGCGATGATGATGGTGCCGTCATCGGTGATGTCGATCGTGGTTCCAGTCTCCTCGGTGATCGATCGGATCACCGAACCACCCTTGCCGATCACTTCGCGGATCTTGTCGGGATGGATGCGCATGGTCAGCAGGCGCGGCGCGAACTCGCTCATCTCGGTGCGTGCGGCACTGAGTGCCTTGTTCATCTCGCCGAGGATATGCAGGCGACCCTGCTTGGCCTGGGCCAGCGCGACCTTCATGATTTCTTCGGTGATGCCGTCGATCTTGATGTCCATCTGCAGCGCGCTGATGCCGTCGGCGCTACCGGCCACCTTGAAATCCATGTCGCCGAGATGGTCCTCGTCACCGAGGATGTCGGAAAGCACGACGAAATCGTTGCCTTCCTTGACCAGGCCCATGGCGATACCGGCCACCGGCGCCTTCAGCGGCACGCCGGCATCCATCATCGCCAGCGACGATCCGCAGACCGATGCCATCGAGGACGAGCCATTCGACTCGGTGATCTCCGAGACGACGCGCAGCACGTACGGGAAATCCTCCATCGACGGCTTGACCGCGAGCACGCCGCGCTTGGCGAGGCGTCCGTGGCCGATTTCGCGACGCTTAGGGCCCATCATGCGACCCGCTTCGCCGACCGAGTACGGAGGGAAGTTGTAATGGAAAAGGAACGGATCCTTCGATTCGCCTTCGACGGCGTCGATGATCTGCGCATCGCGACCGGTACCGAGGGTGACGGTCACCAGCGCCTGGGTTTCGCCGCGGGTGAACAGCGCGGAACCATGCGTGCGCGGCAGCAGGCCGGTGCGGATCGTGATCGGGCGCACCGTATCGAGGGCGCGGCCATCGATGCGCTTCTTGGTGGCAAGCACCGAGGCGCGCAGGGTGGTGTATTCGAGTTCGGCGAACTCCTTGGCCAGATCGCCAGCCGCCCAGCCATTGGCCTCGGCGTCCGCCTTGAGGCCGGCGATGACGTCCTTCTTCAGGGCGCTGATCGCGTCGCGACGCTCGATCTTGTCGGCCACGGCGTAGGCCGCGGTCAGACGATCGCCGACGGCCGACTTGATGGCTGCGGTGATCGCCGGGTTGCGCTCCGGGGCAATCCAGGTGAAGGACTTCTTGCCGACTTCGGCAACGAACTCGTTGATCGCCTTGATCGCGTCCTTGACCGCATTGTGGCCGAACATGACGGCGCCGAGCATCACGTCTTCGCTGAGCAGCTTGGCTTCGGACTCGACCATCAGCACGGCGTTTGCGGTACCGGCGACGACGAGCTCGAGTTCGGAAGTCTTCAGTTCGGTAGCCGACGGCATGAGGATGTAGTTGCCATTGGCATAGCCGACCTTGGCCGCGCCGATCGGACCGTCGAACGGCAGACCGGAGAGCGCCAGCGCAGCAGAGGCGCCGAGCAATGCCGGGATGTCGCCGTCGACTTCCGGATTCATCGACATCACGGTGGCGATGATCTGCACTTCGTTGCGGAAATGCTCCGGGAACAGCGGACGGATCGGGCGATCGATGAGGCGCGATGTCAGCGTCTCCTTTTCGGTCTGGCGCCCTTCACGCTTGAAGAAGCCACCGGGAATGCGGCCACCGGCGTAGAACTTTTCCTGGTAGTCGACGGTGAGCGGGAAGAAGTCCTGTCCCTCGCGCGCCGACTTCGCGCCGACTGCCGTGACCAGCACGACGGTGTCGTCGATCCTGACGATGACGGCGCCGCTGGCCTGGCGAGCGATTTCGCCCGTCTCCAGTGTGACTTGATGGTTGCCGTACTGGAATGTCTTGGTTACTTTCGCCACTTTGCTTGTCCTGGTTTGAGTTTGCGCGGCCGCGCCATGCAAGGCGTGCCCGGGCTACTGATAAGAAGTGCAGCCATGGATGGCTGCTTTTGGACTTTCATCCGGAACCGAAACGCCCGACCACTCGCGATGTTCTTGCGTACAGCGTTCACGGACGAACGCAATAATTACCAACGCAAGAGTTACCTACGAAGGCCGAGGCGTTCGATCAGGGTCTTGTAACGATCGTTGTCCTTGCTCTTGAGATAGTTGAGCAGGCGACGACGCTGGTTGACCATCTTCAGCAGGCCACGACGCGAATGGTGATCCTTGTCGTGATCGGAAAAATGCTTGGACAGATGTTCGATGCGGGCCGAGAGCAGAGCGACCTGGACTTCCGGCGAACCGGTGTCGTTGGCTACGCGGCCATAATCGGCGATGATCTTGCTGGTGGTTTCTACGTTGAGCGACATGTTGGTAAACCCTTATGGAACGAGGGCGAGGCTTGGGAACGGCCACCACCCGGTGACGGTTTCCAAGCCCCGCGTTGAAGTATTTGCCGGGAAAGCTGCTTATTTTAGCTGGCAAAGGTGCATTGCAACAAGTTGTCTGCGCGTCAATCCCTGTTTTGGCCATTCCGTTCAGCCGAGATTGAAGCCCCGCACGCTGCGCAGGGTGCCGTCCGGAAGGGCCTCGGCCAGGGCCAGCAGGCGGCCCGTGGCCGTTTTCGCCAGGCAAAGCCCGGCCTCGCGCCTGAGTTGGACGACCTGTCCCTGCCCCAGCTTGAGGCTCGAGGCCTCGTCCAGGGTCACCACCGGATACGCGGCCAGCCCGGCCTCGATCGGCAGCAACAGTCGATCCAGCGCCTCGTAACCCTCGCCAGCCAGCGCCTCCAGCTCGGCGAGAGTCGTCATTTGTGGCGAATAAAAGGGGTCCACCCACATTCGCCGCAGCGACGTGACGTGGGCGCCGCAGCCCAGCGCTTCGCCAAGATCGCGCACCAGGCTGCGCACATAGGTGCCGGATCCGCATTCGACATGCAGGCGCAGGCGATCACCCTCGCGAGCCATGAGGTCGAGCCGCATCACCTCGACTTCACGCGCGTCGACCTCCACCGACTCGCCGCGCCGGGCGAGTCGGTAAAGTGGCTCGCCGTCGCGCTTGAGCGCCGAATAGATCGGTGGCACCTGGCGGATCCGGCCGCGCAAGCCCGCCAGTGCGCGCTCGATGGTCTCCTCGTCGAGCTCGGGGATCGCGCGAGTCGCGATCACCGCGCCGTCTGCGTCCGCGCTGTCGGTGCTGATGCCAAGTCGGCACTCGGCCGCGTACGCCTTGGTCGAACCGAGCAGGAGTCCGGCGATCTTTGTGGCCTCGCCGAAGCACAGCGGCAACAGTCCGGTCGCCAGCGGATCAAGGCTGCCGGTGTGCCCGCCCTTGGCGGCGGCGAACAGATGCCGCGCCTTCTGCAGGGCCTGGTTCGAACTCAAGCCTTGCGGCTTGTCGAGCAACAGCAGGCCGTTGACCTCGCGCCAGCGCTTTTTCTGCGGCCTTGCCATCACTCCTTGCCGGGAGGATTCTCGCGCAGCAGCGATTCGATCCGCTCGCCCCGATCGACCGAGTCATCATAGAGAAAGCGGATTTCCGGAACGCGGCGCATCTTCAGCGTGCGCGACAGTTCGCGACGGAACTCGAATGCCATCTCGTTCAGCGCCTTGACCGCGGCGGCCGACTCCTCGGACAGCAAGGTGGTGACGAAGACCCTCGCCATGTCGAGATCCTTGGTCACTTCGACGTCGGAAACGCTCACGGATGGCAAGGCGTGGTCGCGAACGGCCTGGTGCACGAGCACGGCAATCTCCTTGCGCAACTGCACGGCAACACGATCGGAACGGGTGAAATCGGCCATTGTTTTCTCCGGGAATGGGGAATGGAGAATGGGGAATGGGCAGGAGCGGGAATTCGAAGGCGAGGGGGAACTGCGCAGTAGCGAGGATATGCTCCTGCTACTGCCGTTTCCTATTCACCATTCTCCATTCCCGATTCCCGGCCATTCAAAGCGTCCGCTGCACTTCGATGCGTTCGAAGCACTCGATCTGGTCGCCGGCCTTGACGTCGTTGTACTGCTTGACCGCGATGCCGCACTCGGTGCCGTTGCGCACCTCGTCGACCAGGTCCTTGAAGCGGCGCAGCGATTCGAGCTCGCCTTCGAAGATCACCGTGCTGTCGCGCAGGACGCGGATCGGCTTGTTGCGCTTGACCGTGCCCTCGATGACCATGCAGCCGGCGACCGCGCCGAACTTGGACGAGCGGAACACGTCGCGCACTTCGGCGACACCGATGATTTCCTCGCGGATCTCGACGCCGAGCAAGCCGGTGGCGACCTGTTTGACCTGGTCGATGACGTCGTAAATGATCGAGAAGTAGCGCAGGTCGAGTCCACTCGATTCGACCACGCGCCGGGCCGCGGCGTCCGCACGCACGTTGAAGCCGATGATCGTCGCCTTCGACGATGCGGCGCGCGTCGCGTCGGATTCGGTGATGCCGCCGACGCCCGACGAGATCACGTTGATCTTGATCTTGTCGTTGCTCAGTGCAGTGAGGGACTGGACCAGTGCCTCGGTCGAGCCCTGCACGTCCGCCTTGATGACGAGGTTGAGCGAGAGCTGGCCTTCGCCGCCCTGGCCCATCTGCGCCAGGACGTCTTCCATGCGGTTGCCGGCCGCCTGGACCAGGCGTGTATCGCGACGCTTGGCTTCGCGCTGCAGGGCGACATCCTTGGCCAGGCGCTCGTCGGCGACGACGACGAAATCGTCGCCTGCCTCGGGCACGCCGGACAGGCCGAGCAACTACACCGGGGTGGACGAGCCCGC
>DAIMYT010000084.1:2066-2541 GCA_036734345.1 Dokdonella sp. | reverse complement strand
AGCGACCGGGCCACGCCCCTTGTCGAGGCTCGATTCGATAACCGCGCCGGATGCACGGCCCTCGCGCACGGCCTTGAGCTCCATCAGCTCGGCCTGCAGCGAAATGGCTTCGAGCAGGGCATCGACGCCCTCGCCGGTCTTCGCCGACAACGGCACGAACTGCACATCGCCGCCCCAGTCCTCGGGCACGACTTCATGCTGGATCAGGCCCTGCTTGACGTTTTCCGGATTGGCCTCCGGCTTGTCCATCTTGTTCATGGCGACGATCAACGGAACCTTCGCGCTGCGCGCGTGCTTGATCGCCTCTATCGTCTGCGGCTTGACGCCATCGTCGGCAGCAACCACGAGGATCACGATATCGGTGGCCTGGGCACCGCGCTGGCGCATCGAGGTGAAGGCGGCATGGCCCGGCGTATCGAGGAAGGTAATGACGCCCTTCGGCGTTTCCACGTGGTACGCGCCAATGTGCTGGGTG
>DAIMYT010000084.1:0-2056 GCA_036734345.1 Dokdonella sp. | reverse complement strand
ACCGGCCTCGCTTGCGGCGATCTTGGTGCGGCGGATCGTGTCGAGCAGCGACGTCTTGCCGTGATCGACGTGGCCCATGATGGTAACCACCGGCGGACGTGGCTCGGCGTCACCGGAAACCTCAGCGTGGGCCAGCAGGCTCACTTCAGCATCGGTTTCGGCAGCCTTGACCGCGCTATGCCCCATTTCCTCGACCACCAGTTGCGCGGTGTCGTGATCGATGACCTGGTTGATCGTGGCCATTACGCCCATCTTGAACAGGACCTTGACCACCTCGGCTCCCTTGACCGCCATGCGTTGGGCCAGATCGGCGACGCTGATCGTCTCGCCGATCTGCACTTCGCGAACGACCGGCGCAGAAGGCCGGGAGAAACCATGCGTGCCCGAGGAACGCGACTGTTCGAGCGGCCGCGAACGCGGCTTCTTGCGGCCGGTGCGGCGCGCACTGCCTTCCTGCGAGAGATGCAGCTCGTTTCCGAAGTAGCGCTTGGAGGGCGGCGTGCTGTCGCCATCGCGGCCGCGATGGCCGCTGGCGTGCTTGGGCTTGCCGTGCCGGGCCGGGCCTTCGGCTGCGCGATCCTCGCCGCGCCGCGGCCGTTCCACGGGAACCTCCGGCACGACGGGAACGACTACGCCCGGAGCAGCCTCGGTTTCCGCAAGGGTCTCCTTCTGCTGCTTCTTCGCTTCGGCGGCAGCGGCGGCCCTGGCTTCTTCTTCGGCCTTCAGGCGGGCGTCTTCCGCCGCCTTCTGCCGGGCTTCTTCTTCCTGGCGGCGGCGATCCGCCTCCTGGCGCGCCTGCTCCTCGGCATCGCGCTTGGCCTGCGACTCTTCGAGCTTGCGCAGCGCGTCCTCGCGCTCGGGATCGAGCACCTTGCCCTGATCCTCGACGACGCTCCGCTTCACGTAGGTGCGCTTCTGGCGGACCTCGACGTTCACCGTCTTGGTCGCCGCGCCGCGCTGCCCCGGGTTGACGGTCAGCTCGCTGACGGTCCGGCGCTTGAGCGTGACCTGCTTGGGCGCGCTGTCCTCGGCGGAAGCCTCGCGTTTGCCATGATTGCGGCGCAGGAAGCCGAGCAGCTTGACCTTCTCCTTGCTGCTGATCGACTGCTCCGGGTCGGAGAACTTCATTCCGGCTTCTTCCAGCTGCGCAAGCAGCTTGTCCACCGGAGTGGCCAGCACTGTGGCCAATTGCTTGATTGTTACGTCCGACATATTTCGTCTACTCCTGACCTGCCCGCGATTGCCCTGCATCTGCACTGCTCCGCCACGGGATTCGCCCGCGGCAGTGGGTGTCGACGCGATCAGGTCTCGCGCGCTGCCATAATCAATTCTGCCGCGCGTTCCTCGTCGATGCCCTCGATGGCGAGCTCGATCAGCTCGTCGGTGGCAAGGTCGGCAAGGTCTTCGCGGGTCACGATGCCATTCTGCGCCAGCTCGTAGGCCAGCGCCTCATCCATCGTCGCCACGGCCAGAAGGTCGTCCGCCGGCTTGTGTTCCTCGATTTCTTCCTCGACCGCCAGCGCATCGGTCAACAGGGCGTCGCGCGCACGCGCTCGCAGCTCCTCGACGATATCCTCGTCGAAACCGTCGATGGCGAGCAACTCGGCCGTCGGCACGTAGGCGATTTCCTCGACCGTCGAAAATCCTTCCTGGACGAGGATCTGGGCGATCTCGTTGTCGACCTCCAGCTTCTCCACGAACAGCGTGCGTGCCGCCTCCTGTTCGCTCTCGCTCTTTTCGCGGACCTGGTCGGCGGTCATCACGTTGAGCTGCCAGCCCGACAGCTTGCTGGCGAGACGCACGTTCTGGCCGCCGCGGCCGATGGCCTGGGACAGCTTGTCCTCGGCCACGGCGATATCCATCGAGTGCTTTTCCTCGTCGACGATGATCGACTGCACTTCCGCCGGTGCCATCGCATTGATCACGAACTGGGCGTTGTTCTCGTTCCAGAGCACGATGTCGATGCGCTCGCCGTTGAGCTCGTTCGACACCGCCTGCACGCGCGAACCACGCATGCCGATGCAGGCGCCGATCGGATCGGTGCGGTGGTCGTGGG
>DAIMYT010000083.1:9145-14084 GCA_036734345.1 Dokdonella sp. | reverse complement strand
TTGGTGGAGCGGATGGGGATCGAACCCACGACCTTCGCATTGCGAACGCGACGCTCTCCCAGCTGAGCTACCGCCCCTTGGAACCGTGCGCGCGGGTTTGAGTATCCGGTTGGGGGCGGATCCGCGTGCGGACCCGGATCATAGCGAATGCTTCGGGTGCCGCCAAGCCGATGCAACGGGATCAGCTTTCGTCGAGCCGGGCCATCAGCGCATCGTGCAGGATCGACTTGCGCCAGCCTTCAAGGGCCGCCGGCCAGCGCCGGGTCAGGTACAGCGATTCGAGGTGGCGGCGCGAACAGAGCAGGCCCTCGGGAATGTCGAGTTCGCTGGCGCGGGCGACGACGATCTCCTTGAGCGCACGGATCATGCGCCGTTCCTCGCCGTCGGCGGATGGCGGAATCGGATCGAATTCGAGTTCGCCGTCTTCCAGCGGCCGGTGCAGCAGGTCGAGCAGTTCGCTGCGCTCGGGGCCGCGCAGGGCGCGCAGGCCCCGGCTTCGTTCGATCATGTCGCTGGCGTCGCGCGGCGGGTTGGAGCTGAAATCGAGGATGCGCGGGTCGTCGAGTATCCACGGGCGCGGCTTGTCGATGCGCCTCGCCGTGGCGTCGCGCCAGATCAATACGCGGCGCAGCAGGGCCTGTTGTTCGGGCGGCCAGCCGGCGGCGCCGCGATAACCGGTCTGCGGTTGCAGGTCCGCCTCGCGCCTGCGCGTGCGCTCGAGCATGCGCGCGCAGTCCTCGGCGTGCCACTGCGCGAAGCCACGCCCGGCCAGGCGGGCGGACAGATCGGCATGCAGCACCGGGAGGTGGACGACGTCCTGCGCCGCATATTCCAGCTGCTCGGGACTGAGCGGTCGGCGCAGCCAGTCCGAGCGGGTCTCTCCTTTTGGCAGATCGACGCCGCAGACTGCCAGCACGAGCTTCTGGTAGCCAAGCCCGGGACCGAGCCCGGCAAATGCCGCGGCGATCTGGGTATCGAACAGCGTGCCCAGGCTGTCGGGCAGGAGGGGACCCAGCGCGTCGAGGTCCTCGCTGGCGCTGTGCATGATCGACACCGTTCGCGGATCGCCGAGGCGCGCCGCCAGGCTGGACAAGTCGATGTCCGCGACCGGGTCGACAAGGGCGATATGGCCCTCGATCTCGACCTGGATCAGGGCCAGCTTCGGGGCGAAGGTATCGGTGCGCATGAACTCGGTATCCAGGCCGGTGAGCCGGCCGGGGTGGCGGTCGAATTCGAGCAGGTTTTCGGTGCGGTCGATCCAGGCTGCCAAGATGCGCCTTCCTGTGCGGGTACGGGAGGTAAACGGGGGAGCGCAACCGCGGTTGCGGATGCCTCCTGCGATAGCCTAAGGTGCTGGCACGCTGCTGTCAGCCTTTCAGTTCGCCAGAATGCCCGGTACCGAGAACGTCAACAAGCAACGCAACCTGGGTGGTGCGCTTGGCATCGTGGTGTTGCTGTTTGCTCTCGCCTACCGGTTTTTCCCCGGCATCCTGCATTTCGAGCCCCAGGAACAGGTGCAGACGACCACTACCGCGCCATTGGCCGGCAAACCCTGGGTGGTGGAGCACGCGACGCCGCTGGTCGCGAGAAACCCGGCCGGGCAGCCGATCGTCGGCACCACGCTCGCCGAAGCCATCGCCATGGGGCCACCGGCGCCGGTGACCAAGGAAGTGGCCGGCCTGCTCGCCGCGGCGCGCAAGCAGGAGGAGGAAGGCAAGGTATTCGAGCCGCCCGGCAACAATGCAGTGGGCCTGTACCGCCAGGTGCTTGAAAAGGATCCCAACAATCCGGCCGCGCTGGATGCCCTGACCCGCATCGGCGGAGCGGTGCGTGACTGGTCGCTGGCCGCGCTGGAGCGTGGTGACGAAGCCGAGGCCCAGCGTTATGCCGCCCAGTTTGCCGAGCTGCCCCATTCGGACAATGAACTGAAGATACTGCGCGCGCGGTTGAAGACTTTGCGCGAGGTCATGCCGATGCTGTCGGCGGCGGCGGAACTGCTCAAGCAGGGACGCCTGATCGGAGAGGGCGAGAACAACGCGCTGGCCGTCTATCGCAAGGTGCTCGCGATCGATCCCGACAATCGCATTGCCGACGAGGGCCTGGGACGCATCGAGCGCGGTTACCTTGACCGCGCGCTGGGCGCAGCCGCGCAGGACGATTTCAGCAACGCCGACTCGATCCTCGCCGAGGCGTCTGCGATCCGGCCTGGGTCCCAGGCCCTGCTCGATACGCGCTCCCAGATCGAGGGCCTGCGCCGCCAGCGTGGCGAGACCGTGCTGGCCCAGGCGCGCTCGGCGCTCGATGCCGGCAATGCCGATCTGGCCGACAAACTGGCAAGGACTGCGCAAACCATCAGTGCCGACCTGGCCGGACTGGATGAGTTTGCCGAGCGCCTGCGCAACGTGCGCCTGTATGCCAGCTTCAAGCCCGGGCAGGTGTTCAGCGACCGTTTCCTCGACACCACCGGAATGGCTCCTGCCGTTGTCGTGATACCCGCCGGGCAGTTCGTCATGGGCTCGCCGGCCGACGAAGAGGGGCATCGCGACGATGAGGAACCGCAGCGCCAGGTCAGGATCACCACCGGTTTTGCCATGGGCCAGACCGAAGTGACGGTTGGCCAGTTCCGCGAGTTCGTCAAGGCGATCGGTTATCGCACGGAAGGCCAGCGCGAAGGCACCGGCAGCGTCTATGACGAAAATACCGGGCGCATGAACGATCGCCGTGGCATAGACTGGCAGCGCGACTACAAGGGCGATCGGGCCAGCGACAAGCTGCCCGTCCTCAACGTTTCCTGGAACGACGCCAACGAATACGTCGCCTGGTTGTCGCAGCGGACTGGCAAGCGTTACCGGCTGCCCAGCGAAGCCGAATTCGAGTACGCGTTGCGCGCAGGTTCGCAATCGCGCTACTGGTGGGGCGATGGCGATCCGCCGAAGGTCCTGGCCAATGTCACCGGCGCCGGAGACCGCTCGCCGAGCAAGCGCAGCTGGGGCAGGGCCTTCGACAACTACAGCGATGGCTTTTGGGGCCCGGCCCCGGTGAAATCCTATCCGCCCAATCCATTCGGCCTTTATGACATGGATGGCAACCTTTCCGAATGGGTCGACGATTGCTGGCACGACAACTACACGCGTGCGCCACGCGACAGCACGGCTTGGATCAATCCGGGCTGCGTGCGCCGGGTCATCCGTGGCGGTTCATGGGGCAGTTCGCCCGAGCAGGTACGATCGGCCTATCGATTGTCGGTTTCGGCGGATACGCGCAGCGCGCGGGTCGGCTTCCGCGTCGTACGCGAGCTTTAGCGGGAAAAAAATCGTTGATGCACGTCGCCTGATCCTTCCAGATCCTTGATATGGCGATCCGCAACCAGGAGTGGCACATGGGATTGTTCGGAAACCGATCCGCGCAGATGGGCCGCCAGGGCAACCGGCGCGGGCTGAAGCTATGGCCGATCCTGCTTTTTGGCCTCTACTTCGGCTACTACTACTTCAGCCACAGCAACGAGGCGTCGTTCACCGGGCGCAAGCAGTTGCTCGACACCACGGCCCAGGAGGAAGCTGCGCTCGGCCTGCAGTCGTACCAGGAAATCCTGCAGCAATCCGACGTCGTGCGCAGCGGTCCGCTGCCGGCGAGGGTGCAGGGAATCGCCCAGCGCCTGGTCGAGGCCGCGCCCAAGGTCGAGAAGTACCTGGCCGATACCAGCGGTACGCCCGAGTCGACTGACTGGAGCGCCTACCAGTGGCAGGTCAGCGTGATCCAGTCCGACCAGGTCAATGCATTCTGCCTGCCCGGCGGCAAGATCGCGGTCTATACGGGCATCATCCCGGTGGCGAAGAACGACGATGGGCTGGCCGCGATCATGGGCCACGAAATCGCCCATGCGCTGTTGCGCCACGGCGGCGAGCGCATGGCCCAGCAGAAGCTCGTGCAGATCGGTTCGATCGCGGCGAGCATGTCGACCGGCGACATGGATCCCGGCCAACGCCAGATGGTCATGGCCGCGATCGGCGCCGGTGCCCAGTACGGCGTGCTGCTGCCGTTCTCGCGCAGCCATGAGTCCGAAGCCGATCATGTCGGCCTGCTGCTGTCCGCAGCGGCCTGTTACAGCCCGCAGGAGGCACCGAAACTCTGGGAACGCATGGCTGCACTGGGCAACCAGAGGCCGCCCGAATTCATGTCCACGCATCCGGCCGAAGCTACGCGCATCAGCCAGCTGAACGCGTGGATGGCCGAGGCTACCCGCGTGCGCCAGCAGTTCTGCGGCACTACGCCGACGTTGCAATAGGAGCAGCGATTGAGCGAGGACGCTTGTCAGCCCGGCAGTCGGCCCGTATCATTCGCGGCCCACTTCAGGAGAGGTGGCAGAGTGGTCGAATGTACCTGACTCGAAATCAGGCGTACGTTTATAGCGTACCGTGGGTTCGACAAATTCGTAGGAACGAATTTGGACAGCCGCAGGCTGGCCCGGAGCGCGCAGCGCGGAGGGTGAGGCTCAGGGATGAGTCGAACATATCCCACCCGGTCCACGCGAGCCGAAAACTCCCTCTCCGATTGCCCGGGAATCCAGACTTGATTTTGCCGTCAGTGTTTTGGCTTGTCAGCCTGTGCGGCTACCCGTATCATTCGCGGCCCACTTCAGGAGAGGTGGCAGAGTGGTCGAATGTACCTGACTCGAAATCAGGCGTACGTTTATAGCGTACCGTGGGTTCGAATCCCACCCTCTCCGCCAGAAACAAAAAAAGCCCCTTGCGGGGCTCTTTTTGTTTCTGCTGGTGTGGGGTGTGTGGACGGACCCACCCGGTTCGACAGATTCGTCAGGAACGAATCTGGACAGCCGCAGGCTGGCCCGGAGCGCGGAGGGTGAGGCTCAGGGATGAGCCGAGCAATCCCACCCTCTCCGCCAGAAACAAGAAGAGCCCCGCAAGGGGCTCTTTTTGCT
>DAIMYT010000083.1:0-9045 GCA_036734345.1 Dokdonella sp. | reverse complement strand
AATCCCACCCTCTCCGCCAGAAACAAGAAGAGCCCCGCAAGGGGCTCTTTTTGCTTTCAGATCAAGCTTTTCAGTGCATCAATATCACGCAGGCTTCGCCACGTAAGCCGAACACCAGCCCTTGCTGTGCACGGCCTTGCCCGGGAACAGCGTGCACGGACCGAACTCGGCGCCGGCTGTGCCCTGGTAGAAATTGCAGTTCAGGCATTCCTGGGTCGGCTTGTGGTTCGGGAACTTGGCCGAATCCGCCTTGGTGGTGTCCTCGACATAGCCAAGCGCCTTGGCGGTGGCGTCGTCGGGCGTCAGGTGCGGCAGGTCGGCCGCACGTGCCGATTTGGGCAGCGAGCCGAGAACGGCGGCGGTACCGACGCCGAGCAGGGACAACTGCAGGAAGCGGCGACGGTCATCATTGCATTGCGGGAGGGGCTTCTCGGTCTTCATCATGGATTCCTCAAGGGGTCGAGTCGAACGCGGGTAATAAGTACGCAAAGGCCAGCCCGAACGGGATGACCGAAATGACCCGCAACATCCTACCAACGCATCGTGAATCATGGTGGAAGCGGAACCGGAAGCGGACTCGTTCGCATTTCCCTTTCCGGCCCGGATTACGGCCCGCCAGGGTCAGGGTCTGGCCCGGGCAGGGCGGCAAGCTGAACGGAAATGCTGCGCCGTGCCGGCTCATCGTCGCGGCTTGCGCGGCCCCGGCGCGGAACGGGTGCCCTGGCGCGCATCCAGCTCGTCGATCCAGCCTGCCCGCGAATCGGGAAACGCATCGGCGTAGGGCACGTAGGGCTTGATGTCGAGGATCGGCGTACCGTCGAGCAGATCGACGCCGCGCACGCGCAGCGCATGCCCTTCGATGCCGACCAGCTCGACGGCAGACAGGCCGATCGCATTCGGCCGATGCGGGGAGCGCGTGGCGAGGACACTGCGTTTCCCGCCGCCCCGCGGCGGTCGCACTTCGGGCTTCCAGCCTTCGCTGCGGTCGAATACAAAGATCAGCCAGATGCGCTCGAATCCGGCAAGGTCGCGAAACGCCTCTGGCGGGATGCCGTCGATGAATTCGATCATGGCCTCGGACGCGGTGCCGGTCTCGGTTCCCTCGATGACGGAGGGTTGGTGGGGTGCGTCGATGCGCCGCGCATAGGGCGAGCGCACGAAGGCGATCGGAGTCGGGGTGGTACCGGGGGAGTTCGGCATGATGCGGCGAAGATTAGCCTGACTGCGCCATCCAGGCACGAACCTGTCAGGCGCGGGTGCCCGCAAAATCGCGCCGGCGGTTCGCATCGGAGGCGTTCCGGCCTACCATTGGGTTTTCCCGGACAGGTTGCGTGTCGATGAGCCAGATTGCCGTTCCCGTTTCCTATGGTGAGCTGATAGACAAGATCACGATCCTCGAGATCAAGGCCGAGCGCATCGGCAATCCCGACAAGCTTGCCAATGTGCGCGCCGAGCTCGAGCTGCTGACCCGTACCTGGGCCGCCGATGCGCTTTCAAGGACCGACATCAGCGCCGAGCGGGAAAAACTCAAGGCGGTCAACGAGGCGCTGTGGGACATCGAGGACCACATCCGGGTGAAGGAAAAGGACAAGGCGTTCGATGCCGAGTTCGTCCAGCTTGCGCGTTCGGTCTATTTCCGCAATGACGACCGTGCCGCCTACAAGCGCGAGATCAACGAGAAACTCGGCTCGACCCTGGTCGAGGAAAAATCCTACGAGAACTATCGCTGAAATGCCGGGCAGGCGAACGCTGGTCGTTGGCTTGGGGCTGGCCATCACCGCGACGTGCCTTTCGATCCCGTATGTATGCGCAACTGTCGGGCAATCCGTCATGCAGCGACTCAAGCCAACGGTGGGTGATCGCGCGAAGATTGCCGAGGATCGCGTAAAGCCCGGCCTGGAGAAGGATCTGCACGCGCTCGGGTTGCGCTACGGCGCGCCGGTATTCATGCGCATTTTCAAGAGGGAAAAGCAGCTCGAGCTGTGGGTCGAGGGAAACCGGCAGCGCTACGTGCTTTTCCGCAGCTATCCGATCTGCACATACTCCGGTGATCTGGGCCCGAAGCTGCGCGAGGGAGACAACCAGGCTCCGGAAGGTTTCTATCGGGTAACCGCGGGACAACTCAATCCGAACAGCCGCTTCCATCTCTCCTTCAATCTGGGTTATCCGAATGCCTACGACCGGGCGCATGCGCGGACCGGGGATTTCCTCATGGTGCATGGATCTTGCGTCTCGATCGGTTGCTACGCGATGGGCGACGACGGCATCGAGGAAATCTATTCTTTGGCAGCGGCGGCGCTCAGGGAGGGCCAGTCTGCCTTCGACGTGCACGTATTTCCGTTCCGCCTCGATGCGGCGAGTCTTGATGCGCAGAAGGATTCGCCCTGGCATGCATTCTGGAGTGAGTTGAGGCCCGCCCATGAAAGTTTCGAAGCGACCCATCGGGTGCCGCGCGTTCGCGTGGATGGGCTTCACTATCGGGTGGATGCAACTTGATCGATGTTGCCAGTCGAGGGCGTGGCCTGATGGCGAGTTGAAGCATCAGGTCGTCATCCCGGCGCAGGCCGGGATCCAGCGACTGCGCATCGTTTTCCTGCCTGCTGATCGTTTTGCGCCGATAAGGTCACTGGGTCGCGGCCTGCGCCGGGACGACGGTGAAGTGCGCATGGAGGTCGAGAGCCATGTGCGACCCGCAGTTGCAACTGGCGACCGCTACGTTCCACGGGCGAATTCGAGCACCAGCGAATGCGTGGCTCGCTACGCTACACTACACTAAGCCTCGTTGCGCAACGCACCCGCGCAGTCCGCCAGGAGGGAGTCATTGATGTCAGAGTCGATGGGGATGAGCGTCGAGCAGCTTGATGACCTGTGTGCGAACTGGCCGGGCGCGACCCGTGCGATCAAGTGGGATGTCGACCTGGTGTGGAGCGTGTCCGGCAAGATGTTCGTCATCATGTGCACGATCGGTCCCGAGCGTGGCCGCATCAGCTTCAACGTCGGACCGGAGCGCTTCCTCGAGCTGACCGACCAGCCCGGCATCACGAGTGCTCCGTACATGGCGCGCGCCTACTGGGTCAGCATCAACGAACCCGGCGATTTCAGCGAGGCCGAACTGGCCAACCACGTGCGCCAGTCCTACGAGCTGGTGCGCGCGAAGCTGCCGAAGAAGACGCAGCGTGCACTCGGCGTGACGCTGGCCTGAACACGTTCCGGCGTCGGTGCGCAACTTGGGCGGCGATTGATAGACTGGTGGTTTGGCACTTCTGAAGGCGCAGGACAGGCATGGCGGGAAAGGGCAATTCGATTCGCGCGATCTTCTTCGCGCTCGGGGCAAATTTCGCCATCTTCGTGGCCAAGCTCGTGGCGGCCTTGATGACCGGTTCGGGCGCGATGCTCGCGGAGGCCGTGCACTCGCTGGCCGACTGCGGCAACCAGGTGCTGTTGCTGTTTGGCATCCGCCAGGCCAAGAAGCCGCCGTCGCCCGACTATCCGCTCGGCTATGGCAAGGCCGTCTATTTCTGGTCGTTTCTCGTGGCGCTGATGTTGTTCAGCGTCGGCGGCATGTTCTCGATCTACGAAGGCCTGCACAAGCTCGGCAGCGACGAGCCCTTGAAGTCGCCGTGGATTGCCGTCGGCGTGCTCGTCTTCAGCATCATCGTCGAGGGCATCTCGATGCGTGCGTGCTTGGTCGAGGTCAACAAGGCGCGCGGGGCGCGCAGCCTGTGGCAGTGGTTCCGCAGTACGCGCCAGGTCGAGCTGGTGGTGATCTTCGGCGAGGACCTGGCCGCCTTGCTCGGCCTCACGTTCGCGCTGCTCGCAGTGAGCGTGGCCATGGCCACTGGCAACCCGGTCTGGGACGCGGTCGGCACGCTGGCGATCGGAGCCCTGCTCATCATCGTCGCCGTGTTCATCTCGATCGAGGTCAAGGCCATGCTTATCGGCCAGAGCGTCGAGCCCGAAACCCGCGACCAGATGCGCGAGTTCCTCGAGCAGCGGCCGGAAGTCGAGCGTGTCTACAACCTTCTTACGATGCAGCTGGGAAGCGATGTCATGGTGTCGGTGAAGGCGAAAATGCGTGGCGAGGATTCCGCCGCCGGAATGATTGCGCAGATCAACGCAGTCGAGCGTGAACTGAAACGACGCTTTCCGGAAGTGCGTTTCAGCTTTTTCGAGCCCGACTTCGAGGATGGCAATGCGCAAGACCGCATTGCCTAGCGAATGCGGGCCCCGACCCCGATGGTCACCCGCGGCTTCTTGTCGAAAATGAATCCCCACGGCCAGACATGGACGGCCTTGGCGCGCACCAGCGGATAGACGTACTCGTGCTCCTGCACGCGCCCGACCCGCGTGCCCGAAAGAATGCCCTGCACGGTCAGGTGGCGTCCTGCCGGATAGTCGAAAGGCTCGACGAACCCGGGCAATACGAGGATGAAGCGGCCCTGGGTCGGTTCCTCCGGCGAGGGTTGCTGGTCGCGATCCAGCGGGTAGGCGACGATTTCAACTTCGGTGGTGTCCGCGCGGTTTTCCACGGCGACGATGCGCCCGCCCCAGACGACCTCCGCGCCGTGGAAGCTCTCGGGCTGCTGCTGCACGTCGGCTGGCGTGGCGGCAATCGAGTTTGCGGTATCCCTGAACACCGGCGTGGCGCACGAAGCAAGCGCTGCCGGCAGCAACATGGCGAGCAGCAAACGGGACAGCGGATTGGAGGCATGCATGTTGCGGACTCGCAGTGGCGATACATGCGCCATTGTCCGCCGAACCCCGGCTGGCGTCACGAGGGAAGGGTTCGCCGGCGATTCATTCCCGCGCCAGCCAGTCGATGCGGTGCTGGCCAAAACGTCCCTGCGAAAGCAGGGATTCAAGCACGGGCAGCAATTCCTCGAGCTGTCGTTCGAACTTCCATGGCGGATTGATGATGACCATGCCGCAGCCGTTCAGGCGCATGGCGGAATTGTCCGGATGCAGGAGCAGTTCGGCAGCGAGGACCTTGCCGAAGCCGCTGCGTGCGAGCCAGCGATGGAATGGCTGCACCTGCTGGCGGAGCTTGATCGGATACCAGATGGCGTAGATGCCGCCGGGCCAGCGCCGCTGCGCATCAGCCAGCGCTTTTTCGACGATGCGGAACTCGTCGTCCTGGGCTTCGAACGGAGGATCGATCAGCACCAGGCCGCGTCGTTCCTTTGGCGGCAGCAAGGCATTCATGGCCTCGTAGCCATCGCGCTCGTGCACGGAAAAACGCGCATCACCGCGGAACAACGCCTTAAGCGCGGTGCACTCCTCGGATTGCAGTTCGCAAAGGATGCCGCGGTCGTTCTCGCGCATCAGCAGGCTCGCCAGCAGCGGCGAGCCCGGATACAGGGTCAACTCCTCGTGGCCGGAGTTGAGGGAACGGACGAGATTCATGTAGACGTGGACCAGCGTCGGCGCGCGCGTCGAGGCGAGCAGGCGCTTGACGCCATCCGAGGCTTCCCCCGTGCGCATGGCCTCGCTGCTGTCGAGGGCGTAGCGACCGCGCCCGGCGTGCGTGTCCATGAAGTTGAACGGCGTCTGCTTGGCCTTGAGGGCCTCGATCAGGCCAATGAGGATCGTGTGCTTGAACACGTCGGCAAAATTGCCGGCATGAAATGCATGGCGATAGTTCATGGCTGTACGGGTACCGGTGGGCCGGAATCCATTCCGGTAGGCGGGTTTTCGCAACATACCTGCCGGAGGCTTCGTACATCAAGGCTGGCAATGGCCAGCCACGAACCGGATTGCGGAATTGCGACATGGTCGATGAATTGTGCGCGAGGCCATCGGGGAATCCGCATCGTTCGTGACCAATGGCTGTGCAGGGGCGGGGCGGTTTGCTGCTAGGGTGGGTGTAACCGTGTCTTGGGGGACATCACGTGAGAAAGCTCCTGAAGTGGCTGCTGCGCCTGGTCCTGGTAGTCGTTATCGTCGCCAGTATCGCATTCGTGCATGTCTGGTACTTCAAGCCCTACAAGATCGACTGGTTCTACACGCGCGTATTCGCGCAGTTCGCCCTCGAGAATCCGCAGATGCTCAGCGGCATGCGCATCCTGCCGTCGTGGGCCGATTTCTACAGCGACAAGCTGAACGACGCGTGACGACAGGATGTCGGCCATGGTCCGGCAGGACCTGGACATGCTGCGTCGCTACGATCGCCAGGCGCTCGACGAGGAAGGCAAGCTTTCCTACGACGCGCTCGAGTTCTTCCTGGCCAACCAGGTGGAGGGTGATCGCTTCCGCTACCACGATTTCCCGGTCAACCAGATGTTCGGCGTGCAATCGGGCCAGCCGAACTTCATGGCCGACACACATCAGGTCAACAATGGCAGGGATGCCGAAAACTACATCAAGCGCCTCGACCAGTTCCCGCGCAATTTTTCCGAGGTGGTCGAGGGCCTGAAGCTGCGCGAGTCGAAGGGCGTCATCCCGCCCAAGTTCACGGTCGACAAGGTACTCGTGCAGATGAACGGGTTCATCGGCGTGCCTGCCGGCGAAAACATGCTCTACAAGACCTTCAGCGAGAAGCTCGACAAGATCGGAGTGGACAAGCTCGACCAGGCCGCCCGCGAAGATCTGCTCAGGCGCGTCGAGTCCTCGATCGACGGCAGCGTCTACCCGGCGTTTCGCGGGCTGATCGCGTATTTCACCGCGCTCCAGGCCAAGGCCACCGAGAATCGCGGCGCATGGAGCCTTCCGGATGGCGATGCCTATTACGCCTGGTGCGTGCGCAGCCACACCACCACCGACATGACGCCCGCGCAGGTCCACGAACTCGGTCTGTCCGAAGTGGCGCGCATCGGCACCGAGATGGATGCGATCCTGCGCGAGCGGGGCCTGGTCGACGGCAGCATCGGCAAACGCGTGCAGCAGCTGGCGCGCGAGCCGGAACAGATGTACCCGAACACGCCGGAAGGCAAGGCGGCCATGGTAGCGGCCTACCAGGCCATCCTCGACGACATCAACGGCAAGCTCGGCGACGCCTTCAACCGGCGGCCGAAGCTCGGCGTCGAGGTCAGGGCGGTTCCCGCGTTCTCGGAAAAAACCGCGCCGGGCGCCTATTACCAGGGCGGCTCATTCGATGGTTCGCGTCCCGGCGTGTTCTACGCCAACCTGCGCGATCCGGGCGAGACGCCGAAATTCGCGATGCGCACGCTGGCCTATCACGAGGGCATCCCCGGCCATCACTTCCAGATCACGATTGCGCAGGAGCTGCAGGGTGTTCCCTTCTTCCGCCGGGTGCTGCCATTCACGGCTTATTCGGAAGGCTGGGCCCTCTACGCCGAGCGTCTCGCCTGGGAGATGGGTTTCGAGGAGGATCCGCTCGACAACCTCGGGCGCCTGCGCGACGAGATGATGCGGGCGGTGCGCCTGGTGGTCGACAGCGGCATCCACTACAAGCACTGGACGCGCGAGCAGGCGATCACCTACATGCTCGACAACACCGGCATGGGCGAGGGCGACGTCACCGCCGAGATCGAGCGCTACTTCGTCAATCCAGGGCAGGCGCTGGCCTACAAGGCGGGCATGCTGAAGATCCTCGCCCTGCGCGAGCGGGCCAGGCGGCAGCTCGGCGACAAGTTCAAGCTCAGCGCGTTCCACGACGAAGTGCTGACCCATGGCGCCTTGCCGCTGTCGCTGCTGGAACGCGTCGTCGACGACTGGATCGCGAGGACCAAGGCCGGATGACAAGGGTCAGATCCGATGCCTGACCTCAGCACCTGAATTCGCAGGCGCTTGTCTGGAATGCTTCCGGCGCACCCTTTCGGTGCGCTGGAGCAGGCCATGAATTTATCCATTGAACAACGTGAGACGCTGAACCGCTGGCTGCCGACGATTCTCGTGGCACTCGGCATCTGGCTGCTTGCGCGCGGCATCAGGCGGGCGTTCTGGGCCGCGTTCGGCCTGGCCTGGGTGATGCACTGGACCGGCGGGCGGTTTCCGTTCGGGTTCTGACGCGCAGCGAAAAGCCGCGCCGCTCAGGCGGCCTGTTCGTCCACCGTCGCGCGCACGCGGCCGCGCAAGGAGTTGGCCATCACCTCGGTGATGAGGACCTCGACGAACTGGCCCGTCATGCGCGGATGGCCGGCGAAGTTGACCTTGCGCATGTTTTCGGTGCGACCGGTCATCTCGTTCGGGTCGCGGCGACTCGGACCCTCGACGAGGACGGTCTGCGTGCTGCCCAGCATGGCTTCGTTGATGCGGCGCGCATTCTCGTTGAGCACGGCTTGCAGGCGTTGCAGCCGGGCCTGCTTGACCTCTGCCGGGGTTTCGTCGGCGAGGCTGGCGGCTGGGGTGCCGGGCCGCGAGGAGAAGATGAAGCTGAAGCTCTGGTCGAATTCGACCTCGTCGATGAGCTTCATGGTTCTCTCGAAATCGGCGTCGGTCTCGCCTGGGAAACCGACGATGAAGTCCGAGGAAACGCAGATGTCCGGGCGCACCGCGCGCAGCTTGCGGATGCGCTGCTTGTATTCGAGCGCCGTATAGCCGCGCTTCATCGCCGCGAGGATGCGATCGGAACCCGACTGCACGGGCAGGTGCAGGTAGTTCGCCAGCTGCGGCACGTTGGCGTAGGCCTCGATCAGCGAGTCGCTGAATTCCATCGGGTGCGAGGTCGTGAAGCGGATGCGGCCGATGCCGTCGATCTGCGCCACGGCGTGGATCAGCAGGCCGAGGTCGGCGATGCCGCCGTCGTGCATCGGTCCGCGATAGGCATTGACGTTCTGGCCGAGCAGGTTCACTTCGCGCACGCCCTGTTCGGCCAGCTGGGCGATTTCTGCCAGGACGTCGTCGAACGGCCGGCTGATCTCCTCGCCGCGCGTATACGGCACGACGCAGAAGCTGCAGTATTTCGAGCAACCCTCCATGATCGAGACGAATGCGCTGGGGCCTTCGGCACGCGGCTCGGGCAGGCGGTCGAACTTCTCGATCTCGGGGAAGCTGATGTCGACCTGGGGCTTGCCGCTGCTGCGCCGGGCCTCGATCATCTCGGGCAGGCGGTGCAGGGTCTGCGGCCGGAACACGAGGTCGACGTAG
>DAIMYT010000082.1:0-14559 GCA_036734345.1 Dokdonella sp. | reverse complement strand
CGGCAGCGGCGAGGTTCGACCAGCTCCGCGTCGACGGAAAGTATTCGGGCAAGTAGAAGACCACCACGATGACCGGCAACAGCGCGATGCGAAAAAGGGTGAGGATCGTCGGCAGGGTCAGTTGCATCGGTCAGGGATTATCCATGGAGAGCGGCGTAAATGCGTTCGGCGAGTTCACGATTGATCCCGTTCACCTGCATGAGTTCCTCGATTCCGGCACGGGTTACGCCTGCCAGACCGCCAAACTGGCGCAATAGCGCCGCCCTGCGCTTGGCCCCTACCCCGGCCACCTCTTCGAGGCTCGAGGCCTCGCGCGCCTTTTCCCGCCGTCCGCGGTGTCCGGTAATGGCAAAGCGGTGGGCTTCGTCGCGGATCGACTGGATCAGGTGCGACGCCGGCGATTCCGGCCCCGGCCACAAGGTGCGGCCGGAATCGCCAAGGATCAAGCTTTCGTGGCCGGCCTTGCGCGCTTCGCCCTTGGCCACTCCGACCACCAGTACGCCCTCGACCCCCAGCGTGGCCAGCACATCGAGGGCCTGGCGCACCTGACCCAGCCCGCCATCGATCAGCAGGATGTCGGGCAGCCGGCCCTCGCCGGCCTGGAGGCGCTTGTAGCGCCGCTCCAGCGCCTGGTGCATCGCCGCGTAGTCGTCGCCGCCGGTGATGCCGCTGATGTTGAAGCGCCGGTACTGCGATTTCTCGGGCCCCTCGGGACCGAAAACCACGCAGGAGGCGACCGTTGCTTCACCCATCGTGTGGCTGATGTCGAAGCACTCGATGCGTTGTGGCAGATCGTCGAGCTTGAGCAGGTCACGCAGGGCCTCGAATCGCGCGAGCAGGGTCTGCCGGCTGGCCAGGCGTGCGGCCAGCGCGGCGCCCGCATTGGTTTTCGCCATGTCGAGGAATCGCGCCCGATCGGTGCGCACGGCGGCTTTCACCTCGACCTTGTGCCCGGCATGGGTGGTCAGCGCCTCGGCGAGCACGTCGATATCCTCCGGCGCGTGACTGAGGATCAATTCCTCGGGGACCGGGCGCTCCAGGTAGTACTGGCCGAGGAACGAGCCGATGACGTCGGCTTCGCCGGCATCCAGGGCCAGGCGCGGAAAGAAGTCGCGCGAGCCCAGGCTGTTGCCGGCGCGGAAGAACATCACGCTGACGCAGGCCACGCCGTTGTCGATCGCGCAGGCGAGCACGTCCATGTCACGGCCGGCGCCGTGCACGTAGTGGCGGGCCTGGATCTTCTTCACGGCCGCCACGCGGTCGCGCATCAGGGCCGCCCGTTCGAAATCCAGCTTCGCGCTGGCCTCCTCCATCTGGTCGATCAGTTCGTCGAGCAGGGCATTGCTCTTGCCTTCGAGGAACAATGCCGCATGGCGCACGCTGGTCCGGTATTCGTCGGCGGATATGAGATCGACGCACGGCGCGCTGCAGCGACCGATCTGGTGCTGCAGGCACGGTCGCGAGCGGTTCTTGAAGAAGCTGTCCTCGCAATTGCGGATGCGGAACAGTTTCTGCAACAGGCTGAGGGTTTCGCGCACGGCGATCGCACTCGGATACGGTCCGAAATAGCGTCCGCCGCCGCTGCGTGCGCCGCGATGGAAGGCGAGCCGGGGATAGTCACCGGGAGTCAGGTGGATGTAGGGGTAGCTCTTGTCGTCGCGCAGCAGGATGTTGTAGCGCGGGCGCAGCGTCTTGATCAGCTGCGCCTCGAGCAGCAGGGCCTCGGCCTCGGTGCGGGTCAGGGTGATTTCGATACGCGCGATCTGCGCGACCATCGCCGCGATGCGCGGTTCCATGCGCGGCTTGAGGAAATAGCTGCCGACGCGCTTCTTCAGGTTGCCGGCCTTGCCGACATAGAGCAAGTCGCCGGCCACGCCGAGCATGCGGTACACGCCGGGCGCACTGCTCAGGTTGGCAACGAAGGCCTTGCCGTCAAAGGGGGAATCATCCTGCATGGGCACGATTGTGGCTTGGATGGAGCATTTCGGGAACCAACAACGAAGCGGTAACGAAGGAAAAGTCAGCAAAACCCGCGTCGCCCGTTCGCAGGCCCTTCGTAGGAACCCGCGTCGCCCCTTCGCAGGCTCTTCGTAGGAGGAGCATTCATGCCCGATGCTCTTCCGCACGCTGGTCGAAGGGCATCGCGGCTGAAGCCGCTTCCTACAACGGAGCGGAAACGCGCCTCGCGCCAATGCATCCGGCGCCACCGTTCGCAGGCTCTTCGTAGGAGGAGCATTCATGCCCGATGCTTTTCCGCAATCTGGCCGAAGAACATCGCGCCTGAAGGCGCTTCCTACCAAGAGAGGAGAAGCATCGCGGCCTGCGGGAATGCGGGGAGCAACGCGAAAAGGCTTGTCGCCTACTCGCCAATCGGCACGCGCTTGCCGACGCCGCTGGCCAGGTCGATGCGCACGACTTCATGCACATTGGTGTTGGCCACCCAGAGGGCGCCAGCGGCGATCGACAGCCCACCCGGTTCGACCAGGCGATAGTTGAGGTTCAGCGAACGCACCGCGCCGCTCTTGAGGCTGAGCGCCTTGACCTTGCCATTGTAGGTGTCGGCGATAAAAAGGATGCCGCGCGGATCCATGGCGATGTCGAGAGGGTTCTGCAGGCGCGCCGTGTCGCGCGTGCCCGGCGCATCCCCGTATTCATAGAGGCCACTGCCGACCAGGGTGGTGACCCGGCCGTCGCTGAGGCGAACCAGGCGAATGGCGGAAGATGCCGCATCGGCGACCAGCAACTGCAGGCCACTGGGCGTGATGCCGCTGGGCTGGGCGAAACTGGCCTCGAGCGACAGTCCGTCCTGCAAGTTGAGCTTGCCCGTGCCGGCCAGCACATCGACCCGGCCACGGGTCAGGTCGAGCTGCCAGATCTGGTTCTGGCTGATCGATGTGATGTAGAGCTTGTCGGCAATGATCGCGAGGCCGCCCGGATTGCCGATCGGCGTTTCCAGCGCCGCCGCATCGTGCGGCCGCAGGTGCCCCTGTTCGCCGGTTCCGAGCACCGTTTCGACATCGCCGCCGTACAGGCGAACGCGCCGCACGGCATGGTTGCCGCGGTCGGCCACGTAGAGGAAGTCGTCGCGCAGGGCCAGGCCCTGAGGGTCGCGCAGCCCGCACTCCTCGTTGCGGCCATCCCAGTAGCCCGGGTCCGACGAACCGAACTGGCGCAGGATGCGGCCCTCGTGGTTGCATTCGAGCACGCGGTGATGGCCGCTGTCGGCAACATAGAGCAGCGAAGGAGTCGCCAGCAGCTTGCCCGGAAACAGCAGCGGCAGGCGCGGCTCCGGGCGTGATGCCGGCACCGCGGCTTCGTATTCGCGAAGGTCGCGCTCGGCGGCTTCGTCGAGCAGGCGGGAAATGCGTTCGTCCAGATCCTGGCGCCGGCCTTCGCCCGGCACGACCGCGACGACCAGCCCTTCGGCATCGATCAGGACCGCGCTCGGCCAGGCGTCGATCGAATACTGCCGCCACAGCGCATGGTCGGGGTCGTTGGCAACCGGATGCCGGATGTGCAGGCGATTGACGGCCTTGAGCACCGCGCCGGAATCACGCTGGTGCGGATACTTCGGCGTATGCACGCCAATCACCGTCAGGCCGTCGTGATAGCGGTTCTCGAGGAACACGAGGTCGGGCAGCAGGTTCCAGCAATGGACGTTGTCGTAGCTCCAGAACCAGAGCAGGATCACGCGACCGCGCATACCCGCCAGCATCGGCGCTTCGCTGACGTTGACCCAATCCAGCCCTGCCGGGAATTCCGGCGCTGGCGTCCGTGAATCCATGCCCACCCCTCATTGCATTGCGGCCCTGCGCAATGCCGGCCGACGACGGAACTGGCTACGCCGACCGATTATGACCGATCGAAGCGTTGCACGAGCGCCATGATGCCATCGCGGGCCAGCTCGAGTGCGCGCTCGAAGTCACAGGACGTGCCGTAATACGGGTCCGGCAGCTCGGCGGGCGCGGAAATCCCGGCGAACGGCAGGAAAAGCGCCACCCGCTCACGGCCCTGTGGAGGCGCACGATCCAGCAGTGCCCGCTGGTTGACCCGATCCATCACCAGCAGGTGGTCGAAATCGGAAAAGTCCGTGTCCGCGACCTGCCGCGCCCGGTGCCCGCCGAGCGGATATCCGGCCGCCTCCGCCATGGCGACCGCCCTCGGATCGGCGCCGGCTCCGACGTGGTAGCCCTCGGTCCCGGCCGAGGCAACTTCGATATGGAGGCCATGCCGGGCAAACTCGACTCGGGCGACCGCCTCGACCGTGGGCGAGCGGCAGATGTTGCCCATGCAGATGAACAGGATTTTCACCGGCGCGAATCCGCGCCGAGGATCCGTTCGACCCTGGCCAGGTCCCCGGCGGTGTCGACGCCTGCGGGAAACGGTTCCGGCGCGAGCGCCACGGCGATGGCATGGCCGTGTTCGAGCGCACGCAACTGTTCGAGCGACTCCGCCTGCTCGAGCGGCGTGCGCGGCAGGCCAGCCAGCTCGCGCAGGAAGCCGGCACGATAGGCGTAGATGCCGATGTGCCTGAGGAACGGGATGTCCGCTGGAAGCACGGAGCGGTCGCGCGCGAAGGCATCGCGCGCCCACGGCAGCGCGGAGCGGCTGAAATACAGCGCGTTGCCATCCGCGCGGCAAACCAGCTTTACGCAATGCGGATCGAACAGTTCATGCGCGGACTGCAGCGGGGTTGCCAGCGTCGCCATCGGACAGCGACTCGCCGCCAGGGTCGCCGCCACGGTGCGGATGCCGCTCGCCGGCGCCAGCGGTTCATCACCCTGCAGGTTGACGACGATCGTGCTGGCTTCCCAGGCGCGAATCCCGGCCAGTTCGGCCAGGCGATCGGTTCCCGAGGCATGCTCGCCACGGGTCAGGCAAACCTCGACGCCGCTCCCTGCCAGGGCATCGACGATGCGTTGATCGTCGGTGGCGACGACGACCTCGCGCGCGCCGGCCTGCAGGGCGCGGCGCGCCACGCGGACGATCATCGGCACGCCGGCTATCGACAGCAAAGGCTTGCCGGGCAGGCGCTGCGATCCGTAGCGGGCGGGAATGGCGACGACGAAATCGGGATGGGTGGTCATGGTCCGTATTCTGTCTGAACGCATTCCATCAAGCGAATCGCCCGCGGCCAGCCGGACGCAGGCGCGGTGTACAATGCAAGGCCCTCCCGAGTCGGCACTGCGCAATGTGAATACTCCAGTCGGCGTGCCGCCTGCGCTTCCTCCGCGCGCAGCATTGCTGATGGCTGCCAGTGCCTCGCTGTTCGGCCTGATGGCGATTTCGATCCGCTTTGCCTCCAGACAGCAGCATCCCTTCGAGATCGCCTTCTTCCGCTGCTTCTTCGGTGCGCTGTTCGCGCTGCCCCTGCTCCGCGTCCACGGCCTGGAAATCCTGCGGACGCGCCGCATCGGCTTCTACGCGGTTCGCTGCGCCGCCGGCATCGTGTCGATGCTTTGCGGCTTCTGGGCCCTGATCCACCTGCCCCTGACCCAGGCCGTCGCGCTTTCCTATTCGACGCCGATGTTCGTCACCATCGGTGCCGTCCTCGTGCTCGGCGAAGTCGTGCGCATGCGGCGCTGGAGCGCGGTCATCGTCGGCTTCCTCGGCGTGCTCATCATCGTCAGGCCGATCGGCGGCGATTTCAGCGCGGCAACGCTCGTCGCCCTCGCCGGCGCCGCCATCAGCGGTGGCGTCACGATCAGCATCAAGTACCTTTCGCGCACCGACCCACCGGATCGCATCGTCCTGCTCACGACCCTGCTCTGGGTGCCATTGAGTCTTCCGTTTGCGCTCGGCGTCTGGGTATGGCCCGAGCCGGCCATCTGGCCGTGGCTGGTGCTCTCGGGCGCCCTCGGTACGGGTGGCCACTACTGCTGGACGCGCGCGCTGAAGATGGCGGAGGCCTCGGCGCTGGCGCCCCTGAGTTACCTGCAATTCCTCGTCGTCGGCCTGCTCGCCTGGCTGATGTTCGGCGAAGTGGTCGATCGATACACCGTGGCCGGTGCGGCCATTGTCATTGGCGCCAGTCTCTACATCGCCCGGCGCGAAGCGCAGGTCGCGCGCAAGAACCAGCTGGAAGCCATCGTCGGCAAGGGCGAGCCCCAGGCCTGAAACGCTACACGGGCCGCTCAGCGAACTGGCACGGAGCGCCGCTCCAGCCACCAGAGCAGGCCAGCGGCCAGCAACCAGGCCAGAAACAATGGCCATCGTGGCATTGGCGCATCCAGCGTCGTCGCCGCGGCCGCATCGCGCGCCAGTGACGCCGTTGCGCTGCGCATGCGCGCCCGCAGCAGCGCCTGCGCCTGGTCTTCGGCAAGGACGTAAATCGGCCAGCGCGACTCCACATCGCGCAGGATCGACCAGCCGGCCCGCGAAGGCCACCAGGCGGCGCAATCGCGCCGGGCCCGATCGACGCGCAACGCAAAGCTGCCCGCGTTGCCGTCCTCGATGCCGGCTTGCGCGCCGACGCCGCAGATCACCGCGCGCTGATCGACCCTGGCCAGCTCGGGCAATACCGGCTCGGACCCTCCGCGGGCGCGCGCCAGCGTCGAGAAAATCCCGCTCCAAAGTGTTCCGTAGCGCGATGTTTCTCCGCCAAGGACCAGACGGTAGCTGTCGAGCAGGAACCACGCTCCAACCCTGCCCTGCCCGCTGGCGCGCCAGCGCCCGAGCGCCGCGCCATCGCCGGCCCGCAGCAGCGGCACGGATGCGTTCTCGTCACCGCCCAGCGTCATCGGCCAGCGCGTCAGCGCGCCCGAGGCGAGCGGATCGCCGCCCAGTTCGACCGCACGATCGAGGTCGGCCGCCTTGACCGGCATGCCGAGCTTCTCCCAGTCGGACAGGACCTGTGCCGGCAGCGGGCCGGTCACGCGCAGCAGCAGCCCCAATCCCTCTTCGACGGCCGCGGCAATGGCGATCTTTTCGGACCGCGACAAGGCCAGCCACGCACGCTCGTCGATCACCAGCAGATCGGCATCGGCAAGCGTCGCGGCATCCAGCGCGAAAGCGTTCTGCAATTGCTCGATGCCCCGACTCAGGGCGATGCGGCTGGACAGGCGATTGCCGGCATCGACCACCCAGCGGCGCAGGTATTTGACTTCGGCGTCCGCGGCGCCGGCCACGACGAGGACGCGCAACGGATCGCCGCCGCGCACGACGACTCCCAGCGGAAACTCCTCGACCACCGCGTCGTTGCGATCAAGCACGCGCAAGCGGTACACCGCAGGGCCTGCCGCCTTCGCCACCAGGTCCAGGCGAAACCGGCCATCGGCATCGGCTATGGTGCTGGCAGAGAGAGCATCGGCGCGATCACGCACTTCCACGCGCGCTGCAAGAACGTTGCCCACCTGACCGCGTATCGACCATCCGGCGCCGGCGCTGACGCGCTGCGGAACCGCCAGTTCGATCACGCCGGTCGGCATGGGGCCGGGTTCGAAGGCCAGCCCGAGATCGCCGACGGCCTTGCGGTCGCGTTCGGGCAGGCCGTCGCCGATGACGCGCAGGCTGCCGATCCGCGGGTGACGGCGCAGCGCAGTGGCGAGATCGGGCACGCGTTCAATCGATGCATCGGTCGGCTCGACGCCGGGCAACGCGAACATCCTCGGTAGCGGATCGCGCTGACGGATCGCCGCGACGTCCGCGCCGGGCGTGAGCACGATGGCCGTTTCGCGCTGCCGCGGAATGGCCGGCGGGAACAGCAGGAAGTACAGGCCGGCGGCGACGGCGAACTGCAGAGCCACGAGCAGCCAGCGCGCGCGTCGGCGCGAGCGGAGCGTGCGCCATGCGCCGACGCTGGCGGCCATGACAAGGATCAACACGGTGGCCTGGGCCAGGCTCATGGCGCCGTATCCGTATCGAGGCGTTGCAGATAGGTCCGACCGCCCGCATCGGCCGCAGGTCGCAGCACGCTGGCCGCAGGCGGTGCCGGCAGCACGGCCCAGAGTCGATCGAGCAACTGCCTGCGGCATGCCTCGCAATCAGGCGCCCGCCGCAGCGCATCGGTCGCCGCGATCAGGCCGAGCGCGTCGGGCACTTCATTGGTGTGCTCGCGCAGCCAGCGCTCGAACGCGTCGAGATCGGTCCCGGCGTTCGCCTGCAGGGACTGGTACACGGCAGTGACATTGCCATCCTCGACGCTGGCCGGCGCGAGCACGCCGCCGGGGTCGCGCAGGCCGGCACGTTCGCCGCTCAGGCGCCGGCTTTCATCGACCGGCGGAAGCTCCAGGCCGACCCGCGCCAGGTAGATCCGCGTGGACTGCTGCACCTGCTTGATATAGGCCAGCGCCCGGTTCTCGAACGGCAGCGCCTTGCCCGGTTCGCCCAGGCGCAGGTGCAGCTCGGCCTGCCACATTTCCGACAAGGCGGCGCGCAGGATCTTCTTCGTCTCCGGATCGAGCAGGGTCGCCGCTTCGGCGTGGTCGTGGGTGTGCCCGTACTCGGCGAGCACTTCGTCGGCGCGACCAAAAGCGGCCTTCCCGTTCGCGGTCGCCTCGTCGTGCCCATGGCCGGCGCTCAGGGCATCCTGCTGGGTGGCGGTATCGCTGTCATGGCCGCCTTCGTCATCGGCGTGCGGCCTGGCGCTGCCACCGGACTCGAACTCCTCGCCGAGGAACTGGCCGTAGCGCAGTCGCAGGATCTTCTGGTCGACGCCGATGCTGTCGGAACGCGCGAGGAAGCGATCCGCGGCGGGACGCGGCTGTTCGGCGAGCAGCGCTTCTGTATCGATGATGATCTGTCGCTGGCTGCGGAAATAGGCCGGCAATACCTTCTGCACGACGCCCTCGACGCCATCGCCCTGCGCCGATGTCTCCGGCGGCCAGCGCAGGATGTAGCTCGCGCTGCGCGCGACATTGGCCCTGCCCGGTCGATTGTCTTCGACCGACAGGCGCACGATCAGGTCGTCGCCCACGGCGAAGGCGAGGCTGTCGAGCGCGATGCGATGGCGGAAACGGCGATGGCGCGCATCGCCACCCTCCTGCGCAGGCAAGCGCAGGCTGCGCTCGCTGACCGTGACCTGTTCGCCGCTGCCCTGGGCGAGGGTGATGGCCAGGCGCGCGGCACCGACGCCATAGTCATCACTGACCTCGAAATCCAGAGACCACGCCTTTTGCCCCGCATCGAGCAGACTGAGGGTCCGTTCCGGTTCGACGACACGGATTTCGGGAGCGCGGTCGGCGATGGCGTCGAGCCGCAACAGGCGATCCTCCTGCAGGGGCTCCGCGCTTTCGACCGCGATTCGATACAGCGTCGATGCGCCGAGGGTCGATTGGGCGCTCCAGTAGCCGCCCTCCTCGACGAGCGGCAGTTCGGTGCCGTCGAGGAACTTCAAGGCCGCCGCCTTCGGCAGCGGATCGAAACCGAGCTTCCAGTGCAGGCGGGAACCTTCCGCCACCTCGGCCTCCAGCCGGGACTCGCGGCGCACGGCCAGTCCGGTGTAGACGGGTGGCTCAATTTCCATTTCTGCCGAAACCAGCCGCGTCGTAGCAGCGGTTGTCGCCTGCTGCGGCGCCGCCACAGCCGGATCGTCGCCTTGCGGCGCTGGCGCAGGCCAGTACCATGCCGCCGCAACCAGCGTGAAGCCGGCCAGCCAGGACAGGACAAGGCGTCGCCACGGCCAGCCCGGTCGCAAATCCGGAATGGCGGAGGAATCCAGCTTGGCGACGATTCGCGCACGCTGCAGCCGCTGCAACGTCGCCCCGGCGTCGGCGTCCTCCAGCAGCAGGTCCGAGCTGTCCTCGAGCACCGCGGCGCCGTGATCGAGTCCGCGCACGATGGCGCCGGCAGTCACCCGGCGGATGTCACGGACGATCAATGCGGCGATGATGCCGAGCACGAACAGGATGGCACCCGCGGCCACCAGCGGGCCTGCGCGCCCGTGCAGCACGAAAGCCAGCGCAATGACCAGCGGCAGGGTCTGGGCCAGGCTGATCGCGATGCGCCGCATCCGCACCCGGGCCTGCAGCTGGTGCAGCAAGGGATGGCTCATGGCACACCGCGCTTGCGCGTCGCCATGAAACGCTCGGCGAGGAATACCAGGGCAATCAGCAAGCCGAGGATCGGCAGCAGCGAGGTCGTCGCGACGATTGGCGCGCTTTCGACTTGCAGCGGACGTACACCATCGGCAAGCGCGCGCGTCGGTGCGGCGGGCTTGCCTTCCAGCAGGCTGCGCAGGCGCGCCGGAAACCCGGCGTCGAACAGTTCCGGCACGCTGGCCGGCGTCAGCGGCTGGAGCAGGCTGATGACCCGACCGGCGCCAACGCGCCTTTCGCTGGCCAGCGAAACGCCAGCGGCATCCCTCCAGACGATTTCGTCACCTGGCGTGGCTGTACCGGCATGCAATACCCGGCCGCCACGCTCGATCCACGGAATCAGCGCGTCCGGCAGGTCCGTTCCGAGCCATATCAGCCAGTCGGTACCGGGATCGACTGCGGCGCCGACAGGCTGGTCGTCGATCCGCCAGCGGCCCGCTTCGGAGGATTCCCAGGCGGCCAGCGCGGCACGCAGGTAGTGCAGCGCCCGGGCGTGATCGCTGTCGTGCCGCAAGGCGACGTGGCGGGGCGTTTCCGTGATGCCGGCTTTGGCCTCGCCGCGTGCCGCGACGACGCGCCAATCGGCCGCGTGGACGAGCCGGATCCGTTCCGCATCAAGCCCGTCCAGCTCCGCGGGGACCAGCACGGTCAGCTGATCGCCGGAGGAAAGGCTCGCGTCGAACTCGCGCAACAGGCTGGCGAACGGTTGTGGCGACGCCGGGCGGTCGCCGTCGACTGCAGGAAAGCCCGGTGCCAGCCAGCGCCATCCGGCGGTTGTCCCGGCCAGCGCGCGACGCGCCGCATCGAGGTCGACGCCGTCGCCGAGCGCGATCCAGTGTCGCGGTCCGCGCCAGTCGCCGTTGAGCACGGGCATCGCCAGCAGCAGCGCGAGCAGTGCGAGCAGTCCGACGCGCAACACGAGCAGCCACGGATCATCGAAGCGCAACCGCCGCCGGGGCCGCGTGCTTTCGCGCAACCAGCGCAGCGCCGGAAAATCGATCACCTTGTGCTCGGGTTGCCGGATCAGGTGGACCAGCAGGGGCACCAGCACGCCGGCCAGTGCGAACAGTCCCAATGGCAACAACAGGCCGAGGCTCATTGGCGCTCGGCCGCGCGCTGGGGTGCGCCGAACAGCCGTCGCAACGGCTCGTCCAGCGGGCGATCGAGGTAGTGCTCGACATGGATGATGCCGACCGCGGCCAGGCGCTTGTCCAGCGCAGCACGCGCCGTGGTGAATCGTTCGAGATAGTCGCGCCGTGCCTGCCCTGCATCCACGCGCAGTTCGACACCGCTCTCGGGGTCACGGAAGCGGTGGCCGCCGCGGAACGGGAAATCACGCTCCTCGGCGCTGAGCAGGCCGATCGACAGGACCTCGCGACGGGCCTGGGCCAGGCGCACGACGAGATCGACGAGGCGGTCGTCGAAATCATCGGACAGGACCAGGACCAGCGACCCCGGCCGGATCCGCTCCCACAGCGGCCGCCACTGGGCATCGTCGGGCAAGGCGCCGCCAGAACCGAGCCGGTCCAGTTCGAGCATGCAACGGTCGCGCTGGCGCGGTCCGGCCGCATCGGCGACGAAGCGCAGGTCGTTGCCGGACAGGCCGATCAGGCCGAAACGGTCGCCCTGGCGCAGGGCCAGTTCGATGACGCAGGCGGCCAGCAGGCGCGCGGCGTCGAGCTTGCTGAAGTCCGCCCGCGCCTGGTCGACCTGGGCCATCGAGGCGCTGGCATCGACCACGATCCAGACGGTCAGCGGGCTGTCGCGTTCCGCTTCGCGCACGAAATGGCGGTCCGAGCGCGCATAGAGCTTCCAGTCGATGCGCCGTGGTTCGTCGCCCGGCTCGTATCCCCGGTACTGGGCGAACTCCAGGCCGGCGCCGCGACTGCGGCTCGCATGCATGCCGAGGCCATCGCCACCGGCTGCGGAACGGGCCACGAGGCGCAGGTCCCTGAGCCGAGCGCGCAATTCGTCGGGCAGCCTCACTGGCTGGCGCTCAGGCGGGATAGGCGACGCTGCGCAGCAGCACGTCGATCACGTCGTCGGTTGAACGACGCTCGGCTTCGGCAGCGAACGACAGCAGCAGGCGATGGCGCAGCACCGGCGAAGCCAGGGCCTTCACGTCTTCGCGCGTCGCCGCCAGGCGTCCGTGGATCAGGGCGCGCGCCTTGGCCGCAAGCACCAGTGACTGCCCGGCACGCGGGCCGGCGCCCCAGCGCACCCATTCGCGCACCTCGGCAATGGCGCTGGCTTGCGGTCGCGATGCGCGCACCAGGCGGGTGATCCAGGTCAGCAGGTCGGCGCTGACATGGACGTCACGCACGAGCTTCTGCAGCGCAATGACCTCGGCACCATCCATGACTTCGCTGACCTTGCCGGCCGAACTGCCGGTGGTGCGGGCGAGGATCGCTTGCTCCTCGCTTTCGCTCGGATAGTCGACGCGGATGTGCAGCAGGAAGCGGTCGAGCTGCGCCTCGGGCAACGGATAGGTCCCGGCCTGCTCGAGCGGATTCTGCGTGGCCAGCACGAAGAACGGCTCGGGCAGCGGATAGGTCGTGCCGGCGTAACTGACCGTATGCTCCTGCATCGCCTCGAGCAGCGCGGCCTGGGTCTTGGGAGGCGTACGGTTGAGTTCGTCGGCGAGCAGCAGGCTGGTGAACACCGGACCCTTCTGGAACTTGAAGTAGCGCTTGCCGGTGCCGTGGTCTTCCTCGAGGATTTCGGTGCCGAGGATGTCGCTGGGCATCAGGTCGGGGGTGAACTGGATGCGCCGGAACTCGAGATGCAGGGCCTCGCCGAGCGAACGCACGAGCAGGGTCTTGCCGAGGCCGGGCACGCCCTCGAGCAGGCAATGGCCACCGGCCAGCAGGCCGCTCAGCAACTGCTCGACGACTTCGTCCTGGCCGACGATCGCCTCGGCAATCGAGGCACGCAGCTTCGCCAGTTTTTCGATCTGCTTCTGCACTGTCTCTTCCGTCACCACGTCATTCATTCTCGACTTTCCGCGTTGGCATTTGCATGTGGGCCTTGTTTCGCTTCTGTAGGAGCCCCCTTCAGGGGCGATGCTTCTTCTTGAATCCCGAAAAGGGCATCGCCCCTGAAGCGGGCTCCTACGGGAGCATTTCCGTTCAATTGGTCATGGCATACACCGCTATGTTCACCGCGAACTTCGTATTGTCCTCGGCGAGGAAGCGCTTGTTGCGCCAGTCGTAGTCCCATTCGCAACCATAATCCTTGTTGCTGTAGAGCACGCCGAGGCGGCCCTCGATCTCGATGCCCCTGAGGTATTCGTGGACGAGGTCGTCGCCCCAGCCGTTCAGCTCGAAGCCGGTCGCCGGCGGGCCGTCGAAGCGGAAGAAGCTCGAGTACAGCGGATGCGTCTTCGGCAGCTTCTGAAGCGCCTTCGCGCCGAAGATAGACGCCATCTCGCTTTCAAAGCTCTTAGCGAACAGGCCGTCGATGTCGTGGTTGCAATCATCGGCGAATACGAATCCGCCGTTGCGCACGTACTTCTCGAAGTTGCGCCGTTCGTCCGCATTGAACTCGACCAGCTTGTGCCCGGCGATGTAGCAGAACGGCGCCGCGAGCATGCGCGGATCGGCCAGTGGCAGCACGTGCTCCTTCGGATCGACGCGCAGCGTCGTGTACTGGATCAGCGCATCGATCAGGTTCGACGGCATGCGCTGGTCGACATCCCAGTCGCCCGACTCGTACATGAGCCGGGTAAAGCGGAAGTCGTAAGAGCCGGGAGTGGGGAGTGGGGAGTCGGGAGTGGGAGAAGCGCCCCGCGCCTGCGCCAACGGCGCAAGCGCGAGGCCACCAACTACAAGACGAAGGAATTCGGCGCGTGTCATTTGAAGTATCGATCCGGGAATAGGAACCGTGCAAGGCGACCAACCTGCAACGTGCCTCGATCGGCTTTCACCATTCCCGATTCCCTACTCCCAATTCCCGATCAAACGGCATCCGACAACGAAGTAAACGTGAAGTCGCGGATCTTCAGCGGTGGAATCATCATCACGAACGGCGATTCGTCGTCGCCGACGCGTACCGGCTTGCCGATTTCCTCGATGTTGTTGAGCATGATCACCGGCGATTCGTTGAAGCGGAAGTTCTTGATCGGATACTTGATCTCGCCGTTCTCGATGTAGAACGTGCCATCGCGGGTGAGCCCGGTCAGCAGCACGGTCTGCGGATCGACCATGCGGATGTACCAGGTACGCGTGACGAGGATGCCCTTCCTGGTCGACTTGACCAGGTCCATGGTCGACTTGTCGCCGCCGACCATGATCAGGTTGCCGGGCTGGCCGATCGCCTTCTTTTCCTTGAGCTTGGCCCAGTAGCGCGAGTACTGCAGGTATTCGACCTTGCCCTTGGTGATGATCGGCGTGCGCTCGCGCGGCAGGCCCTCGTCGTCCCAGGGCAGCACGCCGGCCACCGCATCGGCGTGATCGGCGTAGATCGTCACGCGCTCGTCGTAGAGTTTCTCGCCGAGCTTGTTGCCACCGCCCTTCTTGGCCAGGAA
>DAIMYT010000081.1:4560-14977 GCA_036734345.1 Dokdonella sp. | reverse complement strand
GCCGCGCATCGCGCACGCGATCGTCGCTTTCTTCGCCGAACACGAGCACGCCGAAAAAAGCGATGAACAGCAGCCGGCCGACCAGCACCGCATACGAGGCCTTCCATCCCGGCAGGATCATCAGGCTGAGCAGAGCGCCGACCGCGAATGGATAGCGCAGGCGCCGCCAACCGAGGACGGACGGCACGCCTGGGGTGTCTGCGGTGGATTGTTCAGCCATGTGTCGTTGACGATAGCAGCCAGGGGGGATGCCTGCCGCTGCCCGTCTGCCTTTGCGCCGGGGGGCGCCGGTCGCAGGAGCGGCTACTACGCACATTGTCGCGGCGGGCGGCTCGCCGGGGAAGCCGGCGGGTGACCGGGCGCGCGTGCGGGCGGACCAGGCGCGCCTGCACGCGACGGAACGCGCGGCATGGGGTTGTCGCCTGCCCTGCGCGGAAAACCGCCGGGTACTCCGGGCATCCGTCATCGCCAGTTGCGGTCGATCCATGGCAGGTCGTGGTTCGTCGCAATCCGCTTGGATGCGCGCGCTGGATCGCCCACGCTGCAAGCATGAGATCGATTCACGTCATCGCGGGATTGATTGCGCTGCTCGCCGGCGCCCTCGCACTGATCGCCGCCAAGGGATCGCCGGCGCATCGCAGGGGTGGCATGGTTTTCGTCATCGCCATGCTGGCCATGACCTCAAGCGCGTTCGTGATGGCGACATTGCTGCACCCCAACCGGCTCAACGTGGTCGCCGCGCTGGTCACGTTCTATCTGGTCGCGACCGGGCTGCTCACGGTGCGACGCCCGTTCGAGCAGTCGCGCAGGCCGGTGACGGCTTTCATGCTGATGGCGCTGGCGACCAGCGCCTACGCCTTGAGCATCGGCATTCTCGCCATCAACAGCAGCGATGGCAGGATCGATGGCATGCCGCCGCAGCCCTTGTTCCTGTTCGCCGGAGTCGCCCTGCTCGGCGCGATCGGCGACCTGCGCCTGTTGCGCAGCGCAAGCATCGAAGCGACGCGCCGGCTCGGCCGTCATCTCTGGCGCATGGGTTTCGCGATGTTCGTCGCGACTGCATCGTTCTTTCTTGGACAGGCCAGGCTGTTCCCGGCAGTCTTGCGCAAGTCAGGCCTGCTGGTGATTCCGGTACTGCTCGTGCTGGGCACCGTCATCTACTGGATGGTCAGGACCAGGCTGCGGCATCGCCGCGCAGGGGCGGAACTGGCAGCGCCAAAAGACTGATATCGTCGCGCCATGGCAGGCACGTTCCGTTCGCTGGGTGGATACAACTTTCGTCTGTGGACCGCCGGCGCGCTGGTATCCAACATCGGCACATGGATGCAGCGCACTGCCCAGGACTGGCTGGTGCTCGCCGAGCTGACCGACAAGAACGCGACCGCCGTCGGCATCGTCATGGCCCTGCAGTTCGGCCCGCAAGTCCTGCTGCTGCCGCTGACCGGCTTCGCCGCCGACCATTTCGACCGACGCAAGCTGCTGCTCGCCACGCAGACCGCGATGGGCGTTCTCGCCCTCGGCCTTGGCGTGCTTACCATCAGCGGCCATGCCGAACTCTGGCACGTCTACGCATTCGCCCTGCTGCTCGGCTGCGTAACCGCCTTCGACGCACCGGCCCGGCAGACCTTCGTTTCCGACCTGGTCAGCGAATCGGAACTGTCCAATGCGGTGGCGCTGAATTCCACGTCGTTCAATGCGGCCCGCCTGATCGGCCCGGCCCTCGCCGGCCTGCTGATCGCCGCCGTTGGCAGCGGCTGGGTGTTCGTTATCAATTCGGTTTCCTTCATCGCCGTGATCCTGTCGCTGCATTTCCTGCACGCTGGCCAGATGCAGCGGCGTGCGCGTGCGGTGCGCACGCGCGGCAGCTTCGCCGAAGGCTTCCGCTACATCTGGAAGCGACCCGACCTCAAGGCGATCCTGCTCATGATGTTCCTGATCGGCACCTTCGGCCTGAACTTCCCGATCTTCATTTCGACCATGTCGGCCAGCATCTTCCACGGTGGCGCGAGCCAGTACGGCGTGCTCACCTCGACCATGGCGGTCGGTTCCGTGGCCGGCGCATTGCTGGCGGCGCGCAGGTCCCATCCGCGGATCACGCTGCTGCTGGCCGCCACCGCCGTTTTCGGCGGCAGCCTGGCGCTGGCGGCACTGATGCCGAACCGGGTGCTGTTCGGCATTGTTCTGATCGTCACCGGCATTTCCGCGCAGACCTTCACGACGACGGCCAACAGCGCCCTGCAGCTGTCGACCGAACCCGGCATGCGCGGGCGCGTGCTGGCGATCTTCCTCGCCGTCGCCCTCGGCGGCACGCCGATTGGCGCACCGATCGTCGGCTGGGTGGCCGACAGCTTCGGACCGCGCCAGTCGCTCGCCATCGGAGCCGCCGCGGGCTTTGCGGCCATGCTGGTCGGCATCCACTACCTGGTCCGCCATCGCCACCTGCGCTTGCGCGTGGCGGGCGGACGCCTGCGCTGCCTCATCGACTGAACCGGCGTTCCGCAGAGCCTTTGGCGACGGTCGGTTGCGTGCGCCGTTCAGCCGGCGAGCAACGACGCCCAATCCTGCGCCGGATCGCCGCAGGCGATGAACTCCGGATTGAGCAGCGATGCCTTGGTGTTGTAGCGCAACGGATTGCCCTGCAGGTCGATGACCGAGCCGCCGGCTTCCTCCAGCACGCACTGGGCGGCCGCGGTATCCCATTCCGAGGTCGGCCCGAGACGCACGTAGAGGTCGGCTTTCGCGGCGGCGATGAAGAGGAACTTGAGCGACGAGCCAAGCGGGACCAGTTCATGCGGTCCGAGCCGATCAAGCATCCCGTCGAGACGGGGATTGCCGTGCGAACGACTGCCGGCGACGATCAGCGGACTGACGCGCGGGCGCGTCCGGCAACGGCGAACTTCGCCATCGGCATTCGCCATCCACGCCTCGCCACCACGCCATGCCCAGGCAATGCTGCCATCCACTGGCGCCTGGACCACTCCAAGCACGCTGCGGTCGCCTTCGATGAGGGCGATGTTCACCGTGAACTCGCCGTTGCGCTTGACGAATTCGCGCGTGCCATCGAGAGGGTCGACCAGCCAGTAGCGCGTCCATTGGCGGCGCTCTTCCCAGTCGATCGTCGCCGATTCCTCGGACAGGATCGGCACATCGGGCATCAGCTTGCGCAGGCCCTCGACGATCGTGCGATGCGCGGCAAGATCCGCTGCGGTCAGCGGCGAGCGGTCGTCCTTGTGCTCGACCGCGAATTCGCTCTCGTAGACCTCGAGGATCGCGTCCGCTGCACGCCGGGCGATTTCGCAGACTTCGGGAATCAGGCTTTCGAGGTTCATGGCAGCGGCCGGAAGCGGCCGGCGAGGAATTCACGGGCGATGAAAAGCGCCGCGATCGAGCGGCCTTCGCTGACCTCGGGCTCCTGCAGCAGCGTGTGCAGCTCGCTGAGCTTCCACGGCACGACCTCGAGTTCCTCGGGCTCGTCGCCTTGCAGGCGTTCGGGATAGAGGCCGCGGGCGAGCACGACATGGGTCATCGCGCTCATGTAGGTCGGCGACAGCGACAGCGTGGCCAGGATATGCAATTCGTGCGCGCCGTAGCCGATCTCCTCCTTGAGTTCGCGATTGGCGCCCTGCTCGACGGTTTCATCGCGATCGAGGCGACCCTTGGGCAAACCGAGTTCGTAGCTCTCGATGCCGGTCGCGTATTCGCGAACGAGCAGGACGGTATCCTCGTCGAGCATCGGCACCATGATCACGGCGCCGAATCCGGACGTGCGCAGGCGCTCGTGCGTGCGGCGCTCGCCGTTGGAAAACTCGAGGTCGATCTGTTCGGCTTTGAGGAATCGGCTCTGTTCGACCAGACGCCTGGCCAGCACCGTGGGTGGTTTCTTGCGCATCGGCCAATTGTAACCGCATGCGTGCCGGGCGACCCAACGCCGGCGTGGGCCTTGGCGGCGAGCCCAGCGAAGAGCCGGCGATTCGCGGCGCAGGCTTCTATCGCCCTTCCCGCGCTACCGCTTCGTTGCTGGCCTCAGCCGCGATGCCCTTGGCTCCTCTGCAGGAAGGGCATTCATGCCCGATGCTCTTCTGCACGCAACGAAGAGCATCGGGCGCTTGTCCCGAGCATGTCGAAGGGCCCTTCCTGCGGAATGCCGGCATTTTGCGGGCACCAGTCCCGTCCTAGCGACCGCCCAGCTCGAACCTGGCAGTCAGGAAATACGAACGCGCGGCCAGCCGGTAGTACTGCGCATCGCCGAGTTCGCTTTCGGCGACCGGATCGCGGCGGTCGGACAGGTTGTAGCCATCCAGGCGCAGCTCCCAGCGCTCGAACGCGTAGCCGATTCCGGCGTCCAGCGTGGTGTAGGAGCCTGCCTGCGAGGTATTGCGCTTGTTGAGGTAGCGCGAGCCGACGTAACTGGCGACGAGGTTCGCGCGCAGCCCCTTGTCACGTGCGTAGAGCAGGCCGACGCTGCCGAGATGTTGCGGCGACATCTCGAGCAGCTTGCCATCGAGCTGGGTCAGGGTGTCGCCGAACAGCTGGGCGTAATCGGCAAAGCGCGCGTCGTGCCAGGCATAGGTACCGAATACGCTGAGACCGTCGCCGACATGCCAGCGCGCTTCGGCTTCGGCGCCCTTGAAGCGCTCGTTGCCGGCATTGGCCAGGCCCGGCAGGCCGTCGACGTTCTGGCTTACGACAAGGTTGTGGAAGTTCATGCGAAACACGGACAGATCCCACTCCAGGCGGCCATCGGCGTTGCGGCCCTTGAGGCCGATTTCGCCGCTTTGCGCATCTTCGGGCTCGAGGATTTCCGATTCCGGTTCGGGTCCGAAATCGATGACCGCCGGCTTGAAGGTGTTGCGGTAGTTCGCGTAGCCGACGAGGCTGTCGTTGCCGTCCTGCCAGAAGCGGTAGCTGGTGCCGAGCGCGCCGGACAGGCGGTTGTCGCTGCGGTGGTCGCTGCCGACCTCGAACAGTTCCGGGGTCGCTCCGGTCAGGTCGACGCCGAAGCCTTCGCGGGATTCGCTGGTGTGGTTGTAGCGCAGCCCGGCTTCGACGTGCCAGGCCTCGCTGAGGGCGACGTTGAGATCGGCGTAGAGGCCGGTGAAATTGCGCTTGTCGTCCAGGCGCGTGGTCTCGTCTATCGGCAGGCTGCGCCAGTCCGGCACGTTCGAGCCGTCGGCCAAGGTCGCGTACTCGAAGTTCTGGCTTTGCTGGTTGCCCTTGCCATACAGGTGGTCAACGCCCCAGGCCAGGATCGCCGATTCGCCGAGCGGGGTGGCCACATGGGTATCGAAGTACAGCTCGGTACGATGCACGTCCTGCTGGTAGCCGTCGGCGTTCGGCGTCACGCCGTCGTCGGCGAAATCCTCGCGCAGGAACCCGCGCACGGTTTCCGCGTTCGAGCGGGCCAGGGCAAGGCGCGTGTTCCATTCGCCGAGGGCGGTCGGGATGGTGTAGCCGAGGGCCAGCTGGCCACGGTTCTCGTCCTGCTTCGCTCCACGCGGATTGACGTTGGCATCGAGCGGGAAACGATCGGTCAGCACGCCGCCTTCGCGCGGGTGCGGACTGACCGGATCCTGGCCGAGGCGGGTGAAATCGGCATCGACCGTGAACTCGCCTGCACCGACCTGGCCGGCGCCGCGGTAGAGCACATGGGCGCGGTCCCAGCCGGAACGGTCCGCCTTCAGCTCGGTCTTGTCGGCGTCGAACAGGATCGACTGGCTCCACGCCGCGCCGGGCCCGGACACGGGAATCACGGCTGCGACATGGGCGCTGCCGCGGCTGCCGATGCCCGCTTCGAAGCGGGTTGCGCCGGCACCGGCAGCGTAGTGGATGACGTGGATCACGCCGACGAAGCTGGTTGCGCCATAGCTCACCGGCGCGGCGCCCTTGAGCACCTCGATGCGCTCGACATTGGCGAGGTTGAGCGTGGCCAGGGCCGGCGTGAACGCGCCGCCCGAGGGAATGCCGTCGACCACCAGCAGGAAGGCATCGAATTCGCGCAGGCCCCACAGAGCCGGCACCGAAGAGGCCGGCCCGCCATCGCCGCCCGGCGCGATGTCGACGCCAGCGACCAGCGAAAGCGCGGTACGCAGGTCGGTGGCGCCACGCAGGCGCAACTCCTCGCCGCTGACGATGCTGACGTTGGCCGCGACCGTATCGACGGCCAGCGGAATCTTCGAGGTGGTCACTTCGACCGGCCCCAGGGTGGCCGGCTCTTCGGCCTGGATGGTGCCGCAGGCCAGGCCCAGGGCGGCAGCAGTGGCGGCGCGCAGCATACGGCGGCGCAGTGGAAACGAACTCATGAGATCCCCTTGATGCAAGCGTCCAACTGACAGCCATCAAGTCTGCCGCGCGTCCGGTCGGCCCGTAACGGCCCGGCGACGCATCACGCATCGGTCATGAGGCGGATCGGCAGGGACCCCGATACGGGCCACGCGCAGGTATGCTGGACACCCTGCGGCGCCCACCGAATTGCCATGACCGACTTCCGCCCGCGCTTGCGCGGACTCGTTTCCAAACTGGCCCTGTTCTACGTGCTGCTTTCGCTGCCCACGCTCGTGCTCGTCGAATCGGCGATCCTGATCTACGAATTCCAGCGCTTCACCAACGGCGTGGATGCCGGCAGCCTCGATCGCGCCGCGGAGCGCGGCGCCGCGGACCTGCTCGGCCAATGGCCGCAGCTGCGCGGCCATGCAGGCAACGCGGCGCTGCAGCTCTGGCTCGATGCCTGGGTATTGCGCCTGCAGCAGCCGCGCGGCGGCCTCACTCCGGACGAATCCTACGTGCTGCTCGAGTTGACTGACGTCCCTCTTGGCGCAGCGATCATCGACGCCGATTCGCAACTGCTGGCAAGGACGGGAGCGGACGCGCAATGGAAGCTCGAGCTGCCCACCGCCGCGGAAATCTCCAGCGTCATGGCGATGCCCGGCAACGTCGGCGTCGACCTGCGCGGCAGCCGCGAGCCCTACACGATCAAGCGAGTACTCGTGCCAATGCGCGACGCCGGCGGCCCGTTGCAAGGCCTGCTCTTCGTCGAGCTGCGCGTACCGCCACCGTGGCGGCACCTGCTGTTTGACCCGAGCTTCGAGTCGCCGACGGTGTTTGCCTTCCTGATCGTGTTCGGCCTCGCCTCGTCGATCTTCCTCGCCGCCTGGGTCACGCGCCGGCTCAGCCGCATCGCCCGCGCGGCGACCGCCTGGAGCCGCGGTGATTTCTCGGACCGCATCGATGACCGCTCCGGCGACGAGATCGGCGGCCTTTCGGCCATGCTCGACGGCATGGCGCTCGACCTCAAGGGCCTGCTCCGGTCGCGCGCGCAACTGGCCACCCTGGCCGAACGCCAGCGCCTCGCCCGCGACCTGCATGACACGGTCAAGCAGAAGGCTTTTGCGCTGAACCTGCAACTTGCCACCGTGCGGCGCATGCTCGGCGAGGACGCTGGAGGGCAACGCCTGGAACTGGCCCAGCGCCTGACCCAGCAGATCCAGCAGGAGCTCGGCCAGATCCTCGACAAGATGCGCGCCTCCGATGCCGAGCTCCCGTTCGCCGAGCGCGTGCGCATGCGCGCCAATGACTGGGCGCATACCAGCGGCGCCAGCCTCGGCTTTGCCATCGAAGACGTGCCTTCACTGGCGGCTTCCGACGAGGATTCGCTGCTGCGCGTGGTCGATGAGGCGCTGTCCAACGTATTGCGCCACAGCGGCGCCCAGCACGTCGACCTCGCCCTCCGCCGCACGGCGGAACGCGTCAGCCTCGTGATCACCGATAATGGCAGCGGCGCGCCGGAGGATTTCCGCAGCGGAATGGGCCTGCGCAACATGCGCGAGCGCGTCCAGGCCCTGCCGGGCGGGCGCTTCGAATTCGACAGTACGCCCGGGCGCGGCACGCGCGTCACCATCAGCTTCCAGATCGAGGTAACGAGATGAGCAGACCCATTCGCATCGTCATCGCCGACGACCACGACCTGGTTCGGCAAGGCATTCGTGCCTTCCTTGAAACGCATGCCGACCTCGCCATCGTCGGCGAGGCGGGCGACGCCACTGCCGCGATCAACCTGTGCGCGGAACAGAAGCCCGATGTCGCCCTGGTCGACCTGGTCATGCCCGGAGGCGGCATCGAGGCGACCCGCGCGATCCGCGCAGCCAGCCCGGATACCCAGGTCGTGCTGCTGACCTCGTTCGAGGACGTGCAGCAGATCGTCGCCGCGGTCCAGGCCGGGGCACTCTCCTGCCTGCTCAAGGATGTCGATGCCGACGCGCTGGCCGATGCGCTGCGCAAGGCGGCCAAGGGCGAGGCCGTCCTCCACCAGCGCATCGCGGCGCGCCTGATGGACGCGATGCGGCGCGGCGTCGAGCCCGGCAGCGGCGTGCTCGAATCGCTGAGCCAGCGCGAACGCGAAACCCTGACCCTGGTCGCCGAAGGGCTCAGCAACCAGATGATCGCCGAACGCCTCGGCATCGGCGAGAAGACCGTCAAGACCCATGTCAGCAACGTGCTCGGCAAGCTCAACGTCAGCGATCGCACCCAGGCCGCGGTATACGCCTGGAAGAGCGGCATGAAGCAGCGTCCGCCGCAGTAGCACCCGCCGCGAAGAAAGCCGCAAGGCTCCATTCCTCTGCAGGAGCGCCTTCAGGCGCGATGCGCTTTTTCTTTTCTGTAGGAAGGGTCTTCAGGCCCGATGCTTTTCTCGAATCCTGCGCAAAAGCATCGGGCATGAATGCCTCTCCTACGAAGAGCGGGCGAATGGCGGCGCGGGATCCGGTTACTCGTCTCGCGTTGCCGCTTCGTTGTTGGGCATGAATGCCTGTCCTGAGCCCGTCGAAGGGCCCTTCCTACGAAGAGCGTTGCCGAACAGGGACGCGGGAATTCGTTGACGGCAAATGCGTTGCCGGCCTCAATAGCCCCGCCGCTCGGCGATCAGCTGGGCGAGGATGCTGACCGCGATCTCGTGCGGCGTCTCCGCATCGATATCGAGCCCCACGGGTGCGACCAGGCCACGCAACGCCTGCTGGCGCTCCGGCAGCGCGTCGCGGACTTCGCCGATGCGCCGCCGGCTGCCGAGCATGCCGAGGAAACGCGGAGGGTTTTCGCAAAGCACCTCGAGCGCGGCCACGTCGGCGTGGAAATCGCGATTGAGCAGGACCGCCTGCACATCGCGACCGGTTTCGAGCAGCGGCCCGAGCATGGCCACGTCACCGCAATGCGTCCGTGCACCGGCGAATGCAGGCTGGGCGAGACATTCGGCGCGCGCATCGAAAACGTGGATGTCGAATTCGAGCGGGGCCGCCAGCTCGCAGAGCGCCGCACCGCAATGACCGGCGCCGACGATCAGCAGGCGCGTGTCGGGAACCACGATGTCATCGGCGTCGGCCACGCCGAGGTCGCTTCCCGCGAGCCTCATGCGATGTCCGCCAGCGAGCGCGTCGCGGATTTCCCGCGCCCGCGCCAGGTCCGTCGCGGGCGCCCATCGACGCAGGCCGACGCGCATGCTGCCACCGCAGACACCGACGGAATCCGCGCCGCCGCGCAGGTCGATGCCGACTTCGCCGTGGGTCGCGGTCGAACCGAGCAGGCACCGCGCCGCTTCGAGTACGCGCGCTTCGGCCAGTCCGCCGCCGACGCTGCCCAGGCTCGACGCCGCCGTCACCAGCATGCGGCTGCCGCGCCGGCGCGGGGTCGCTCCCTGCGCGCCGACGACACTGGCCAGCACCACGGCTTCTTGCTGCAGCCGGCCGGCGAGGCGGGCGAACAGGCGTTCGTCCATCAGGCCGGCGTGACCGAAGCCGGCACGCTGGCAGCCGCTTTCAGGCCACGCGCGGCCGTGATCGCATTGAATATCGCTTCGGGCGTTGCCGGCGACGCCAGGGCGACCGGGCCCGCACTGCCACAGGCGGCGATGGCCGCGCGCAGGGCTTCGCGCACGCTCAGGGCCAGCATCAGCGGCGGCTCGCCCACCGCCTTGCTGCCGAAGATGACCCGGGCCGCCGGCACGCGCTCGCTGCGATACAGCGCCACGCGAAAATCCTCCGGCACCTCGCCATTGGTCGGGATCTTGTAGGTGCTCGGCGCATCGGTCAGCAATTTCCCGGCCTCGCTCCAGCGCAGTTCCTCGCAGGTCAGCCAACCAAGGCCCTGCACGAAACCGCCTTCGATCTGGCCGCGGTCGATCGCCTCGACCAGAGAATCGCCGACATCGTGGAGGATGTCGACGCGCAACAACCGGTGCACGCCGGTCAGCAGGCAAATCTCGACCTCGCTGACCGCCGCTCCGCAGGCGAAATAATAGAAGGGCTGGCCGCGGCCCCTGGCCGCATCCCAGGAAAGCCCCGGCGTGCGATAGAAGCCGGTGGCGGACAGGCTCACGCGCGCGGTGTAGGCGGCGCGGACCACATCGGCAAAGCCGACCCGGCGGTCCGGACGG
>DAIMYT010000081.1:0-4460 GCA_036734345.1 Dokdonella sp. | reverse complement strand
TAGATGTGCACGAGCGCGCCGGCCTGGTTGTATTCGGTCTTGTTGAACGAGATGCCGAACTTGACCGGCGTGATCGCGATGCCGCGCTTGAGGTTTGCGTGGGCGGCGTTTAATGCCGCGATGGCGGCCTGGCGCTCCTCGAACCCGCTGGAGGCCTTCAACTGCTCCCATAGCCGCGGCAACGGGAAATCGCCGACGGGCTGGCCATAGGGCGTGACGTTGCGCCCGCAGGGAGCGTCTTCGCGATAGAAATTGCGCTCGCGTACCTGGTCGGGCGGCAGGCCGAGATGGCGCGCGATGCGGTCGATGACTTCCTCGCCGACGAGCATGCCCTGCGGGCCGCCGAAACCGCGGAACGCGGTGTTCGACGGCAGGTTGGTCTTCGCGATCAGGCCTTCGATGCGCGCATGCGGACAGAAATAGGCGTTGTCGACGTGCACCATCGCGCGCATCAGCACGGGCGGTGACAGATCGGTGCTCCAGCCGCCGTCGGCGACCAGGCGCACCACGAGCGCGGCAAGCACGCCGTCCGCGTCGAAGCCCACCTCATAGCGGGCGTGGAACGGATGGCGCTTGCCGGTCATCTGCATGTCGATGCCGCGCGGCAACTTGATGCGTACCGGCCGGCCGGTGCGCTGCGCGGCCAGCGCGACGATCGCCGCATACGGATTGGCCTGGGTTTCCTTGCCGCCGAAGCCGCCGCCCATGCGCAGGCTGCGGCAGACCACCCGGCTGGACGGCAGGCCAAGCACGCGCGCGACGATGATCTGCGTCTCGGTCGGATGCTGGGTCGACGAGGTCACCTGCACGAGGCCCTCCGAATCGACCACGGCCCAGCTGGCCTGCGTCTCGAGGTAGAAATGATCCTGGCCGCCGATGGCCAGTTCGCCTTGCAGTCGATACGCGGCCGCTGCCAGCGCGGTGTCCGCGTCGCCGCGACTGACCACGGCCGGCGGCCTGAACCAGGCCTCGCGTGCCATCGCATCGGCAAGATCGGTGCAGGCCGCCAGGACTTCGTAGCGAACCTCAACGGCCGCCGCGGCGGCGGCCGCGCCCGGCTCGTCGACCGCGACGACCCAGGCCACGGCCTGCCCGTGGAACTGCACGAATTCCGCCGGCATCAGCGGCTCGTCGTGCACGATCGGCCCGGTATCGTTCTCGCCCGGGATATCGGCGGCCGTCAGCACGGCGACGACCCCCTGCATCGCGCGCGCCCTCGATGCATCGATGCCGAGGATGCGCGCATGCGCATGCGGCGCCTGCACCGGGTACACGCAGAGCATGCCGGTCGGCGCGAGCTGCTCGTCGGTATAGACGGCGCGACCAGTGACATGTCCGACCGCGCTTTCATGGCGCTCGATGCGACGGCTGCTCATGCCAGCTGCTCCGCCACGAACCTTGCGAACAGGTTCGCGCACAGCGCGCGCCGATAGCCGGCGCTGGCCCGGTGGTCGCTGAGCGGCGCGAATTCGTCGTGCAGCATTTGCGCGCAGCGCGTCAGCGTCTCCTCGTCGAGCCTGCGGCCAAGCAGGAAATTCTCGGTCGATCGCGCGCGTACTGGAGTCGCGGCAACCCCGCCATAGGCCAGGCGCACATGTTCGACACGGCGATCACCATCGAGGCCGAGCACGAACGTGGCCGCGACGATGCTGATGTCGTCGCTCTGGCGCTTGGCCACCTTGAAGGATGCATTGCGCCACTCGCTGCGCGGCAGGTGCACGGCCACGACCAGCTCGTCATCGGCACGCGCGGTCTGCCGGTAACCGGTGAAGAAATCCGCGGCGCCGATTTCGCGCCGGCCCCCGGGCCCCTGCAATTCGATGCGGCCGTCGAGCGCGAGCAGCACGGGCAGCAGGTCGCCGATCGGGGAAGCGGTGCCGAGATTGCCGCCGAAGGTCGCCCGGTTCCTGACCTGGCGCGCGGCGAACCAGCGCAGCATCTGGTCGAGCGCCGGAATCCGTCCGGCCAGTTCCTGCTCGATCCGGCTCAGGCTGGCACCGGCCCCAATCGTGATGCTGTCCGCATCGATCGTGATCTGCTTCAGCTCGTCAATGCGATCAAGCGAAATGAAGGTGCCGTCACGGTTCCTGCCCCGGCTCAGCTCGACGCCGAGATCGGTCGCGCCGGCAATCCATTGTGATCCCGGGTGTTCCTGCCGGAATGCCAGGGCTTCGGCGATGTCGACTGGATTGAAGTAGCCGCCGAGCGCCGGCGTGGACGCGATGCGCCGCGTTTCCTGCAGGGCGGCCGCGAAGCGGTCCGCTCGAACCTCATCCGCGCGCAGCTGCGTCGTCGCCCGACGGATCGGCGCATAGCCCGTGCAGCGGCACAGGTTGCCCTCGGTCGCATGGTCGTCGAGCTCGCCGGCGTAATAGCCGGCAAACAGGCTCATCACGAATCCCGGCGTGCAGTAGCCGCACTGCGAGCCCGAGTGCTCGACCATGGCCTGCTGCACGGGATGCAGGTCCGCTCCATCGGCCACGCCTTCGACACTGACGATCTCGCGGCCGACCACGGCGCCAAGCGGCAGCAGGCAGCTGTTGACGGCCTGATACTGCCGCTTGCCGCGCGCATCGCACCCGACCATGGCGACCGTGCAGGCGCCGCAATCGCCATCCGCGCAGCCTTCCTTGGTGCCGTGATGATGATGGCGGTTCAGCCAGCGCAGCAACGACCCGGTCGGGTCGCTGCCGGCCAGGGTGACGGCTTCGCCATTCAGGATGAACGCTGGTTCGTCGGTCATGCGGCAAGTGTACTGCGCCTTGCCGACGTGACAGCAGCCGAGCCGCTGCGTCACTATGGCCATACCGCCACTGCCAATCGCGAATTCCCATGGGCAAACTGACCACCCACGTGCTCGACACGATGCGCGGAAAGCCTGGCTCCGGCATGGCCCTGGAACTCTACCGCCTGCACGAGGACCGTCGCGAGCTGCTCATGCGCGGCCTGACCAACCATGATGGGCGCAACAGCGCGCCTTTGCTCACCGACGAGGCGATGCAGGCCGGCATCTACGAGCTCGATTTCCACGTCGGCGACTACTTCGCCACGCTTGGCGTGACGCAAACGGAGCCGCGATTCCTTGACGTGGTGACTCTGAGGTTCGGCATCGCCGACATGAAGGCCTCGCTGCACGTGCCCCTGCTGGTTTCACCGTACAGCTACAGCACCTACCGCGGCAGCTGAGATGCCACTGGCCGCCTGCCCGGAAACCGGGGCGATCGCGTGAACGCCTACCTGATCGAGTGTTGCGCACTGTTGCTGCGCTGGCTGCACGTGGTCGCGGCGATCGCCTGGATCGGCGAATCGTTCTATTTCGTCATGCTGGATCGCGCGCTGAAGCCTCCGGCGAACGCGGCAACTGGCGTTGCCGGCGAACTGTGGTCGGTGCACGGCGGCGGCTTCTATCACAAGCAGAAATATCTCGCTGCGCCGGCGAGCATGCCGGACGAACTGCATTGGTCGAAATGGAAGGCCTACACGACCTGGCTGTCGGGCCTTGCGCTGTTCAGCCTGCTTTACCTCCATTCGCCGATGCTCTACCTGGTCGATCCGGCCGTGGCTGCGTTGACGCCATCCCAGGCGGTGCTCGCCGCACTCGCCTTCCCGCTGGTCGCGTGGCTGGCCTACGACCTGCTCTGCCGACTCGCCGGCTTCCACGATGCCTGGCTGGGCGGACTGGTCGGCCTGCTCGTGCTCGCACTCTGCTATGCGGCAACCCACCTGTTCGCCGGTCGCGCCGCGTTCCTCCTCGTCGGCGCGGCACTCGGCACGATCATGTCGGCGAACGTGTTCTTCGTGATCATTCCGGGGCAAAGGAAAATGGTCGCGGCACTCGCGCGCGGCGAGACTCCCGACCCGCTGCCTGGCCTGCGCGGCCGCCAGCGCTCGGTGCACAACACCTACTTCACCCTGCCCGTGGTGTTTGCGATGCTGAGCATCCACTACGCCACGGCAACCGTGCATGCGCACAGCTGGCTGGTGCTTGCGCTGTTCATGCTGGCCGGGGCGCTGATCCGCCAGTTCTTCGTGTTCTGGCATGGCGGCCGGCGGGCGTGGAGCCTGCTCGCGGCCGGCGTCGCCGTATTGCTCGGAACCTTTGCCTGGCTTGCACCGCCCGTGGCGCCGGCAAGGCCCGCGACCGCTTCAGCGCCGGATACCGCAGCGATAAAGCGGATCCTCGAGAAGCACTGCACCGCCTGTCATTCCGCGCATCCCGGACTCATGGCCAGCGCACCCAACGGCGTGCAGTTCGACGATGCCACGCAGATCGAGCGTTATGCGCAGCTGATCCATCGACAAGTCGTGACACTCAGGACCATGCCGCCCGGCAACGTGACCGGCATCAGCGAGCCCGAGCGCGAGGAAATAGGCCTCTGGTACCAGGGACATGCGGCCAGCGACCCGTAGGCCGGGGTGGTCCTGCGAACCCCAACGTCGACGTGCGACCGGATGTTTTC
>DAIMYT010000080.1:7220-15613 GCA_036734345.1 Dokdonella sp. | reverse complement strand
GAACTGGTTGTCCACGGTGATGCGGTAGAACTGGCCGGTCGGCATGTTGTTCTGCGTGCTCCAGCTTCGGCCACGGTCGAAGCTGATCGACGCGCCGCCGTCGTTGGAGATGATGAGGTTGTCGGCGTCGTCCGGATTGATCCACAGGTCATGGAAGTCACCATGCGGCGCCGAAAGCTTTTGCCAGGTCTTGCCGCCATCGTCGGAGCGCAGTGCCGGCGCGCTCATCACGTAGATCGTGTTCTCGTTTTTCGGGTCGGCGAACAGCTCGATGTAGTACCAGGCGCGCTGCACCAGCTGGGGTTCGCTGCTGACCTTGGTCCAGTTCTTGCCGGCATTGCCCGATACATACAGGCCACGCTCGTCCTTGTAGGAGTCGGTCTCGATCAGGGCGTAGACCTTGTCCGGATTGGCCGGGCTGACCGCAATGGCCATCTTGCCCATTTCCCCGGGCAGGCCTTCCTTCATCTGTTCCCAGGTCTCGCCGCTGTCGGTGGACTTGTACAGGCCGCTGCCGGGGCCGCCGCTGACGACTTTCCAGGGCAGCCTGCCGTGCTCCCACATGGCCGCGTAGAGGATCCGCGGGTTGGTCGCGTCCATCGACAATTCCGCGGCGCCCGTGCGCTCGTCCACGAACAGCACGTTCTTCCATGTCTTGCCGCCGTCGCTGGACTTGTACACGCCGCGCTGCGCCGACGGACCATAGAGCGCGCCCTGCGCGGCGACGTAGACGAGATCGGGATCGCGCGGATCGACGATGATGCGCGAGATGTGCTGGGTCAGTTCGAGGCCGATCTTCTTCCACGACTTGCCCGCGTCGGTGGATCGATAGACGCCATCGCCATCGTGGCTCATGACGCCGCGCACGGCGTGTTCGCCGGTGCCGACGTAGACGACATTCGGATCGCTTGCGGCGACCGCCACGGCGCCGATGGTCGCGGTCTGCAGATAGCCATCCGAAACGTTGCGCCAGCTCAGGCCCATGTCTTCGGTTTTCCACAGCCCGCCGCCGGTGGTGCCCATGTAGTAGGTCCGCGGGTCGCCGACCACGCCCGTGCTGGAGTTGGAGCGTCCGCCGCGGAACGGTCCGATCGAGCGCCACTGCGCCGGCTTGAAGTAGGCATTGAGATCGTCAGTGGGCGCCGATGCTGCCTGCACCGGCAGCTGGAGGGCACTGATGAACAGCGCAACGAGCGCAAGGAACCATTTGGACATGTCGGACACCACCGTGGTCACAGGAGCGCAGGATTCTACACGGGTGCCATCCGGTTCCAGCGCTTGCGGAAACGCGCCACATGCGGCGCCGATTTCAAGTGCAAGAAGTTGGTGCGTCGTTCCTTTTCGGGGATTGGCGGCGCAAGGATGCATCGCGTGGCGATAAGACGGCGGAATCCTTTCGCTTGAATTGTGCAAGCCGGGTTGACCGGCTTTGCGGGATCCACTGCCAGGCGAGATGAGACCGGGTTGTCGTCGTGCCTGTTTTCCCCGCAAGTCCGATTGGCACGCGGTACGACGCTGACGGCGCATGGCTTCAGCGTTGCCTTAAGGATATTCTGCGCGTCGCGTGTCGAATCGCGCCGGTCCGGTTCGTTGCCTTGTCGAGAGCGGCCAGTAAGCCGCTCTCCACTGATGTTCAACTGATCCGGGAGAAACCACCATGAAGAACAACCCAGTCCGCTGGTTCGAGATCTATGTCCAGGACATGCCGCGTGCGCGGAAATTCTACGAATCGGTGCTGCAGGTCAACCTGGAAAAGCTGGGTGACCCGAACGACTCGGGCCTCGAGATGATGGCCTTTCCGATGGACATGGATGGTCCGGGGTCCTCTGGCTCGCTGGTCAGGATGAGCGGGTTCCCGTCCGGCGGGAACAGCACGCTGGTCTATTTCGCTTGCGCGGACTGCGCGACAGAGGCGGGCCGCGTGGCCGCCGCCGGCGGCCGTGTCGAGCGCAAGAAGATGGCCATTGGCGAATACGGCTTCATCGTCCTGGCCATCGACACGGAAGGAAACATGTTCGGCCTGCATTCCATGGCCTAGCCAGAGCGTCAGACCCGGGTCGGGTTTAACATTGCAGGAGTAGACTCTGGCCGGGTTTCCGCCGGCGCTGGGCCTGGCGCAGTATTCATCGCGACCTTGGGGGCACCATGAAACGTCCATCTGTCGTTTTCCTGGCCATCGCGTTCAGCGGATTGCTGGCCGCCGGTTGCGGTGGCAACAACCCGGAATCCAGGCCGGGCGGCACGGCTGCTGCGGCGAGCTTCGATCTTGCCGCCATGAAGAACGTCATCGAAGGCAAGAACGACCGCTTCACGCGGGCGCATGTGGCGGGCGACCGCGCGAGCATCGACGACATGTTCGCGGACGACGCGAAAGTGCTGCCACCGGACGCCGATCCGGTAATCGGGCGGGCTGCGATCGATGCGCTGACGGCCGAATACATCGAGTACGGCATTTCGGAATTTCGCGAGGAAACCACCGATTTCTATGGCAACGAAGACCTGCTGGTCGACCAGGGCAACTATGTCCTCGTCTATGGCAAGGAGAAGGTCAGGGAAGTCGGCAAGTACGTCACCGTCTGGAAAAGAGAGGGCGGCGACTGGAAGATCCAGACGAACATCTGGAACACCAACGCGCCTTCGATTTCCACGGATTGACTCCGGCAACAGGTACGAGTGGCGCGATGCGCAGCCCCCCGGCGCGATTGCGAGGCGCGATTTCCCCGTGTATTTCCCATGCGAAATCCCTAGGATCGGGCCTACGCCTGCCGTTTGCCGGGGGTAGCCAGGGCCTTGACGAATGACCGAATCCACCGCGCGACGACCCCGCATCCCCGGCAGCGTCTGGGCACTTGGCTTTGTCAGCCTGTTTACCGACGTCGGTTCGGAGATGGTGCACAGCCTGTTGCCGGTGCTGCTCGCCGGCAGCCTCGGCGCCAGTGCGCTGACCATCGGCTTCATCGAAGGCGCGGCCGAGGGCCTGGTGCTGGTCACCAAGGTGTTCTCCGGCTATATCAGCGACGCGTTCGGCCGGCGCAAGCCGCTGGTGCTGCTTGGCTATGGACTGGCGGCTGCGGTCAAGCCGCTGTTTCCGCTGGCCGGCTCGGTCGGCACGGTCGTCGCGGCGCGCCTGCTCGATCGTTTCGGCAAGGGCATTCGCGGCGCGCCGCGCGATGCGCTGATCGCCGATGTGACGGCGCCGGAGGTGCGCGGCGCGGCCTTCGGATTGCGCCAGTCCATGGATTCGGTCGGCGCGGTGATCGGACCCCTTGCGGCGGTTGGCCTGATGGCGGTGTTCCTCGGCGACATCGACACGGTGCTCTGGTTCGCGGTGGCACCGGGCGTGATCGCGGTCGCCCTGATCGTGTTCTTCGTGCGCGAACCGGAGCAGGTCGAGCGCCGGGCGCGCCTGCCGATCTCGCGCGCCGGACTGGCCAGCCTCGGCAGGCCGTACTGGATGGTGGTCGTGATCGGCGGGCTGCTCTCGCTGGCGCGCTTCAGCGAGGCCTTCCTGATCCTGCGCGGCGCCCAGCTCGGCCTGTCGAACACCTACGTGCCGCTCGTGCTGGTGGTGATGAGCGTGGTCTATACGCTGGCGGCATGGCCCGTGGGGATCCTCTCGGATCGCTGGTCGCGCGGCCGCCTGTTCGCGGCGGGCATGGTCGTCCTGATCCTCGCCGATGTAGTCCTCGCCCTGGCCAGCGGACCGCTCGGGGTTTTCGCAGGGGCGGCCTTGTGGGGCCTGCACCTCGGCATGACCCAGGGCCTGCTCGCGGCGATGATCGCCGATACCACGCCGGCGCAGTGGCGCGGCACCGGCTTTGGTGTTTTCAGTTTGATATCCGGAATCGCCCTGCTGGTCGCGAGCGTCGCCGCGGGTGCGCTGTGGGATCTGCACGGATCGCAGACGACATTCTTCGCCGGCGGCGTGTTTGCGCTGCTGGCGGTGTGTGCGTTGCCGCTTTTGAGGAAGGGGATCAGGGGTTAAGGATTGGGGATTGGGGATTCGGGATGACCAGCCGTTCGGCTGTTGGAAGCCGGGATTCGGGATTCGGGCAGTGCCTTCGTCCTGATCGCCCGTGAACGGGCTCCTACAGGGGTGCGCATTCTCCTTTCTGTAGGAGCCCGTTCACGGGCGATGCGTGCGCAACGTGCCGATGGGCTCGTCTGCGCACGGACTTCCGCGCGGTCCGGGAATATGCCGAATCGTGCCGACTGGTCGTCCGTGGCAAGCTGGGCTAGTGTTGGACGTTGTATTCCATCCGGAAGCCGCGACGACGATGAGGCCTGATCCAGAACCGTCCGCATCCCCGCGGCCTGCCGACTCCGATGCGGCCTGCGTGCGGCGCCCGGTCGAGCGCTTCCGGGACGGGCGCATCGAGCGCGACGACGACTGGATCGCCAGCGAGATTCCGGTCGCCCTGCATTACAACGGGCATCCGCATGTCGTGATGATGGCGACGCCCACCGACCTGGAAGACTTCGCGCTCGGCTTTTCGCTGAGCGAAGCGATCATCGCATCGCCCGACGAACTCGAAAGCGTCGACGTGCAGCAGCGCCTCGAAGGCTATGAAATCGGCATGCGCATTCCCGCCGCGCGCGCCGCGGTGGTCGCCTCGCGCCAGCGCAACCTGAGCGGTCGCAGCAGCTGCGGTCTGTGCGGCACGCAGCAGCTCGAAGACGTGGTGCGCCATCCGCCGCCGGTGGGTGCGGGCCCGCGCATCGACACGGCGACCCTGCACCGCGCACTGACCGCGCTCGACGCCGTGCAGCCGCTCAACAGCCGCACCGGGGCCACGCATGCGGCCGCCTGGGCGGATCGCGGCGGTGAACTGCTGCTCGTGCGCGAGGACGTCGGCCGGCACAATGCGCTGGACAAACTGGTTGGCGCGATGGCCCGCGGGCATGTCGACACGTGCGCCGGATTCCTCATCCTGACCAGCCGCGCCAGCTACGAGATGGTGCAGAAGGCGAGCACGGTCGGCATCGGCCTGATCGTCGCGATTTCCGCGCCGACCGCACTGGCCATCCATCTCGCCGGATCCACCGGCGCGACCCTGGTCGGTTTCGCCCGCGATACCAGCCACGTCGTCTACACTCATCCGCAACGCCTCCAGCCTGCGGGAGACTGAAGCATGGACGTCGAGCGACTGGTCGCCATGGCCAACGACATCGGCAACTATTTCGCCTCCGAACCGGACCATGAGGCCGGAATTGCCGGCGTCGCCAACCATCTCGTCAATTTCTGGGATCCGCGCATGCGCACGCAGATCGTGACCCACCTGGCGGCTGGCGGCGCTGGCCTGAGCGATATTGCCCGGGCCGCCGTGGCGAGGCTGGCGGACCGGCCTTCCGCGGGGTAGTGGGCTGGCCGGCAAAGGCGGATGATGCCGGCCGGGTCTGGGTCCCGCTGATCATGAGCACGGTGGCGAAACCGGCGACCCCGACCACGACCATCGTGCCCGGGGCCTGACTGGTTGCGCGCGCCGCGGCGGGCGACCCGGACGCTTGCGCAATTTCTCCATCATTGCCCGGGAATCTTTGCCCCGTTCCGCGAATCCCAAGCGGGGAGCCATTTGCCGGGTCCGGCATGGGGTTGGCGGCCGCCGCCGCGCCGGATCGGGCGTGTCCGCGGCAGACCACGGCTATCGTCGATCGCCTGCGGGCGTGGCATGCTGGCGCGATCAGGAACCAAGGAAATGCGGATGTCACGTGGGAAATGGATAGGTCTTGCCGTCGTTGTCGTGGTCGCCGCAGTGTTGGGCTGGCGCATGCTCGGCCAGGGCGGCGGCAGCGGCGGCAAGCGCGGCGGCGAAGCGGACGATTCACCGATCCCGGTTACCGTGGTGGCGGCGACGGCGCAGGACGTGCCGCTCTACCTGAGCGCACTGGGTACCGTGCAGGCGCTCAACACGGTCACCGTCAGCGCGCAGGTGAGCGGCCAGCTGCAGGCGGTGCACTTCGGCGAAGGCCAGGAAGTGAAGAAGGGCGACCTGATCGCCGAGATCGACCCGCGCAGCTACCAGGCCGCGCTCGACCAGGCGCTGGCGAAGAAGAAGCAGGATGAGGCGCAACTGGCCGCCTCGCGCAGCACGTTGCAGCGCTATGAAGATCTCATCGAAAAGAAGTTCGTCTCGGCGCAGGATCTGGAGAACCAGCGCCAGGTCGTGCGCCAGCAGGAGGCCCTGGTCGCCGGGGACGCCGCGGCAGTCGACAATGCGCGCACGCAACTGAGCTTCACGAAGATCATCGCGCCGATCGACGGCCTGGCCGGGATCCGCCAGGTCGACGTCGGCAACCTGGTCCAGGCCAACGGCAGCGCCATCGTCGTGCTGACCCAGACGCGCCCGCTCAACGTCATGTTCAACCTGCCGCAGCAGGACATGGCCAAGGTCCGCGAGGCCGATGCCACGCCGCTCAAGGTGATCGCCATGTCGCGCACGGACTCCACGCCGATCGCCGAGGGCGAGCTCAAGGTCATCGACAACTCGATCGACACGACCACGGCGACCTTCAAGCTCAAGTCCGAATTCGCCAATGCCGACCGCAAGCTGTGGCCCGGCGAATTCGTCAATGTGCGCCTGGCCGTGCGCACCGTGAAGGACGGCATCGTGGTGCCGGCGACCGGCGTGCAGCAGGGTCCGGACGGCGAATATGCCTGGGTCGTGCAGGGCGACAACACGGTGAAGATGCAGCAGGTTGTCACCGGTGGCACGGTCGATGGTGGCGGCGTGCTCGTTGCCGATGGCCTCGGCGTCGGCGACAAGGTCGTCACCGAAGGCCAGTTCCGCCTGAAGACGGGCATCAAGGTCACGCCGATGGCGCCTGGCGAAGTGGCCGCGCCGACGCCGGTGCCTGCGGCGGACGGCGAGAAAAAGCGTGGTGGGCGTGGGCGTGGCTGAGGCAAATGCGCTGGCCAACCCGAGTGGTTCGCGCAACCATCAACTCCTCACCGTCGTCCCGGCCCTTCGACAGGCTCGGGACAGGCCGGACTCTGTCCGGGCCGGGACCCAGTGACTTCGCCTTGGGATGTTGCTGGAATGCTGCCATCCGATCGACGGGGCATGCATCTGTGCCTGAACTTGAAAGTGTTCGGTTCCGATGTTTCAGGCACTGGGTCCCGGCCTGCGCCGGGACGACGTCAACAATGCTTCGGCTTGCCGGCACGTTGAAAGAGGATTCGGCGTTTCGAGGTTCGCGGCAACCAACATCCGTCACACACAGGAAAACCTGACCGGTGGGCTTCTCGACCATTTTCATTCGCCGCCCGATTGCCACCTCGCTGCTGATGGCCGGCGTCATGCTGCTCGGCGTCGTCGGCTACCGGCAGTTGCCGGTTTCGGCGCTGCCCGACATCGACGCGCCGTCGATCCAGGTCACCACGCAGTATCCCGGCGCGAGTCCGACCACGATGGCCTCGCTGGTGACGACTCCGCTGGAGCGCCAGTTCGGGCAGATTTCCGGCCTGCAGATGATGACCTCGGATTCCTCCGCGGGCCTGTCGACGATCCTGCTCACCTTCAACATGGACCGCGACATCGATGCCGCCGCGCAGGACGTGCAGTCGGCGATCAACGCCGGGCGCGGCACGCTGCCCAACAACCTGCCGTATCCGCCGGTCTACAACAAGGTCAATCCGGCCGATGCGCCGATCCTGACCCTGGTCATGAGTTCCGACGCGCTGCCGTTGCGCGAGGTCAACAACTACGCCGATTCGATCCTCGCGCAGAAGCTCTCGCAAGTCAGCGGCGTCGGCCTGGTCAGCATCGCCGGCAACGTGCGCCCGGCCGTGCGCATCCAGGTCGATCCGGCGGCGATCGCCAACCAGGGCCTGACCATCGAGGACGTGCGCTCGGCGCTGACCCAGGCCAACGTCAACGGACCCAAGGGCACCATCGAGGGCGCCGCGCAGTCGTTCACGATCGGCGCCAACGACCAGTTGTCCGACGCGGAGGGCTACCGCAACACGATCATCAGCTACAAGGGCGGCGCGCCGGTGCGCCTGTCCGATGTGGCGAAGGTCGTCGACGGCGTCGAGAACGACCAGCTCGCCGCCTGGGCCAACGGCAAGCCGGCGGTGCTGCTCGACATTCGCCGCCAGCCCGGCGCCAATATCGTGCAGACGGTCGACAGCATCAAGAAGCTGCTGCCGGAACTGCGCGACCTGTTGCCGGCCAATGTCCATCTCGATGTCTTCGCCGACCGCACGGTGACCATCCGCGCCTCGGTCGAGGATGTCCAGTTCACCCTGATGCTGACGATCGGCCTCGTCATAGCGGTGATCTTCGTTTTCCTGCGCCGCCTGTGGGCCACGGTGATCCCGAGCGTGGCCGTGCCGCTGTCGATCATGGGCACGTTCGCGCTGATGTCCTTCGCCGCGTTCTCGCTCGCCGTCA
>DAIMYT010000080.1:0-7210 GCA_036734345.1 Dokdonella sp. | reverse complement strand
AACCTGTCGCTGATGGCGCTGACCATCGCCACCGGCTTCGTCGTCGACGATGCGATCGTGATGATCGAGAACATCGTGCGCTACATCGAGAAGGGGCGCGATCCCAAGGAAGCGGCCGAGACCGGCGCGAAGGAGATCGGCTTCACCGTGCTGTCGCTGACGGTCTCGCTGATCGCCGTGTTCCTGCCCCTGTTGCTGATGCCGGGCGTCACCGGCAGGCTGTTCAAGGAGTTCGCCGTCGTGCTGTCGATCGCCGTCGGCATCTCGATGATCGTCTCGCTGACCCTGACCCCGATGATGTGTGCCTACCTGCTGCGTCGCGAGAACGTGCCGCATGAGGAGAGCGGCGAGACGCCGCAGGATCCGGCCCGGCGCGACTGGTGGGACCGCCTGCTCGCCGCCTACGCGAAAAGCCTCGACTGGGTGTTCCGCCACCAGCCGCTGACCATGCTCGTGCTGACCGCCAGCGTGGCGCTGACCGTGCTGCTGTTCGTGATGATGCCGAAGGGCCTGCTCCCCGAGCAGGACACCGGCATGATCACCGGCGTGGTCCAGGCCGACGAAACGATCGCATTCGAGGCCATGCTCGATCGCACCCGGCGGGTCGCCGAAGCCCTGCGCGCCGATCCGGCCGTGACCGGCGTCGCCGCCTTCATCGGCGCCGGCTCGATCAACCCGACCCTCAACCAGGGCCAGCTCAGCATCGTGCTCAAGCCGCGCTCCGAACGCGACGCGCTGGATGTCATCCTGCCGCGGCTGCAGCGCACCATCGACACGATCCCCGGGGTCGCGCTGTATCTCAAGCCGGTGCAGGACATCGCGCTGGACAACCGCGTGGCGCCGACCGAATACCAGTACGCCCTGACCGAAGTGAACGAGGAGGAACTCGGCAGGTTCGCCGGGCGCATGACCACGGCGTTGCAGCAGCGCCCGGAGCTGGCCGATGTCGCCAATAACCTGGCCGCCAACGGCCTGCAGCTCAACCTGACCATCAACCGCGACCAGGCCAGCCGGCTCGGCGTGCCCATCCAGACCATCGACGACACGCTCTATTCGGCCTTCGGCCAGCGCCAGATCTCGACCATCTTCACCCAGCTCAACCAGTACCGCGTCGTCCTCGAAGTCGATCCGAAATTCCGCACCAGCGCCGACCTGCTCAACCGCCTGACCGTGCGCGGCAGCGGCAGCGGCGCGCTCACCGGCAGTAATGCGACCACGCTCGGCCAGGCAACGTCGAGCAACTCGGCGACGCCGAGCGGCATCAGCTCGCAGGGCAACACCGGCATCGCCATCGGCGCCGGCGGCGCGATACCGATGGCCTCGCTGGTCGACGCCAGGGTCATCAACGCACCGCTGGTGATCAGCCACCAGAACCAGCTGCCGGCGGTGACGATTTCGTTCAACGTGGCGCCGGGCTTTTCGCTGTCCGATGCGGTCGAAGCGATCAACGAGGTTGAACGGTATATCGATATGCCCGAGCAGATCCGCGGCAGCTACATCGGCAAGGCTGCCGAATTCTCGGCCTCGATGACCGAAGAGGTGCTGCTGATCCTCGCCTCGCTGGTGGTCATCTACATCGTCCTCGGCGTGCTCTACGAGAGCTACATCCACCCGATCACGATCATCTCGACCCTGCCGCCGGCCGGCGTTGGCGCGCTGCTTGCCCTGACCCTATGCGGTTTCAGCCTGTCGATCGACGGCATCGTCGGCATCATCCTGCTGATCGGCATCGTCAAGAAGAACGCGATCATGATGATCGACTTCGCCATCGATGCGCGGCGCGAGGGCATGGGCGCGCACGATGCGATCCGTCGCGCGGCCCTGCTGCGCTTCCGGCCGATCCTGATGACGACCTTCGCGGCGATGTTCGGCGCGCTGCCGCTCGCGCTTGGCACCGGCATCGGCTCGGAACTTCGCCAGCCGCGCGGCGGGTCGATCGGCGGCGGGCTGCTGCTGTCGCAATTGATCACCCTGTACACGACGCCGGTGCTTTATCTGCACATGGAGCGTTTTTCGGACTGGCTTGCGGCGCAGCGCGAGCGGCGCTTGCCGGTGGCTGAAAGGGGATTGGCGTGAGTGTCCCCGCTGACTCTCGTGCTCCTGTAGGAGCGCCTTCAGGCGCGATGCTTTCGCGCAGGATTCAATTTTTGGAACTGTTGTCCCGGCGCAGGCCGGACTGCGCCGGGACGACGGGTTGGCGGGATGGTCAGTATTTGCCGCACGAACCGCCCGGCAACCCATCCGTCAATAAAGACTTCGCAATGTCGCAACATCACCACGGATTGAAGCGCAAAAGTCGGCCCCCGACCGACCCCCGCGCAGGGACCCCGGGATGAACCTCTCCGCCCCCTTCATCCGTCGCCCGATTGGTACCCTGCTGCTCGCGCTGGGCGTGTTCGTGGGCGGCGTGATCGCCTATTTCCAGCTAGGCGTCGCCGCCTTGCCGAACATCGAGTTCCCGGTGATCTTCGTGATCGCCAACCAGCCCGGTGCGAATGCGGAGAACATGGCGACGACCGTCGCGGCACCGCTGGAGCGGCACATGGGCCAGATCGCCGGGGTCGATTCGATGGGCTCGCACAGCAAGGAAGGGCGATCGTCGGTGATCCTGTTCTTCGACTTCGGCAAGAACATCGATGGTGCCGCGCGTGATGTCCAGGCGGCGATCAATGCGGCGATTCCCGACCTGCCGAGCGGCCTGGTCACGGCGCCGGTCTATCGCAAGGCCAATCCGAACAACGATCCGGTCCTGCTGTTGTCGCTGACCTCGAGTTCGCGCACCGCGGCCGAGCTCTACAACATGGCCGATTCGCTGCTCTCGCAGCGCGTACGCCAGTTGCCGGGCGTGGCCGATGTCACCCTCGCCGGTGGCGCGACCCCGGCGGTGCGCGTGGATGTCGACACCGGCAAGCTGACGTCGATGGGCATTTCGGCCGACCAGGTGCGCAACGCGATTTCCGCGGCGAACGTCACCTCGCCACAGGGCTTCCTCAGCGATGGCAAGCGGACGATGACGATCGCGGCGAATGGTGCGCTGACCGAAGGCAGCCAGTTCGCCGACCTGATCGTGGCCGTGAAGAACGGCGTACCGATCCGCCTTCGCGATATCGCGACCGTCGGCGACGGTGCGGAGAGCAAGGACCAGGCCGCCTGGTTCAACGGCGAACGTGCGGTCCTGATGGCGATCACCAAGCAATCAAGCGCCAACGTGATCGATACGGTCGACAGCATTTACGAACAGCTGCCGCTGATGCGCAGCTGGTTGCCCGAGGGTGTCGTGCTGACGCCGTTCAACGACCGCACGGCGACGATTCGCGCCTCGATCCACGAGGTGCAGATCACCATGCTGATCAGCATGTGCCTGGTCATCCTGACCATGCTGCTGTTCCTGCGCCGCGTCGCGCCGACCGTGATCGCCGGGCTTTCGGTTCCGCTTTCACTGGCGAGCGCGTTCATCGTCATGTACGCCTTTGATTTCACCCTCGACAACCTGACCCTGATGGCCCTGGTGATCTCGATCGGCTTCGTCGTCGACGACGCGATCGTGGTCATCGAGAACGTCGAGCGTCATCTCGACATGGGCAAGTCGCGACTGCAGGCGGCGCTCGACGGTGCGCGCGAGATCGGCTTCACCATCGTCTCGATCACCGCTTCGCTGGTGGCGGTGTTCCTGCCGCTGCTGTTCATGGGCGGGTTCATGGGCATGATGCTGCATTCGTTCGCGGTGACCATCGCCGCGGCGATCGCGATGTCGGCGATCGTCTCGCTGACCCTGACCGCGTCGCTGTGCGGCAGCTACCTGCAGGCGCACGGCGAGGAGAAGCCCTCGCGGCTCGTGCAGCGCATCGACCGCATGCATGCCGGCATGCTCAGGGCCTATGCACGGGCGCTCGACTGGTCATTGCGCCACCCGCGCACGATGAGCCTGCAACCGCTGGTCCTGGTGGTCCTGACCGCCTGGCTGGCCAGCTTCCTCAAATTCGGCTTCGTGCCCGAACAGGACACCGGCATGATCCAGGGCACCACGATTGCCAGCGCCTCGATTTCCTACGATGCCATGGTCGAACTGCAGCGCAAGGTCGCCGACGTGATCGCGGCGGATCCGGCGGTCGCCAGCCTCGGTTCGTCGCTCGGTGGCGGCGGATTCCGCTCGGGCAGCAATCGCGGCAGCCTCTACATCAACCTGAAGCCGCTCGGCGATGGACGCGAGGTATCGACCTCGAAGGTGATGCGGCGCCTGGCCGACAAGACCGAAAACCTGCCCGGCATCCAGTTGCGCCTGCGACCCGTGCAGGACATCGGCGGCGGTGGCCCGCGCGGCAGCGATTCCGAGTACAGCTATTCGCTCAAGGGCAGCAATTACGACGACCTCGTGACCTGGGGCCCGCGCCTGGCGGCCGAGCTGCGCAAGCTGCCGCAGTTCACCAACGTCGGCACCGAGCTCGACGATGGCGGCATCGAGCAGAACCTGGTCATCGACCGCGATACGGCGGCGCGGCTCGGCATCTCGATCGGCGCCATCGACAGCACGCTCTACAACGCCTTCGGCGAGCGCCAGATCTCGACCATCTACTCGGATCTCAACCAGTACAAGGTCGTGCTCAACGCCGTCACCGGCGCGACGCCGGGACTCGACACGCTGAACACGCTGCACGTGCGCGCGAGCAATGGCGCCATGGTGCCGCTCAGCGCCGTTACCCGGGTCGAGTCGGGCAGGGCGGCGCTGGCCATCCAGCACGATTTCCAGTTTCCGGTATTCGACATCAGCTTCAACCTTGCCGCCGGCGTGAGCATGGGCGAGGTCAAGCCGCTGATCGACCAGGTCGTGAGCAACATGCGCATGCCGGGCGACATCAAGGTCGAAGGATCGGGCAATTTCCGCCGTTTCCAGCAGCAGCAGTCGGGGCAGGGCCTGCTGATCCTGTTCGCGATCCTGGCCGTCTACCTGGTGCTCGGCATCCTCTACGAAAGCCTGATCCACCCGGTGACGATCCTTTCCACGCTGCCGGCGGCCGGTGTCGGCGCGCTGCTGGCGATGCTGGTGACCAACACCGAGCTGTCGGTGGTATCGGTCATCGCCATCGTGTTGCTGATCGGCATCGTCAAGAAGAACGCGATCATGATGATCGACTTTGCCCTGCACGCCGAGCGCGAAGGCGGCAAGCCGCCGATCGAGGCGATCCGCGAAGCCTGCCTGGTCCGTTTCCGGCCGATCATGATGACCTCGATGGTCGCCATTCTCGGCGCGTTTCCGCTCGCGATCGGCTTCGGCGTGGGTTCGGAAATGCGCCAGCCGCTCGGCATCGCGATGATCGGCGGCCTGCTCGTGTCACAGAGCCTGACCCTGTTCTCGACGCCTGCGCTCTATCTCGTGTTTGCCCGCATCGCCGCGCGACGCAGGGAAAAGCGGGCCGCGCGCCGGTCGTTGCGAACCGCGACCGCGACCGGCGCCTGAGTGCGGCTTGGCGGTCGTGCCGCCGTCAGCTGGGCCTAGTCGGCGAGCAGGTGGGCGGAATTCGCCGGCATCGAGGCGACGGCGAGGACGAACGGCAGTTCTTCCTCGAGCTGGCCTGCCTGCGCGATGACCGTGATGGTCGGCAGGCGCGTGATCGCGAGCGCCTCGACGTCGGCGGTAATGGTCAGGGTGGGCATCAGGGTCACCGGGACCGGCCTCGTCGAAGCAACGCTCCAGCGCGGCGCGGCATGCGGGTTCGACATGCTGGCGGTCACCTTCATTTCCGGCAGCAGGGTGGCCTGCAGGGGTGCGCGCGGATCGAGCGATACGGTCGACTGGGCGACGGCGCTGGCCGAGAAGGCAGTCAGCAGCGAAGCGAGCAGGATGGACGACCTGGCGTTGTGAAAAAAGGATATGCGAGATTTCATGGGGTTCTCCGGCAGCGGTGTCGCAAAGTTCATGGAGCAAGCACCATGCCACTCATGAAGTTTGTGCCGCTTGCAGGAAATGAGATGCACGATCAAGGACTTCGGTTGCTAGGACAGAAGTCATGCCTGCGCGGGCGGACACCATGGCGGACAGCTTTTTCTGTCCGTGGACACCCGCAGGCGGACGGCCCGGTGCCCGTCCTGCCCGCGCGCAGCGACGTGATGCGGTGCGGCTACTGGAAGCCGTTGGCGAAGATGATGTCCCAGGTCTGGTTCTCGTAGGCGCCCGGGTCGAGCGCGCCGAAGCGCGTGCGCAGGGATCCGGTCAGGTCGTAGCCGAGATAGCCGTAAATGGGAATCGTGCCGAGCCCGCGATTGATGAACGGCGAATCGTCGCGCAGGCGATAGTCCTGGTTGGGTGCATCGACGAAGCGCGGATCGCCGACCAGGGCGTTGGTCTGCGAGAGGGCGATAGTCCCCGTTGTCGCGCCGACCCGGCTGTAGTCGGCGAACGCGACGCCATTGCCGAAGCCGCCAGATGCAGCACCCTCGATGTTGACGTCCGAAACCGCGTTGTTGGCAAACAGGGTGTTGATCAGGTCCAGGCGCATGCCGCCACCGACGGTGACGCCGATGCCGCAGCCGCGTCCGCCGCTTCCCGGGCAGGTGCCGTTGGCGAAGGTGCTGTTGGCGATGAGCACGCCGTTCGGGCCGTCGCCGGCGAGCGAAATCGCGGAGAAGTGGCCGAACGCGGTGGTCGGCGCCGAATTGTTCGCGAACAGGCTGTTGACGACGCGGATCAGTCCTCGCCGGACGTAGAGGTCGGCACCGCCGCCGAAGTAGCCGCTGTTGTTGGCAACGATCACGTTGTCGAGCCAGAACTCGACCTGGATGTCGACGCCGGAAAACATCTGCAGGCCGCCGCCGCGCTGGAACGTCGCCGAATCGCCGTAGCCATCGCGGATGCTGAGGTTCTGTACCCCGTAGCGCGGACCGAATGGCACCGTTCCCGGTGGATTGAAGAACATGCCCAGCACCTTGGTCACGCCGGAGCCGGTCAGTATGGTGCTGGCTGCAGTACCGACCTGCTGGGCGCAATTGGTGGCGCCGTTCTGGACCCAGCCGCCGGTCAGGAACACCCAGCCCGTATTCGGACTGTTGTAGAGAAGCTGCTGGCTGGGCGCATAGATGCCCTGCTGAATCTTGATCTCGTCGTCGGCCGGCGAATTCGCGGCTGCAGTCAGCGCGGCCTGCAATTCGCTGACATTGGTCGCGCAGTAGGTGGCGGCATGGGCCGCCGGGGTCGCCAGTCCGGCCAGCATGACGA
>DAIMYT010000079.1:10313-15625 GCA_036734345.1 Dokdonella sp. | reverse complement strand
GAATTCAACAAGCTCAAGTCGCACATCGGCGGCATGAAGCGCATCCAGGATTCCTTCCTCGATGGCGATCTGTCCGTGGCCTGGGACGGTTTCGTGGAGGCCGGCAACAAGCTGCGCTTCATGCGCGTCAATTCCGAACTCGGCGATGGCGACAAGGCCGTGCGCACCAATATCGAGTATGCGTTCCTCGAAGGAAAGCCGATGGCCATCCTCAAGAAGGGAACCCTCAGCACGCGCGTCGGCTGGGACGAGAACGGCCAGCTCATCCTCAACGAAAAGAGCAATGGCGAAACCGTCAGCGACGAGGAAGCGAAAGCCTTTTATGACGACGCGGTCAAGGCCTACGCGATGGGTGAAAAGAAACTGCCGAAGAAGAAGTGATTCTTCCTCCAGGCTGATCTTCGAAAAGGCCGGCCATGCCGGCCTTTTTGTTTGTCCGATGCCGGCTGCGCGCGTGGCTCAACGGCGCGCCCTGCTGAATGCCTCGGCCAGGGCGCCGTCGGCTGCAGGCGCCGGCCGCGCATTGCCGGCCGACGATTGCAGCCCCTGCTTGCGCTCCCGTGCATTCGACGCTGCCTGGCGCGAATCGCCGGGCTCGTCGTCGAGGCGCATGCTCAGGCCAATGCGCTTGCGGGCAATGTCGATCTCCATGACCTTCACCTTGACGACGTCGCCGGCCTTGACCACCTCGCGCGGGTCCTTGACGAAGCGGTTCGACAGGGCCGAGACATGCACGAGGCCGTCCTGGTGGACGCCGAGATCGACGAAGGCACCGAACGCAGCCACGTTGCTGACGACACCCTCGAGGACCATCCCGGGCTTGAGATCGCGGATGTCCTCGATGCCTTCGGCAAACGTGGCCGTGCGGAACTCGGGGCGTGGATCGCGGCCCGGCTTTTCGAGCTCCGCGAGGATGTCGCGCACCGTCGGCAGGCCGAACGTGGCATCGGTGTAGCGCTGCGGATCGAGCGTGCGCAGGAAGGCCGCGTCACCGATCAGGGCCTTCACCTCGCGCCCGCACTGTTCGATGATCCGCTGCACGACCGGGTAGGCTTCCGGATGCACGGCCGATGCATCGAGCGGATCGTCGCCAGCGGCGATGCGCAGGAAGCCGGCACATTGCTCGAAGGCCTTGTCGCCAAGGCGGGGCACCTTGAGCAGGGCCTTGCGGTTGCGGAACGCGCCGTTCAAATCGCGATGGCGGACGATGTTTTCGGCGACCGCCGGGCTCAGCCCGGCAACCCGTGCCAGCAGCGGCGCCGAAGCGGTATTGACGTCGACGCCGACGGCATTGACGCAATCCTCGACGCGCGCAACCAGGGCGTGCGCGAGTTTCACCTGGTTGACGTCGTGCTGGTACTGGCCGACACCGATCGACTTCGGGTCGATCTTGACCAGTTCGGCCAATGGATCCTGCAGGCGCCGCGCGATCGACACGGCGCCGCGCAGCGAAACATCGAGCTCGGGGAATTCCCGCGCCGCCACCTCGGATGCCGAATACACCGATGCGCCAGCCTCGCTGACGACGATCTTGGCGAGACGCAGTTCGGGATGCTTGCGGATCAGCTCGGCGGCCAGGCGATCTGTTTCGCGCGAGGCCGTGCCATTGCCGATCGCGATGAGGTCGACGCCGTGTTCCCTGCTGATCGCAGCCAGCCGGGCGATCGACTGGTCCCATTGCTTCTTCGGCTCATGCGGGTAGATCACGTCGGTCGCGAGCAGCTTGCCGGTGCCGTCGACGACGGCCAGCTTGACGCCGGTGCGGATACCCGGATCGAGGCCCATGACCGTCTTCGGGCCCGCTGGCGCGGCCATCAGCAGATCCTTGAGGTTGTCACCGAAAATGCGGATGGCCTCGGCGTCGGCGGCCTCGCGGGCGCGACCGAAAAGATCCAGGCCCAGGTGCAGGTGCAGCTTGATGCGCCAGGCCTGGCGCGCGCCATCGAGCAGCCAGCGGTCCGCCGCGCGTCCGCGGTCGGCGATGTTGAAATGCGCGGCGACGCGTCCTTCCGCTTCGGCATGTCCGGCCGCGGCCGCCTCGTCCAGCGCGGCGGCCGGATCTTCCGCCGCCGTGGTGCGCGCGGCACTGGTCGGGCGCGGTGCCAGCTCGAGATCGAGCACGCCTTCATTGCGCGCGCGAAACAGTGCCAGCAGGCGGTGCGAGGGAATCGAAGCAATCGGCTCGACATGGTTGAAGTAGTCGCGGAACTTCGCGCCATCGGCTTCCTTGCCGGCCACGACCCTGGCCCGGATCACCGCCTTTGCGGTCAGCCATTCGCGCAATGCCCCGACCAGGGCGGGTTCCTCGGCGAAATTCTCGACCAGGATCGCGCGCGCGCCGTCGAGCGCGGCCTTGGTGTCGAGCACGCCCTTGCCGGCATCGACGAAGGCGGCGGCCGCCTGCTCGGGCAACTGGTCCGGATTGGCCAGCAGGCTTGTCGCCAGCGGCTCGAGCCCGGCCTCGCGCGCGATCTGCGCCTTGCTGCGCCGGCGCGGCTTGAACGGCAGGTAGAGGTCCTCGAGTCGCGCCTTGTTGTCGGCGGCCAGCAGTTCGGCACGCAGGCCGTCGCTGAGCTTGCCCTGCTCCTCGATGCTGGCGATCACCGCAGCGCGCCGGGCCTCCAGTTCACGCAGGTAGCCGAGGCGCTCTTCGAGCAGGCGCAACTGCGTGTCGTCGAGCCCGCCGGTGATTTCCTTGCGATAGCGCGCAATGAACGGCACGGTCGCGCCGCCGTCGATGAGCTGCACGGCCGCGTGGACCTGTTCTGGGCGGGCCGAGATTTCGCCGGCGATGCGTTGTTCGATGCTTGACATGTTTTCCTTTTCTGCGATTCCGGAAGCACGGCAAGCCGCCGCGGCGGCTTGCCGTGCTTCCGGGTCCGGGGGTTCAGGCGACGCGCTTGCGCCGCTTCAGGTGCACGAGCAGCAGCGAGATCGCCGCCGGCGTCATGCCGCTGATGCGCTGGGCCTGGCCAATCGTCGTCGGCATGGCGCCCTTGAGCTTGGAGAGGACTTCGGATGAGAGGCCGCGCACGCCCTCGTAGTCGAAATCCCGCGGAATGGCGGTCTCCTCGTGCCTGCGGCTGCGCTCGATTTCCTCGCGCTGGCGATCGAGATAGCCGGCGTACTTGGTGCCGATCTCGACCTGCTCTGCCACTTCGGAATCCGCCACTGCGGGGGCGATGCCGGGGATCGAGGCGAGTTTGGCGTAGTCGAGCTCGGGACGACGCAGCAGGTCGAGCACGCTGGCCTCCTTGCTGATCGAAACGCCGAGCAGGCCGTCGATGGCGCGGCCGAGTTCGTTGCCGGGGGAGGCCCGCAGGCCACGCAGGCGCTCCTGCTCGGCCTGTATCGCCTCATGCTTGCGCTGGACCTTCGCATGGCGCGCTTCCGGCACGCAGCCCAGGGCGTGGCCAACCGCGCTCAGGCGCAGGTCCGCATTGTCCTCGCGCAAGTGCAGGCGATACTCGGCGCGCGAGGTGAACATCCGGTACGGCTCGATCGTGCCGTTGGTGGTGAGGTCGTCGATCAGCACGCCGATATAGGCTTCGTCGCGACGTGGCGTCCACGGCGCGAGATCGCGCACGGCGCGCGACGCGTTGAGTCCTGCGATCAGTCCCTGCGCGGCGGCCTCCTCGTAACCGGTCGTGCCGTTGATCTGCCCGGCGAAATAGAGTCCGTCCACGGCCTTGGTCTCGAGCGAAGGCTTGAGCCCGCGCGGATCGAAATAGTCGTATTCGATCGCATAGCCCGGTCGCGTGACATGCGCGTTGGCGAAGCCGCGGATCGAGCGGACGAGCTCGATCTGCACGTCGAAGGGCAGCGACGTCGAAATGCCATTCGGGTAGATCTCGTAGGTATCGAGGCCTTCCGGTTCGATGAAGATCTGGTGCGAGGCCTTGTCGGCGAAGCGCACGACCTTGTCCTCGATCGACGGGCAGTAGCGCGGGCCGGTGCCTTCGATCTGGCCGGAATAGAGCGGCGAGCGATCGAGGCCGCCGCGGATGATCTCGTGCGTGCGTTCGCTGGTATGGGTGATCCAGCAACTGACCTGGCGCGGATGCTGCGAACGCTCGCCCATGAACGAGAACACCGGCGCGGGATGGTCGCCCGGCTGTTCCTCAAGGCCGGTGTAGTCGATCGAGCGCCCGTCGATGCGCGGCGGCGTGCCGGTTTTCAGCCGGTCCACGGCAAATGGCAATTCGCGCATGCGTTCGGCCAGGCGCTGCGCCGGGGCGTCTCCCGCGCGCCCGCCAGCGTGATGCGACATGCCGATATGGATCTTTCCGGCGAGGAAAGTACCCGCGGTAAGGACCACGGCCGGGGCCTCGAAACGCAGCCCGGTCTGGGTGAGCACGCCAGTGACGCGCCCTCCCTCGATCAGCAGGTCGTCGACGGCCTGCTGGAAAAGCTGCAGGTTCGGCTGCGCTTCGACGATCGAGCGGATCGCCGCCTTGTACAGGACGCGATCCGCCTGGCAACGGGTGGCGCGCACGGCCGGACCCTTGGATGCGTTCAGCGTGCGCCACTGGATGCCGGCCCGGTCCGCCGCATGCGCCATGGCGCCGCCGAGTGCGTCGATCTCGCGCACGAGGTGGCCCTTGCCGATCCCGCCAATGGCCGGATTGCAGCTCATTTGCCCGATCGTCTCGATGCTGTGGCTGAGCAACAGCGTGCGCGCACCGCTGCGTGCCGCTGCCAGGGCCGCCTCGGTGCCGGCATGGCCACCACCGACCACGATGACGTCGTAGCGATGCACGGGATTTGACGACATGACCGGATCACCAGAAAAACAACCGCGCAATTCTAACCCAGGGTCGCCGTGGCCCGGCATTTGGCACGGAACCTGCTCATCACTATTCGCACTCCCACCGGCGCTAGGCGTAATGCGAGCACGCCGAAAGTCGGAATTCAGGGGCTGGCTGCGCGCCGGTGGGAGCTTGCACAGATCGACCGGGCCAGCCGATGGAACTGCCGCCCGGCGGTCTCGGGAACAGGGGGAATCCAGCAGGACCCGGGCGCCAGGCGCCAGCTGAACGGTCTTTTCCAGTCGCAAAAGCAATGCCGCGCCTTGTCGGGACGCGGCATTTTTCGTTGCTCGATGGCGACCACGATACCGCTAACAGCAATTGGCAAAGTGTGACCGTAACCGTGGAAATCCGGCGCTTCACGGGGCTCCGCGGCATCGCCGGTCAGATTGCGACAGCAATCGTCAAGGGCTTCGGCAATATCGCCGGTTGATGCCGGGTTTTCGGGAATTTGCATAGTTGGCACGCCGCTTGCTTCATATCCATCAACCACCACACAGCCAC
>DAIMYT010000079.1:0-10303 GCA_036734345.1 Dokdonella sp. | reverse complement strand
GAGTCCACCGCCATGATCTCGAGCGCCGCCAGCATGAATCTCAACCCGCTCTTCCTGCGTCACGACCTGATGATCGAACTGGGCCGACTTGAAATGGCCATGCAGGACATGCGCAGCGCGGCTGCGATGGACCAGGCCACCGCGCAACTGCAGCAGCTGGAAAGCCGCCGCGCGCGCATCAATGAAGCGTTGAGCCGCTTGCCTGCCTGACACCCTGCAAGGCTGAACTCCCGGTGATTCGAAAGACCGCGCGCAAGCGCGGTTTTTTATTGCTTGTGCGTCGGGATTCGCGCAGGCGGCGGGGCGACGCGCATGGCCGGCGCCGGGGCGGACACGCGCGGTTGCGGCGCCGCCATCGACCTCGCGCGGTTGGACGTCGTGCCGGAAGCGTTCCTGCTGCGCAGGGTCCTCGTTGACGTCGGTGCACGCTTGCCCGGATCGAACCGGCCCGGTCCACGCAGGGCATCGGCCGGCATGGCGCGAGCGCGCCGCGCGTAGCTTGCCGATTCCGGCGCATCTGCGGCGGGCCGGGCGAGCAGGAAGCTGCGTTGCGAACGGTCCTGCTGGACGCGCGCGTCGCGCCAGTTGCGCTCGACGATGTAGACCGGCGGCGGGGCCCAGATCGGCGACCAGCCATACCCCCATGGATAGAACAGGCTGCCGTAGCGCGGGTAACCAAAGCCGTAGCCGAAACCCAGGCCGTAGCCGTAGCCGTAGCCACTTCCATAGCCACCATAGCCCAATCCGGCGTAACCGAACCCGGACGAGTGCGAGTCGACGACCACGTCGGCACGGCCGGAACCGTAGTAATAATCGCCGTTGTCGTCGTAGTTGTACGAATTGCCCGACGTCGTGGCGCAACCGGCCAGCGTCGAAAGCAGCAAAAGGGTCAGGAATTGGCGGTACATGACATTTTCTCCGGACACCAGGACATGTCTTCCAACATGCCCCCATTGCGGCCCCGGTTCAAGCCCGGGCGCTGCCGGAACCGCGGATTCAGCCATCGCCGAGGCTGCGCGCGAGTATGTCGGCCACATCCACCGACAGCGAGCCGGCCTGCTGCATGCGCCGCATCTGCGTGTGCATGGCGGCGCGCCGCCGCGGCTCGTAGCGCTGCCAGGCACCAAACGCCGTCGCCAGCCGGGCTGCGACCTGCGGATTGATCGCGTCCAGGCGCAGGATGCAATCGGCGACGAAACGGTAGCCCTCGCCATCGAGGCGATGGAAGGCGCGTGGATTGCGGTGGGCCAGGCTGATCAGCAGGGCATGGACCTTGTTCGGATTGTCCCAGCGAAACGCCGCATGCAGGGTCAATGCACGCACGCGCTCGAGCGCACTGGCCGCGGGCACCGTGGCCTGCACGGCGAACCACTTGTCGACCACGCCGGGAGCGTCGCGGTAGCTGCGGAAAAAATCATCGAGCAATTCCTGCGCGCCTGCGGCGCCCGCATGGACAAGGCAGGTCAGCGCGCTCAGCCGATCGCTCAGGCAGGTGGCGCCTGCATGGTGCGAACGCGCCAGCGCGTGGTGGCGGGAGTCGGCATGGCAGAGCAGGTCCAGGCAACGGTTGCGCAGGCGACGACGCGCCTGGGCCACGGTCGCGGTGCCTTCGGTCGATGCGGATGCGAGGCGCTCGTAGCGTTCGCCAAGCTCGCTTCCGAGTGCGCGCGCCAGCGAGGATTCGAGCAGTGTCCTTGCAGCGTGCACGGCTTCCGGATCGATATCCTCGAGCGATTCGGCCAGGCTGCCCGCATCGGCAAGGGTCAGCATTTCCGCCAGCGTGGCCGGATCGAGCGCCGGGTCCGCAAGCCCGATGCGCAGGCTGCCCAGCCAGGCTTCCAGGCCGGCCTGCGGCGCGCTGCCGTCCGCAAGAATCCTTGCGAACAGTTGCCTGGCCAGCGCGTCGGCCGCATACCAGCGGTTGAATCCGTCGCTCTCGTAGGCGGCGAGCACGCCGAGGGACCGCCAGTCCATGTCGGCCTGCAGGCGCACCGGCGCGGAGTAGCCGCGCAGCAGCGAGGGCACCGGCTCGCGCTCGAGCCCGCGGAATCGAAACGTCTTGCGCGCACCATCCAGCAGCAGCACGCAATGCCCGGGATCCGGCTCCTCGCGACCTTCAAGCTGAAGCGGCAGGGAATTGCCGTCGCCGTCAAACAGGCGCATGTCGACCGGAATCGGCACGGGCTGCTTGTGCGGCTGGCCCGGCGTCGCCGCGGTATGCTGGCTGAGGGTCAATTCGTAGGTCCGGCTGGCCGCGTCGAAGCGCCCGCTGGCCTCGAGCACCGGCGTTCCCGCCTGCCGGTACCAGACCAGCCAGGGCGCGAGGTCGAGCGCGTTCGCGTCACCGAGGGCAGCAAGAAAATCCTCGACCGTGACCGCCTCGCCATCGTGCCGTTCGAAGTACAGATCCATGCCGCGACGGAATCCCTCGCGGCCGAGCAGGGTCGCCAGCATGCGCACGATCTCGGCGCCCTTCTCGTAGATCGTCGTCGTGTAGAAATTGTTGATCTCGCTGTACTGCGCAGGCCGCACCGGATGGGCGAGCGGACCGGCATCCTCGCTGAACTGCGTGCGCCAGAGCGAGCGCACGTCCTCGATCCGGCGCAGGGTGCGCGAGGCGACGTCGGACTCGAATTCCTGTTCGCGGTAGACGGTCAATCCTTCCTTGAGGCTGAGCTGGAACCAGTCGCGGCAGGTGACGCGATTGCCGGTCCAGTTGTGGAAATACTCATGGGCAACGACCGCAAGCACGTGCCGGTAGTCATCGTCGGTCGCGTGCAGCGGGTCGGCGAGCAGGTATTTCGAATTGAAGATGTTGAGCCCGGTGTTCTCCATCGCGCCATTGGTGAAGTCATCGGTGGCGACGACATGGAACACATCGAGCTGGTAGCTGCGGCCGAATTTCCGTTCGTCCCAGGCAAACGCCGATTTCAGGCATTCCATCGCATGCTGGCATCGGCGGGCCGACTCGCCCTCGGCCCAGATCACGATGCGGACGCGCCGGCCCTCGGCGGTGACGTAGCTGTCCTCGATCGCTTCGAGTTTTCCCGCGACCAGGGCGAACAGGTAGCTCGGCCGCGGATGCGGATCGTCGAAGCGTGCCCAGTGGCGTCCGTCGTCGAGCTCGCCGGAGCCTGCGAGATCGCCGCCCGCCAGCAACACCGGGAAGCGGCGACGGTCGGCACGCAGGGTCACCGAATAGAGCGCGAGGACGTCCGGGCGGTCGATCGACCAGGTGATGTGGCGGAAGCCCTCGGCTTCGCACTGGGTGAGCAGGAAACCCTGTTCGGGGCTGCCGCTCAGGTACAGGCCCTGCAGGGCCTTGTTGGCCAGCGGGCGGATCCGCGAACGCGTCTCGATGACCGCTTTGCCGCGAACGCCGGCCACGAACAGGGCGTCGCCTTCGATCCGGTAGCGCCCGGCGTCCAGCGCGTGGCCATCGAGGAGGATTTCGAGCAACTCGATGCCGCTGCCGTCCAGGCGCAGCTCGGCTCCGCCCGAACCGGGTTGCTCGCTCAGGTGCAGGCGCGATTGCACGGTAGTCAGTTCGGCATCGAGGTCGAACTCGAGCTCGATGCGCTCCATGCGCCAGGGCGGCGCCTTGTAGTCATGCAGGTGCACGACCGGATGCGTGGCGGATTCGTCGTCGTTCATGCGGCTATCGTGGCTCGGGAGATGGCAGGCAGGACTTGCGCAGCACAGGCCTGCGACAGGCGCAGCAGGCTAGCATGCAGTTGCGGCGGACGTGTATCGTGCCGGTCGGTCACCATGATTGCAGCCCCATGACGCAGGACTCGGCTTCCGCCGGCATCGATATCGAGGCGATCGAGCAGGCCGCATCGCGAATCGCCGGCCATGCGCACGTCACGCCGGTGCTGCGCTCGCACTCGCTCGATGCCCTGGCCGGCGCGCAACTGCTGTTCAAGGCCGAGAATTTCCAGCGCGTCGGCGCCTTCAAGTTCCGCGGTGCCTGCAACGCCGTGTGGTCGCTGGCCGATGCGGTCGCCGCACGTGGCGTGGTCACCCATTCGTCCGGCAATCATGGCGCGGCCCTCGCCCTCGCCGGCCGCACCCGCGGCATCCCGGTCCATGTCGTCGTTCCCGCCGGCGCGGTGCGCTCCAAGGTCGAGGCGATCGAAGCCTACGGGGCGACCGTGCACCACTGCGAACCAAACATCCTGGCCCGCGAAGCGGCGGCGGAAGCCGTGCGCCAGCAGACCGGCGCCACCCTGGTCCACCCGTACGCGGATCCGGCCGTCATCGCGGGCCAGGGAACCGCCACGCTGGAACTGATCGCGCAAGCCGGGCCGCTCGATGTCATCGTCGCCCCGGTCGGTGGCGGCGGGCTGGCCAGCGGCACGGCGATCGCCGCCGCGGCGCGCGCGCCCGGCACGCGCGTCATCGCCGCCGAACCGGCCGGCGCCGCGGATACGCTCGAGTCGCTGCGGCTGGGGCGGCGCGTCGGCCATTTCACCCCCGACACGATCTGCGACGGCTTGCGCACGCTGGTCGGCGAGATCAATTTCTCGATCCTGCGCGAACATGGCGTGCAGGTGCTTGCCGTCAGCGACGAGGACACCATCGCCGCGATGCGCCTGGTCTGGCAGCGGCTGAAGGTCATCGTCGAGCCATCCGCCGCGATCGTGCTGGCCGCGGTGCTCGGCCAGCGCGAGCGCTTTGCAGGCCTGCGCATCGGCCTGATCCTGAGCGGCGGCAATGTCGATCTGGACGCCCTGCCCTGGGTCCGCGCTGCCAGTGCGTCATCCTGAGTCGCGAAAGCGCGGCGCGACGCCATGCGCGACGGCCGTGCCGGGGATGTGCCCGGCGCGATCCTGCCGGTATCCTCCACCTCCCCGAGCCCAACCGCCTTTTGCGCCATGACTGCGATGAAGACCGGCAAGAAAGCCGCAGCACCGAAAGCCGAGGCGGGCAGCGTGGTCGACGACGGTCGCGCGCGCTGCGCCTGGGCCACGGGCAAGACCGCCGACGCCGCCTACCGCGCCTACCACGATACCGAGTGGGGCGAACCGGTCCACGATGACCGCAGCCTGTTCGAGTTCATCGTGCTCGAGGGCGCCCAGGCCGGATTGAGCTGGCGTACCGTGCTCGACAAACGCGAAAACTACCGCCGCGCCTTCCATGGTTTCGATATTGCGCGCGTGGCGGCGATGCGCGATCGAGAACTGGAATCCCTGCTGCAGGATGCAGGACTCATCCGCAACCGTCTCAAGATCTTCTCCGCTCGCGACAACGCGCGTGCCGCGATCGAAGTGATCGACAGTTGCGGCAGCCTCGATGCCTGGTTGTGGTCCTTCGTCGACGGACGACCCGTGCTCAACCGCTGGACCTCGCAGGACCAGGTACCCGCCACCAGCGATGCCTCGGATGCGATGGGCAAGGCGCTGCGCAAGCGCGGATTCCGCTTCGTCGGTTCGACCATCTGCTACGCCTTCATGCAGGCGACCGGCATGGTCAACGATCACCTGGTCGACTGCTTTCGGCATCCGCTGCACGGTGGCGGCAAGCGGAAATCGCGCGCATGATGGTCACCGGCGCCGAGGCGTTTCTCGATGCGGTTTCGACCCTGGCCATCGCGCCGGACCTGCCGGCCACCGCACGCGCCGCATTCCTGGTCAGCCCGATCGACTTCGCCCTGGCCGCCGAATCCGCCAGCGACAATCGCTACATGGACCTGGCCGACGTCCCCGATCCGCTGCGGGCACTCGCCGAGCATGCCGGGCTGGCGCGGCGCCTGGCCACGGACATCCCGGTCATCACCTTTCCCGGCGACCCTGACGCGCCGGATGGCGTATTCCCGAACAATGCATTCGCGACGACCGCCGGACGCCTGATCGTCGGCCGCATGCGCCACGGCGTGCGCCAGCTCGAAACGCGACGCGCCGACATCCGCCGCTGGTTCGGCGACATCCTCGGCTATGCAACCATCGACCTCTCCGGGCAGGACCTGGTCGCCGAGCTGACCGGTTCCCTGGTCATCGACCGCGCCCGCGGCATCGGCTATTGCGGCCTGAGCGAGCGCTGCGACCTGGCCGGCGCGCGTGCCATGCACGCCGCCTTCGGCCTGCGCCTGACCTATTGTTTCGAGCTGGCCGCGGGCGAGTACCACACCAACGTGGTGCTTGCGATACTCGCCGGACGCGCGGCCATCATCGCCGAATCGGGGTTTCGCGAGGCGACCGCGGCGCATGCGATCGCATCGCTCTATCCGGACCGCGCCGTGTGGATCAGCCCGCGGCAAAAACAGGCCTTTGCCGCGAATGCGATCAGCCTCGCCGCCGACCGGGTCTGGATGAGCAAGCGCGCCGCGACGGCACTGACGGATGCCCAGCGCGAGGCCCTCGAGGCCTGCGGTTTTTCCGTCGCGACGGCGGAACTCGGCGAGCTGGAGAAGGCCGGGGGCAGCCTGCGCTGCTGTGTGGCCGAGATCTACTGACCCCTTGAGCCTCGTCTCGACCGGCTTCGCAGCCGTCCGGCCCGCTCGGCACCGAGGGAGTTCAGCGGGAATTCAATCCCGGCAGTCAAGACTGCATGAGCCGCGTCCACCGAGCGGCCGCCAACGAGTTGCCGAAACCCAGATGACCGCAGCCACACGCCGATTTCGAATTCCAGTGCTGGCAGCAGCCATCGCGGCGACGTTGTTCTCGTCGACCGTTTGCGCACGCGAGATCAGCGTGCAGGAAGCGGTAGCCATGATTCAGCGCGATACCGATGCCAAGGTCCTCAGCGTGCAGACCCTGCGCATCGGCAAGCGAAAGATCTACCGTTTCAAGGTCCTGACACCCGGCGGCCAGGTGCGCGTCATTGAAATCAAGGCAGATCAATAACAGGAGATTGCGATGCGTGTACTACTCGTGGAAGATGAAGCGCCATTGCGCGAGACCCTGGCGGCACGCCTGAAGCGCGATGGATTCGCCGTCGATGCGGCGGGCGATGGCGAGGAAGGCCTGTTCCTCGGCCGCGAAGTGCCCTTCGACGTGGCCATCATTGATCTCGGCCTGCCGAAAATGTCGGGCATGGAGCTGGTCAAGCAGCTGCGCGAGGACGGCCAGCGCTACCCGATCCTGATCCTGACCGCGCGCTCCTCGTGGCAGGACAAGGTGCAGGGACTCAAGTACGGCGCCGACGACTACCTGGTCAAACCGTTCCATGTCGAGGAACTGCTGGCGCGGTTGAACGCGCTGGTGCGCCGTGCCAGCGGCTGGTCGCGCCCGCTGCTCGAATGCGGCCCGATCGCGCTCGACACGACGGCGCAGACGGTCAGCTCGAACGGCAATCCGGTCGACCTCACCAGTTACGAGTACAAGGTGCTGGAATACCTGATGATGCACGCCGGCGAACTGGTCTCCAAGGCGGACCTGACCGAGCACATCTACCAGCAGGATTTCGACCGCGACTCCAACGTGCTGGAAGTCTTCATCGGTCGATTGCGACGCAAGCTCGACCCGGAGAACACGATCAAACCCATCGAGACGGTGCGTGGCCGAGGTTATCGCTTTGCCCTTGAACGCACTGACGCCGGTGCCGACGAGGCCGAACCCGAATCCGCAGTGTGAAACCGAAGCGCACGATGGCACGACCGCTATCGTTGCAGGCCAGGTCCCTCGCTGCGGCGGGCATCGCCCTCGCGGCGTTCCTGGGCCTGGCTTTTTTCGCGCTTGACCAGGCCTTTTTCGATGCGGCCCTGAGCTCGCAGCGCGATCGCCTGCAAGGCTACATCCATGCCTACCTGGCCGGCGCCGACACCAATCGCGCCGGCAACCTCATTCCGCCCGAGGTCGGCCCCGATCCGCGCTTCGACCGTCCCGCATCGGGCCTGTATGCCAGCATCGTCGGCGACCATGTGCGCAACTCGAAGGATCGCCAATGGCGCTCGCCCTCGGCGCTCGGCCTGGAACTGCCGATCGATTCCGAACTGCCCCAGGGCGCCACGGTATTCAGCGGCCCGGTGCATACCCCGCAGGGCGACCTGTTCGTGCTCTCGCAGGGCATCACCTGGAGCGTGGCCAACCGGCCGGAACTGAACCTGGCCCTGCACGTCGCCGAAGACGGCGCTGCGCTGCAGAACCAGGGGAAGGTGTTCCGGCGCACCCTGCTGGCCTGGCTCGGCGGCCTTGGCGTCCTCCTGCTGCTCCTGCTCATCGGCGTTCTGCGCTGGAGCATGGCCCCGTTGCGCAAGGTCGCGGCCGACCTGGCCCGCGTCGAACGCGGCGCCGCCGAGCACCTCGGCGACCGCTACCCGGCCGAACTCTCCGGCCTCGCCGCCAACCTCAACAACTTCATCGATTCCGAGCGCGATCGCCTCAAGCGCTACCGGAATACCCTGGCGGATCTTGCGCACAGCCTGAAAACACCATTGGCCGTCGTGCGCACCCAGCTCGAATCGGAAGTGGATGGACGCGAGCTGCGCTGGACCGTGCTCGAGCAGGTCGGTCGCATGGATGAAATCGTCGCCTACCAGCTTTCGCGCGCCGCGACCTCGGGCCGCCAGACCTTCGCCGCTCCCCTGCCGCTCGAGCCATTCGCCGAGGAAATCGTGCGCAGCCTGGAAAAGGTCTATGCCGACAAGCAGGTCCTGTGCGAGTTCGAGATCGATCCCGACACGCGTTTCCGCGGCGACCAGGGGGACCTGATGGAGCTGCTCGGCAACGTCCTCGAGAACGCGTTCAAGTGGGCCAGGCACACCGTGTTGCTGACGGCGCGGAGATCGGGATCGAAGAACGACGATTCCGGCAGCCTCGACCTCACCATCGAGGACGACGGCCCCGGCATTCCGGAGGATCGCGTCGATCACCTGCTGCAACGCGGCGTGCGCGGCGACGAGCGCGTGCAAGGCCATGGCATCGGCCTTTCGATCGTGCAGGACATCGTCAAGGCCTACAACGGCAGCCTCAAGGTATCGCGCTCGGAAACCTTGGGGGGGGCGCGCTTCGACCTGCGCCTGCAGGCGGGCTGAGCGCCCAGGCTTGCCGCGGTCGACGTCACACGGCAGGTTTTCCCGTTCGCGATGCCCGCTCGTCAGCCCGTCGCCAGTGCGGCGACTTCGGCATTGAGGCGGGCGCGGACCTGCTCGCGGTCGTAGTTGGCCAGCACGTAGTCGCGCGCCAGCCTTCCCCATTCGCCGCGCCTTGCGGCGTCGAGCCCGGCAATGTCCTCGATGGCGGCCACGAACTCCGTTTCGCTGCGGTAGACCAGGCCGCTGCCGCTGGCCTCGACATGGTCGACGAGGACCTCGCACTGGCCGTTGACGATCGCCGGCGTACCCTGCGCCATGGCTTCGAGCAGGACGATGCTGAGGCTCTCGTAGGGAGAAGGCTGGACGAAGGCGAGCGCTCCGGCCATCAGCTCGAACTTGCGCGCTTCCTCGACGAAGCCGAGGTAGCGCACGTCCTTGCGCTTGCCGACGCCCATCACGTCGTTGCCGGTCAGGACCAGTTGCAGGTCCGAGTCCGGGTGTCTCGCCTTGAAAGCGGCGAAACCGTCCAGCAGTTGCGCGCATCCCTTGCTGACATCGATGCGTCCGCAGTAGAGCAGGTAGGGACGCGCTTCGCGCGCCGCCCCGACACGCTCCGTGTCGACCGTCATGGCCACGACATTGCCGCGCTCCAGGCCCCAGATGCGCTTGCCGAGACGGCGTTCGGCGGCGGTGTTCCAGAGTATCCGCGGCGCCGAGCGGGCCATCTGCGCGAAGGTCTTCAGGTACGCGGGCGGTTCGTCGTGCAGCGCGGGGATGAGCGCCCAGCGCCGGTGCCGGAGCACGCGGATTCCATCCAGTATCGGCGGGTACAGGTAGGGCAGGAAGAACACCGCGGCATAGCCCTCGCCATGTTCCTCGAGATGGTCCAGCAGCCCGGGGCAGTTCGGCCCCTGCGCGCGCACGAATTCCTCTTCGAGCGCTTCGGGCCAGCAGTAGCGTTGCCCATCCGCGTGCTCCGTGGATCGCGCGAACGCGTCGAGCAGGTTGCGGTGCAGGGCGTGGAAGTAGGGTGTGCGCCCGCGCGCGACGTGGAAGCGGTGGATCGTGATGCCTTCGCGCTGCTCGATCCCGGCCTCGAGGTCGTTGTCCCACTTCGTGTAATCGGACGCCGTCGAGGTCAGCACGTCGACGGCATGGTCGGCCGACAGCAACTGCGCGTACTGCCAGCCGAGCGCCTCGGCGCCGCCGACCAGGCGCTCATGGCAGCGCGGCACGACGATCGCGATGCGCGACCTCACAGGACCGGCTCCAGGTAGTCCGTGAAGCGTCTGGTCAGTACATCGACCGAGAATTCCTCGCGATAACGCC
>DAIMYT010000078.1:0-16236 GCA_036734345.1 Dokdonella sp. | reverse complement strand
GCGGTAGAGCACTACCTTGACATGGTAGGGGTCACAGGTTCGATCCCTGTCGCGCCCACCAACCGTAGCCGGTAACGAGGGAAAGACCGGCGAAGCGAAAAAGCATGTCGGCTTTTCCGCTTTTGGTAAGGAAACCCGCATCAAGTCGTCAGCACAGCCACACCTGAAACCCGGAACCGAAGGATCGTCCGGCGAAGCGAAGATGCGTTTTCGGTCTCTTCGTCTTGCTTTAGCATGGACACCTGCATCGTCCGGCGAAGCGAACAGGCATTTCGGCTTGTTTTCTTCGAGATCGGGTATTTGCTTCGCGGAAGCCAGTAGTTGAAATCGCCCTCTTTCCAGGAGTCGTAGTTCCAAAGAACACGATCACCATGACGCGAACCTCTTCCCACTGAACCGAACCGACGCGAAGCAACTGCACTAGAGAAAGGGCGCTTCGGCGCCTTTCTGTTTTTCCGGAGTCCTGATTCCCATGATCAACATCACCCTTCCCGACGGCAGCATCCGTCAATTCGAAAGCGCGGTCAGCGTGCAGGACGTGGCTGCCTCGATCGGCGCCGGCCTGGCCAAGGCCACGGTAGCCGGCAAGGTCGACGGACGGCTGGTCGATGCCAGTGATCGCATCGACCACGATGCCAAGCTGCAAATCATCACGCCGAAGGACGAGGAGGGCGTCGAGATCATCCGCCATTCCTGCGCGCACCTGGTCGGGCATGCGGTCAAGCAGCTGTTCCCGGCCGCCAAGATGGTCATCGGCCCGGTTATCGAGGAAGGCTTCTACTACGACATCTGGTACGAGCGCCCGTTCACGCCGGAGGATCTCGCCGCCATCGAGCAGCGCATGATCGAGCTGATCGACACCGAATACGACGTCATCAAGAAGATCACGCCGCGTGACGAGGTGATCGCCGAGTTCAAGTCGCGTGGCGAGGACTACAAGCTGCGCCTGATCGAGGACATGCCCGACGAAAAGGCCATGGGGCTGTACTACCACCAGGAATACGTCGACATGTGCCGTGGTCCGCACGTGCCGAACACGCGCTTCCTCAAGGCCTTCAAGCTGACCCGCATTTCCGGCGCCTACTGGCGCGGCGATGCCAAGAACGAGCAGCTGCAGCGCATCTATGGCACGGCCTGGGCCGACAAGAAGCAGCTCGCCGCCTATATCGTGCGCATCGAGGAAGCCGAGAAGCGCGACCACCGCAAGCTCGGCAAGCAGCTCGGCCTGTTCCACATGCAGGAAGAGGCGCCCGGCCTGGTTTTCTGGCACCCCAAGGGCTGGCAGATCTGGCAGGTCGTCGAGCAGTACATGCGCGGGGTCTATCGCGATTCGGGCTACCAGGAAGTGAAATGCCCGCAGATCCTCGACAAGAGCCTGTGGGAAAAGACCGGGCACTGGCAGAACTATCGCGACAACATGTTCATCACCTCGTCGGAAAGCCGCGACTACGCGCTCAAGCCGATGAATTGCCCGGGCCACGTGCTGGTCTACAACCACGGCCTGCACAGCTATCGCGAATTGCCGATCCGCTATGGCGAGTTCGGTTCGTGCACGCGCAACGAGCCGTCCGGTGCGCTGCATGGCCTCATGCGCGTGCGCGGATTCGTCCAGGACGACGGCCACATCTTCTGCACCGAGGAGCAGATCGAGGCCGAAGTGGTCGCGTTTCACCGCCAGGCCATGAAGGTCTATGCCCATTTCGGCTTCACCGAGATCGCGCTGAAGATCGCGCTGCGCCCGGACCAGCGCATCGGTTCGGACGAGACCTGGGACAAGTCCGAGGAAACCCTGCGCTCGGCCCTGCGTGCCTCCGGCGTCGAATGGCAGGAACTGCCCGGCGAAGGCGCGTTCTATGGCCCGAAGATCGAATACCACATGCGCGATTCGCTGGGCCGGGCCTGGCAGGTCGGCACCATGCAGGTCGATTTCTCGATGCCGGGACGCCTTGGCGCCGAGTACGTGGGCGAGGATTCGGCCCGGCATGTCCCGGTCATGCTGCACCGCGCCATCGTCGGCTCGATGGAGCGCTTCATCGGCATCCTGATCGAGCACCATGCCGGGCAGTTCCCGGTCTGGCTGGCCCCGGTGCAGGCCGTGATCCTCAATATCACCGATGCGCAGGCCGATTTTGCCGCTCAAGCCATGCAAACCCTTGTCGCGCAAGGTTTCAGGGTAGAGGCGGATTTGCGAAACGAGAAGATCGGATATAAAATCCGCGAACACACGCTTAACAAGGTTCCCTATCTGCTGGTCGTTGGCGACCGCGAAAAGGAGGCGGGGGCCGTTGCCGTGCGTGCGCGTTCAGGGGAAGACCTCGGATCATTCACGATCGCGGACTTCGCCCGACGCCTAGAGTCCGAATCAAGAGTCGCCTGAAAGTCCTTGATTCGATTGCAGTAATCGCCAGGAGTAAGAAGTATCGCAACCGAAAAAGCAAACCGCAGGAATCATGAGATCCGTGTTCCTAAGGTACGTGTCATCGGCGCAGACGGAGAACAGGTAGGCGTTCTTTCGCGCGACGAAGCACTCGAAATGGCCCAGGAGCTTGGACTGGATCTGGTCGAGATCCAGCCCACGGCCGATCCGCCGGTTTGCCGGATCATGGATTTCGGCAAGTTCAAGTTCGATGCGCAGAAGAAGGCGCATGCAGCCAAGAAGAAGCAGAAGCAGGTCGAGATCAAGGAACTGAAGTTCCGCCCGACCACCGACGTTGGCGACTACGCGATCAAGCTGCGCAACCTGCGCCGCTTCCTCGACGAAGGCGACAAGGTCAAGATCACGATCCGCTTTCGCGGCCGCGAGATGGCGCACCAGGAACTGGGCGACATCATGGTCAAGAAGATTGCAGCGGATATCGCCGAAGAGGCCGTGATCGAGCAGTACCCGCGAATGGAAGGCCGATTGATGGTCATGATGATCGCGCCGAAGAAGAACAAGTAGGATTTTTGCCGCTGGATCCGTCCAGTGGCGAATGAGGAGCGACCCGGAATCCCGGGTCATACACACCGGATCGAGCAGGAAGGAAAGAACGACAGTCGTCGTCGCTCGGGCCAGTAACGAAAACCACAAAAGGAGTTGGGCCCATGCCCAAGATGAAAACCAACCGGGCCGCTGCAAAGCGGTTCCGCAAGACGGCGTCAGGCAAGTTCAAGTGCGGCCACGCATTCAAGAGCCACATCCTGACCAAGAAATCGACCAAGCGTAAGCGCAACCTCCGCAGCACGAACCACGTGCGCGCCGAGGATGCCGGCCGCGTCGCCCGCATGCTGCCCTACGCGTAAGGAGGACTGACCCATGGCACGAGTAAAACGTGGCGTCACCGCCCACCGCAGGCACAAGAAGCTGCTGTCCCGCGCGAAGGGCTATTACAACGCCCGCCGCAAGGTCTATCGCGTCGCCAAGCAGGCCGTCATCAAGGCACTGCAGTACGCCTATATCGGCCGCAAGCAGCGCAAGCGCCAGTTCCGTTCGTTGTGGATCGTCCGCATCAATGCCGGCGCCCGCATGTACGGACTGAGCTACAGCCGCCTGATGAACGGTCTCAAGAAGGCCAACATCAACGTCGATCGCAAGGTGCTGGCCGACCTGGCCATCCACGACATCGCAGCGTTTGCGGCGCTGGCAGAAAAGGCCAAGACCGCCCTGGCTGCCTGAGCCGGTCCCGGCGCGATCACGCGCCGGTTCCGATGTTCGATGAACGTGGGGAGCGGGCCAAGGCCTCGCTCCCCATTTCATTTATGCGATTGACACCGAGGTTTTGGACGATGGATCCGTTGAACAGCCGAATCGAGCAGGCCTTGCAGGCCATAGCAGCTGCTTCGACGCTGGAGGCGCTGGACGCCGAGCGCGTGGCCGTGGTCGGCAAGTCCGGATTCGTCACCGAGCAGCTCAAGCAACTGGGCCGCCTGCCGGCCGAGGAGCGCAAGGCGGCCGGTGAACGCATCAACCTGGCCAAGAACACCGTGCTCGAGGCGATCGCCGCGCGCCGCAATGCGCTCGACGAGGCCGCCTTCGCCGCGCGCCTGGCCAACGACCGCATCGACGTCACCTTGCCGGGCCGCCATGCCGGTCGCGCCAACCTGCATCCGGTGACGCGCGCGATGGAACGCATCTGCGAAATCTTCGCGCGGCTCGGCTACGACCGTGTCGATGGCCCGGAGATCGAAGACGACTGGCACAACTTCGAGGCGCTGAACTTCGCGCCCGATCATCCCGCGCGCACCATGCACGACACGTTCTGGTTTGCCGATGGCCGCCTGTTGCGCACGCACACCTCGCCGGTGCAGATCCGCAGCATGTCCGGGCGCACGCCGCCGATCCGCATCATCGCGCCGGGCAAGGTCTACCGCAGCGATTCGGACCAGACCCACTCGCCGATGTTCCACCAGGTCGAGGGATTGCTGATCGACGAGACCTCGAGCTTCGCCGACCTCAAGGGAACGCTGGCCGCATTCGTCCGCGCCTTCTTCGAGCGCGATTTCGAGATGCGCCTGCGACCGAGCTTCTTCCCGTTCACCGAGCCGTCCGCCGAGATGGATATCGGCTGGAACACCGAGGGCGGCGAAACGAAGTGGCTCGAAGTCCTCGGCTGCGGCATGGTCCATCCAAACGTGCTGAAGAACTGCGGCATAGACCCCGAGCGCTATACCGGCTTCGCCTTCGGCCTCGGCGTCGATCGTTTCGCCATGCTGCGCTACGGCGCGGACGACCTGCGCGCGTTCTTCGAGAACGACCTGCGCTTCTTGAGGCAGTTTGCCTAGGAGCCGGGAATGGGGAATGGGGAATGGAGAATGGGGAATAGGAAGGGCGGCTTTTCGCTTTGCTGCCAGTTTGCGCCCGACCAACCAGTTTCGACATTCCGCATTCGCACGCTCTGCTTCTAGTCCATTCCCCATTCCCCATTCTCCATTCCCGGCCCCCCAATGAAACTCAGCGAAAACTGGCTCCGCGAACTTGTCGATATCCCGGTAGGGCGGGACGAGTTGGTGCAGCGACTGACCATGAGCGGCCTCGAGGTCGAGGACGTGCAGGTGCTCGGCGATGCGCTCGAGGGCGTGGTGGTCGGCGAGATCATCGCCGCGGACAAGCATCCGGATGCGGACAAGTTGCGCGTCTGCCGCGTCGACATCGGCCGCGGCGAGCCGCTGCAGATCGTCTGTGGGGCGCCGAACGCGCGGGTCGGCCTGAAGGCACCGCTGGCCACGGTCGGAACGCGCGTCGGCACGTTCACGATCAAGCCGGCCAAGCTGCGCGGCATCGAATCCAGCGGCATGCTGTGTTCGGGCCGGGAACTCGGCTTCGATTCCGATGCAGACGGCCTGTTCGAGCTGGCCGCGGATGCCGTGGTCGGCCAGCCGCTTGCAGCCGCCATGGGGTTTCCCGATGCGATCATCGAACTCGGCCTGACCCCGAATCGCCCCGACTGCCTCGGCATGCGCGGACTGGCGCGCGAGGTCGCGGCGGAATTCGGCGTGGCGGCGCGTCTTGCCGAAATTCCCGCACAGGCGCCATCGCATGATGGCCGGCTGGAGGTGCGACTCGACGCGCCGCAGGATTGCCCGCGCTATTGCGGGCGCCTGCTGCGTGGCGTCGATGCGAAGGCGCCTTCGCCGCAATGGCTCAAGGTGCGCCTGCGCCGCTGCGGCGTGCGCCCGATCAGCGCCCTGGTCGATGTCACCAACTACGTCATGATCGAGACCGGCCAGCCCCTGCATGCCTTCGATGCCGGCACGCTGAATGCTCCGGTCGCGGTGCGCCGGGCCACGCCCGGCGAAAAGCTCAAGCTGCTCGACGAGCGCGTGGTCGAACTGGACGACAGCTTCCTGGTCATCGCCGACCGGCAGAGGGCAGTCGCCCTGGCTGGCATCATGGGTGGCCATGACACCCGTGTCACCGATGCGACGACCGACGTTTTCCTCGAGGCCGCGCACTTCGCGCCCGCCGTCATCAGCGGACGCGCGCGCCGGCTGGGCATGCATACCGACGCCTCGCACCGCTTCGAGCGCGGCGTCGATGCCGAACTTCCGCGCCTGGCCATCGAAAGGGCGACCGCGTTGCTGCTTGAAATTGCAGGCGGTTCCGCCGGTCCTCTCGGCGAAGCCGTAGCGGCTGCACACCTGCCCGTGCGCAGTGAAGTGAGCCTGCGCCGCTCTCGCCTTGGCCGCGTGCTCGGTCTCGAGGTGGCGGATGCCGAGGTCGGGCGGATCCTTGCCGCGCTGGGCATGCAGGTGGCGCCGACCGCCGATGGCTGGCGCGCGACGCCGCCCGGGGCGCGCTTCGACATCGCCATCGAGGAAGACCTGATCGAGGAGGTGGCGCGCATCCATGGCTATGCCAGGATCCCCGTGCAGGCGCCCCGCGGCGAGATCAGCCCGGGGGCCATCCCCGAGAGCAAGGTCGCGCTGGCGCTGATCCGCGAGCAACTGGCTGCGCGCGGCTATTCGGAGGCGATAACTTATGCCTTCGTGGAGGCCCGCCTGCTCAACACCTGGGGCCTCGACGAAGGCGCCATCGCGCTGGCCAACCCGCTTTCAGCCGAGCTGGCGGTCATGCGCGCCAGCCTGCTGCCCGGCCTGGTCGCCGCCCTGGACGCCAATCGCAAGCGCCAGCAGCAGCGCGTGCGCCTGTTCGAGTGCGGGCGCAGCTACCACGCAGGGGCCGATGCACCGGTCGAGACCGGGCGTGTCGCCGGCGTCGCCATTGGCGATGCCGCGTCGGAACAATGGGCCGAGGCCCGGCGCCGGATCGACTTCTTCGACATCAAGGGCGATGTGGCCTCGCTGCTGGAGCTGACCGGAAGCGATGCCGTCGAATTCCGCTTCGAGGCCGGCGGGCCGGCCTGGCTGCACCCGGGGCGCGCGGCGACCATCTGGCGCGGCGAAAACCGGGTCGGATTCATCGGTGCGCTCGATCCGCGCCTGCAACGGGCCCTGGACCTCGACGAGGACGTCTATGTCTTCGAACTGGACCTTGCCCGGCTGGCGCAGCGCCAGGTGCCTGCCGCGGCGCCGCTGTCGCGCTTCCCGTCGTTGCGGCGCGACATCGCGGTGGTGCTCGGCGAGGAGGTCCCCTACGCGGAAATCGAGGCGACCGTGCGCTCGGCCGTGGGCCCGCGTCTGGTCGATCTGGTACTTTTCGATCGCTACGCCGGCCCCAATCTCGGAAATGGAGTCAAAAGTCTCGCTATGGGCTTGATTTTGCAGGACCGTTCACGCACCCTAACGGATCAGGACGCAGATCAGTGCGTCGGTCTGGCGGTCTCCGCTCTGGCGACTGGTTACAAGGCGAAGTTGCGAGGGTAGGATGGCGCTGACGAAGGCTGAAATGGCGGAACGTCTGTTTGTAGACGTTGGTCTGAACAAGCGTGAAGCCAAGGAATTCGTGGACGCGTTCTTCGAATCCGTCCGTGATGCGTTGGAAAGGGGAGAGCAGGTCAAGCTGTCGGGTTTCGGCAATTTCGATCTGCGCTTGAAGAATGAACGTCCCGGGCGCAACCCGAAGACCGGCGAGGAGATTCCGATCTCGGCGCGGCGCGTGGTGACGTTCCGGCCGGGACAAAAGTTGAAGGTCCGAGTAGAAGCCTATGCTGGATCAGGGGAGCAATAGCGAACTACCGGCGATTCCTGCGAAGCGCTATTTCGCCATTGGCGAGGTCAGCGAGCTTTGCGGGGTCAAGCCGCACGTGCTTCGCTACTGGGAACAGGAATTCCCGAACCTCAAGCCGGTCAAGCGACGCGGCAACCGGCGCTACTACCAGCGCCACGACGTGCTCATGATCCGCCAGATCCGTTCGCTCCTGTACGACGAGGGGTTCACGATCACTGGCGCGCGCCAGCGGCTCGACGGGCCGCAGGCACGCATGGAAGTCAGCATGTCCGGACAGATCGTGCGCCAGGTGCGCATGGAGCTGGAGGAAGTCCTGCAGATCCTGCGGCGCTGAAATCTGCGGGTGCACCGGGCTCAAGCCTGATACAATCCGCGCCCCTCGCACCATCAACGCATCACCAAGTCCGTATTCGTCGGGGCGTAGCGCAGCCTGGTAGCGCACCTGCCTGGGGGGCAGGGGGTCGTGGGTTCGAATCCCGCCGCCCCGACCATTTGGAACAGTGATCCGCCGGCACGGGTGCGCAGCGCCCGTCATCCTTCCCGCCATCGTGTCCCTCGAGCGGTTTCCAGTCGGGAACCGCCGCCTGCCGTGCGCGATCGATCGCCGCGCCTGGGCTGGGCTGGTCGCGTCATCGGTTAAACTGTCGCCCATGACAACCGAATCCAGCGGCCGTCGCGGCCTTTATCCCGAGATTGAACCATTTGATTCCGGCACCCTGCAGGTCTCGACCCTGCACCGGATCTACTACGAACAGAGCGGAAACCCATCCGGCAAGCCGGTCGTATTCCTGCATGGCGGCCCCGGTGCCGGCAGCAGTCCGAAGGCACGACGCTTCTTCGATCCGGCGCGCTACCGCATCATCCTGTTCGACCAGCGCGGTTGCGGGCGCTCGACGCCGCACGCCGAGCTCGCCGACAACACGACCTGGGACCTGGTCGCCGACATGGAACGCCTGCGCGGGTATCTTGGCATCGACCGCTGGCAGGTTTTCGGTGGCTCATGGGGCTCCACCCTGGCCCTGTCCTACGCGCAGACCCATCCGGACCGGGTTACCGAGCTGGTCCTGCGCGGCATCTTCATGCTGCGTCGCTGGGAACTGGAGTGGTTCTACCAGAAAGGCTGCGATGCGCTCTTTCCGGACGCATGGGAGTCCTATCTCGCCGCCATTCCGGAGGCCGAACATGGCGACCTGATAAGCGCCTACTACCGCCGCCTGACCAGTCCCGAGCCTGCCGTGCGCCTTGCGGCGGCCAAGGCGTGGTCGGTCTGGGAGGGCTCGACGAGTTACCTGCTGCAGGATCCCGCCCACATCGATGGCAGTGCGGAAGATGAATTCGCGCTTGCCTTCGCCCGCATCGAATGCCACTACTTCGTCCACGGCGGGTTCTTCGAGCACGACGACCAGCTGCTGCGCAATGCGCATCGGCTGAAGGGCATACCGGCGGTGATCGTGCAGGGCCGCTACGATGTCGTCTGTCCGATGCGCAGCGCGTGGGACCTTCATCGCGCCTGGCCCGAGGCCGAACTGCGCATCGTCGCCGATGCCGGCCATTCGGCCTTCGAGCCGGGAATCGCGCATGAACTGATCGAGGCCACCGACCGCTTCCGTTGATCGGCCAGCGGGCCTACCAGCGATTCGCGCCCGTTCAAGGGCGCGCGGCCACTACCGGCAGTGCCGGGCGGGTAGAGGCTTCAGCGACCGCCCGAGTTGGCCATGCAGCTCTCGACGAAGGCGCGACGTGGCTGGCCCTTGAGTCCGCGCGATCGCGCTTCGGCCTGGCAGGAGCTTCCTGCGCCCTGCGGGGTTGCCGCGGGGGCGGGTGCATTCTTCGGACAACCCTGGCTGGATGCACCGCGCTGGCTGCCTTTGCTGGCCGCAGGCTGCGCTGTGCAATCCGCACCCTGTTGCTGACGGGCCGATGATTTGCCGCCTGCCACCGCGCCGCTCATGCACAACGAGAGCAACAGTGCGGCAACCGTGAGTGTCGATGCCCGAATCTGCATGGCGAATTCCTCCTCCGGTAACCGCCGATGCAGGAGGCATCGGCGCCAGCCAGTCTACGCCCCGGCTGTCGCCGGGGCCCGATCGGGGAGGAATCGCGCCTGGCGCGGCCGCCTCAGGCGGCGACAGCCGACTTGGATTCGACGGTCTTGCGGCGCGGACCCTCGAGCAGGGCGCGACGAACCCCTTTCACGAGCAGGTCGACCTCGGCGTCGGTGATCGCGAAATGCGGCGTGAAGCGCAGCGAGTTGGTGCCGCCGTGGATGACGCCATAGCCGTTCTCGCGCATCCATTCTTCGGTGCTGTCCGCGCCGTAGCATTTGAATTCCGGCGCGAGTTCACAGGAGAACAGCAGGCCGGTGCCCTGGACCTTGGTGATGTAGCCGGGCAATTCGGACTTCAGCGCTTCGAGCTTTTCGACGAACTGGCGTCCGCGCGCGCGGATGTTTTCGCGGATCGCCGGGGTGAGCAGGTCGAGCACGACGCAGGCGACGTCGAGCGCGCGCGGATTGCTGGTCATCGTGTTGCCATAGATGCCGCGCTTGTAGAGATCGGCGGCGCGCTCGTTGACGGCCAGCACGGACAGCGGGAACTGACCGGCGTTGAGCGCCTTCGAGTAGGTTTCCATGTCCGGGGCCTCGCAACCCTCGAAGCCCGGGTAATCGACGAAGGAAAGCACGCCGTGGGCGCGCAATCCGGCCTGGATCGAGTCGACCAGCAGCAGGCTGCCATGGGCCTTGGTCAGCTCGCGTGCGGCCTTGTAGAAGTCCACGCTAACCGCGCGCCCCGGATCGCCCTCGCCCATGACCGGTTCGAGGAACATCGCCTCGATGAACCAGCCGTTCGCATCGGCGTCGGCAAAGACCTTGCGCAGCTGCGCCACGTCATAGGCCTCGACGGTCAGCATGCTGCGTTCGTTGCGGTAGCTGGCCAGGTTCTTCTCATAGACCTTGCGGCTCGAATCCGAATACAGGGCAGGGCGGTCGGTGCGGCCGTGGAAGGCACCCTTGACGGCGAGGCGCTTGATTTCGCGTCCTGCATGGCGGGCGCCGGCATCGGTCTGCAGTTTCGCGTTGACGTCGGCGATGCGCCCGGCCAGCGAAACCGACTCCGAACCCGAATTCAGGCACAGGAAGCGCGTGTAGGGCGAGCCGCCGCGCGTATGGCCGATCTCGCGCTTGAGCGCCTCGGCCATGCGCAGCTGGGACAGATTCGGCGTCATTACGTTGGCCATCACCTGCGGACGCGACAGGACATCGAGAACGGCCTTCGGCGCATGCCCGAAGCCGAGCATGCCGTAGCCGCCGGAGTCGTGGATGACCGCGCCCTTCATCGTGATGATCCAGGGGCCGCGAGCCGTCAGGGCGACATACGGATTGACGCCGTCATCCGGGTAGAAGTTGACATAGTCGGCCTGGATCGCATGGATCTGGGCATTTTCCTCGAGCTTGAGCAGATCCGGGCTGCTGGAGCGCAGGGCGAGGAATGCGGCATAGGCGGCATCGATCGCTTCGGCAAGTTCGGGGTAGCTGCCGAGCAGACCCTCGAGGGTCGCGTCATCCAGGCCCGGGGTTCGCGCCGTACCACCGGCTGCACGCATTTCCTGCAATTTCACCAACAACGCATTCATCACTGCCTCCTGCAAAGCAGAAAGCCCGCGGCGGGGAACGTCGCGGGCAATTGGGGGCTTAGTTATTGATTAACTAAGGAAAACTAATCTTTGGAGGATACCATAACGGGCCTGATTCCGGTACCCCCGGCCGGCCCGGGAGGCGGAAAATCGGACGCGCAGGGCGCGCGCCGGCGGCGCCTGCGGACGCCGGGCATGACGCCTGTCACGGGGGATGGCTGATTGTCGCGACTGCCGCAGCGTGGTCCTGGCAGCGACACTGCACCCGAATCAACGGAGACGAACATGGATGCTGGGCCAAACGGGTTGCTCGCCGAACTGCGCGGGGCGTGCAAGCGTTATGGGGCGCACATCGCGCTTGACGGCATTGACCTGCAGCTGCGCGGCGGCGAGCTGACCGCGCTGCTCGGCCCCAATGGCGCAGGAAAGACCACGGCCGTCGGATTACTGCTCGGCCTGCTCAGGCCGGACTCTGGCAGCGCGCACCTGTTCGGACGTTCGCCACGCGAACTGGCGACCCGTCGGCAGATCGGCGTGATGTTGCAATCGGCCGGCATCCCCGACGCCTGCAAGGTCAGCGAACTGATCGAGCTGACCGGCAGCTACTATCCCGACCCGCGCAGTGCGGCCGAAGCCGCCACGCTGGCCGGCCTCGACGGCTTGCTCGGCAGACGCTACGGGAAATTGTCCGGGGGCCAGCAACGTCGCGTGCAGTTCGCGCTCGCCCTGTGCGGTCGACCGCGGTTGCTGTTCCTCGACGAACCGACCATCGGTCTCGACATCGAAGCGAGGCAACGCTTGTGGAAGGCGATCCGCGAACTGGTCGGCCAGGGCTGCTCGGTCCTGCTGACCACGCACTACCTGGAGGAGGCCGAGGCCCTGGCTGATCGCGTCGTCGTGCTCAACCACGGGCGCGTGGTCGCGACCGGCAGCGTGGCGGAGGTGCGCGCGCACGTGGCGCAGCGCCGCATCCGCTGCGTGTCCTCGCTGAGTGCCGAACGCATCGCCGCCTGGCCGGAAGTACGCCAGGCGTCATCCGAAGCGGGCCGCCTCGAGATCATCGTCGAAAGTGCCGAGCCGGTTGTGCGCCGGCTGCTCGCGGAAGATCGCGGCCTGAAGGATCTCGAAGTGCAGCGTGCCGGCCTGGCGGAAGCCTTCATCGAACTGACCCGCGAGGCCGCCTGATGTACGCCATGGCATTTCCAGCCAGCCGACTCCTTCGCTGCTACTACCTCGAAGCAAGATACGAGTTCCTGCGCCTGCTGCGTACGCCTTCCTTCGTGCTGCCGAGCCTGCTGTTCCCGGCGATGTTCTACCTGCTGTTCGGCGTGGTGCTGGGTTCTTCGCGCGGCGGCGACGAGCTGCCGCGCTACCTGCTGGCGACGTATGGGGTGTTCGGTGTCATGGGCGTCGCCCTGTTTGGCTTCGGCGTGTCCATTGCGATCGAGCGCGAACGCGGATTCCATACCCTGAAACGCGCCCTGCCGATGCCGCCTGGTGCGTTGCTGTTCGCCAAGATGGCGATGGCCATGATCTTCGCGTCGATCATTTCGCTGATCCTGGCTACCCTTGCGGCGACGCTTGCCGGCGTGAGCCTGGCGCCCTCGCAGTGGCTGCTGCTCTTCCTGATCAATGTCCTTGGCGTGCTCCCGTTCGCCGCGATCGGCCTGTGGATCGGCACGCTGGTCAGCGGCCAGGCTGCGCCAGCCATCGTCAACCTCATCTACCTGCCAATGTCCTTCCTTTCCGGCCTGTGGATGCCATTGACGATCCTTCCGGCATTCGTCGGCAAGCTGGCGCCGGTCTGGCCGTCCTATCATCTGAGCCGGATCGCGCTCGCCGTCGTCGGCCGGGACGATGCCGGTCCGGTTGCCGTGCATATTGTCGTATTGCTTGCGATTACACTCGGTTGCTTCCTGCTCGCGCGCCGGCGCCTGGTCAACATCGACCAGATGGGCCCGGGCTGAAGGCAGCCAGGCCTGATGCGGGTTGGCCGCAGCGCAACGGCGCGAAGAATGACCTGGAGGCAACGGTGATGGCGCGATCATTCAGGACAAGGCTGCTGCACTGGCGCGGGCTGCTGGTGCCCGAGGAACTGCAACTGGGCTGGATGCCGTTCTTCTTTCTCGGCTACCTGGCCTTCCTGTTCCTGCCTTTCCTGTTTCCGAACGTCGGTGGCCAGCAATGGGAGGGCGTTCCCTACGGCTCCCTCGGGTCGACCCTGGTATCCATCGCGGTCTTCCTTCCCCTGTATTTCCTCGGCTATCGCAGCTGCGGCAGCCGGGCGCTTCTGTACATGCTCGCCATCGCCGCGCTTTCGTTCGCGCTGCTTCCGGTCAACGGATTCGCCAACACCTATCTGATCTATGCGATCGCGTTCGCCGCACTGCTGGACGCCGGCCTGTGGCGCCGCGTTGCCTGGATGAGCGTGCTGCTGGCCGCGTTCCTGGTCGAGATCATGGTGCTTCGCATACCGGTCTTCGTGTTCGCGATCACCGCGATCATTTCAATAGCCGTGTTCTTCGCCAACCATTTCCAGATCGAGAATTCGCGCAAGCGGGTCGCCCTGAAGCTGTCGCACGACGAGGTCCGGCGCCTCGCCGCGCTGGCCGAACGCGAGCGCATCGGCCGCGACCTGCACGACCTGCTCGGGCACACGCTTTCGCTGATTGCGCTGAAATCCGAGCTGGCCGGCAAGCTGATCGGCCGCGACACCGGGGCGGCATCCCGCGAAATCGATGAAGTGACGCGTGTCGCGCGGGATGCCCTGTCGCAGGTCCGCCGGGCCGTGAGCGGCATCCGCGCGGCGGGCCTCGGCGCCGAACTGGCTTCGGCCCGGCAGTTGCTCGAGTCGGACGGGATTCACTTTTCCTATGCATTGGACGATGTCCAACTGCAGACCGAAATGGAAACCGTGCTGGCCCTCGTCGTGCGCGAAGCCGTCACCAATATCCAGCGCCACGCGCGCGCGCGCCGCGTCGAAGTGGCGCTCGATGCGACGGACCAGCGGGTTCGCCTGCATGTGAGCGACGATGGCCGCGGCGGAGACTTCGTGGCCGGCAACGGCCTGCGCGGCATGCGCGAGCGTGTCGAGGCGCTGGGTGGAGCCTTGCGCATCGACGCGGTGCGCGGCAAGGGCACGCGCATCGAAGTCGAACTGGAGATGGCCGCGCTTCCGCTGGCACCGCCCGACTCGCCCCGCGTTCCGGCTGCGCAGTCCTGATGCTGGTGGGCAGTTGCGGGCCGGAGTGCTACGTTTGCGTCGGGATTTCCCGCAAGGACGTGTCGTCATGATCCGAGTGCTGCTCGCCGAAGACCAGGCCATGGTGCGCGGAGCGTTGTCTGCCTTGCTCGGACTCGAGTCGGATATCGAGGTGCTCGGTGCAGCCGCCGATGGCGAAAGCGCATGGCGCGAGTTGCAGCGGCTGAAGCCCGATGTGCTGGTCACCGATATCGAGATGCCCGGCCTGACCGGCCTCGAACTGGCCCAGCGCATCCAGCGCCAGGAGCTGCCGGTCAAGGTCATCATCGTGACCACGTTCGCGCGGCCCGGCTTCCTGCGCCGCGCGCTCGATGCCGGCGTGGCCGGTTACCTGCTCAAGGACGCGCCCGCGGAGAACCTGGCCGAAGCCTTGCGCACGGTGCACCGCGGCGGCCGTTCGATCGATCCGCAACTGGCCGTCGACGCATGGTCGGAGGCCGATCCGCTGAACGAGCGCGAGCGCCAGGTCCTGCGCATGGCTGGCGAGGGCATGGCGGCCGGCGACATCGCCACCCGGCTCAATCTTTCCCACGGCACCGTGCGCAACTACCTGTCCGAGGCGATCGGCAAGCTCGGCGTCAGCAACCGCATCGAGGCCTATCGGCTGGCACGCCAGAAGGGCTGGCTGTAGCGGCGTGCCGTGCGCTGGACGGGTCCCGGCCCGTCCGTTCCGTGAATGATTTGCCCGGTCGGCCTACAATGCGCGCCCGCTTCCCCTGCAAGACGGCATTGAAGAAGTCCGATTTCCATTTCGACCTGCCGCCCGGCCTGATCGCTCAGGCCCCGCTGGCCGAGCGCTCGGCCAGTCGCCTGCTGGTTGTCGATGCCGCTCGCGCGGAATTGCAGGATCGCCAGCTGCGCGAGTTGCCGGAACTGCTGCGCGCCGGCGACCTGCTCGTGTTCAACGACACGCGCGTGCTGCCGGCGCGCCTGTTCGGCCGCAAGCAGACCGGTGGCGCGGTCGAGATCCTGGTCGAGCGCCTGACCGGTTCGCACGAGGCGACGGTGCAGCTCGGCGTGAGCAAGAAACCGAAGGAGGGCACGGCAATCGAGCTGGCCGATGGCACGCTGGCGCGCGTGCTCGGGCGCGACGGCGAGTTTTTCCGCCTGCGCTTCGAATCGGCCGAGCCGCTCGAGAAACTGCTTTTGCGCCTGGGCCGCATGCCGTTGCCGCCCTACATCGAACGCGATGCGGACAATCTCGACAGCGAGCGCTACCAGACCGTGTTCGCGCGCGAACCAGGCGCCGTGGCCGCGCCGACCGCCGGCCTGCATTTCGACACGGCGCTGCTCGACCGCCTGGCTGCAAGTGGCATCGAATCGGCGCATGTCACCCTGCACGTCGGCGCCGGCACCTTCCAGCCGATGCGCGCGGAACGCCTTGAAGACCATGTCATGCATCGGGAATGGCTCAACGTCGGTGCCGAACTGATCGACAGGATCCACCACGCGCGCCGTCGTGGTGGTCGCGTGATCGCGGTCGGCACCACGGTGGTGCGCGCGCTGGAAAGTGCCATGCGGGACGGCGAGCTCAAGCCCTTCGCCGGCGAAACCCAGATTTTCATCTTTCCCGGTTACCGGATCCGCAGCGTCGACGCGCTGCTGACGAATTTCCACCTGCCCGAATCGACCCTGCTGATGCTCGTGTCGGCCTTCGCCGGCCGCGAGTTCATGCTCGATGCCTACCGCCACGCCGTGCAGCAACGCTACCGCTTCTTTTCCTATGGCGATGCGA
>DAIMYT010000077.1:0-16852 GCA_036734345.1 Dokdonella sp. | reverse complement strand
GCCACGCTCGCTCCGGTCAGGGCTTCCATCTCCACCCCGGTCTTGTTGGTCGTGGCAACCGTACAGCGGATGACCAGCTCGGTCGGCGACATGAACTCGCATTCGAAGCGGCACTTCTCGATGGCCAGCGGATGGCAGAACGGAATCAGATCGTGCGTGCGCTTGGCTGCCATGGTGCCGGCGATGATCGCCGTATCAAGCACAGGCCCCTTGCCTGAACGCATGTTCCCTGAGACCAGGGCCTTTGCCACCGCGGCCGGAACCCGCACCCGCGCCTCCGCGGTCGCGGTCCGATGCGTCATCGCCTTGCTCGCCACGTCGACCATTTTCGGGCGCCCGTCGCCGTCAATGTGGGTCAATTTTCGCGTCCTCGCCATCAGCCACCTATCTCGTACATTTCAACGCGCTGGCGGCTGGCCGCACTGGCGGAACCACGAGCCTCGCTGTAGCGGTCATCGCGTGAATTCCAGACCGCAGCAATCAGTGAAGCCAGATCCGCGTCGTTGGCGCCGGCACGCATGGGACCGAGCAGGTCATGCCCGCTGTTCGCAAAGAGGCAGGTGTAGAGGCGGCCATCTGCCGACAGTCGGGCCCGCGTGCAGTCGCCGCAGAACGGTTCGCTGACCGAGCTGATGAAGCCGATCTCGCCGCCGCCATCGACGAAGGCCCAGCGTTGCGCGACTTCGCCGCCGTAGTTCGCCGGCAGGGGCTGCAACGGCCACTGCGCGGCGATGCGCTGGCGGAGTTCGGCGCTGGGCACGACCAGATCCTGTCGCCACTCGTTGCACGTACCCACGTCCATGTACTCGATGAACCTGAGCACATGGCCGCTGCCGCGGAAATGCCCGACCATGGCCAGCACCTGTTCGTCATTGACGCCGCGCATGACCACGCTGTTGAGTTTCAGCGCACCGAATCCGGCTGCATTCGCGGCTTCGATGGCGGCATGGACGTCGCGCACCTGGCCCCGGCCGCCCGAGAGCTTGCGGTAGGTCTCCGCATCCAGCGTGTCGACACTGAGCGTGATGCGATCCAGCCCGGCCTCGCGCAGGGCCTTCGCGGAGCCCGGCAGCAGGCTGCCGTTGGTGGTCATGGCGATATCGTCGATACCCTCGATGGCGGCCAGTTGGCGCACCAGTCCGGGCAATTCGCGGCGCAGCAGAGGCTCGCCGCCGGTCAGGCGCAACTTGCGCACGCCGATGCCGGCGAAGATCCTGGCCAGCCGCTCGATTTCCTCGAAGCGCAGGCGCTTCGCCTTGCTCAGGAACTGGTGGTCGCGCGGATAGTCGTCTTCCGGCATGCAATACGGGCAGCGGAAATTGCAGCGGTCGATGACCGATATGCGCAAATCGTTGAGCGCCCGCGAGCGCCGGTCCACGACCGGGCCGGACGCCAGGGCCAGTGGAATGCGCTCGCCCATCAGGTCGTCGCTCCGCGGGCCAGCACGACCGCGTCCGCAGGTGCGGCAAGACCGATCGCTTCGCCCTGCCGCGCCACCCTGTAGCCACGTGCGCGCAGCGCGTCGGCCTCGGCGTTGGAACCATAGTGGTACAGAACGAGTCGCTCGCGCAGTTCGGCGGGATATTCGCGCTCGATATCGTCTACCCCCGCGTGCGACGGATTGCCGAGCATCACGCAATCATGCGCCACCAGCTCGCCCGCCGCCGCGTGGCGGGAAAGCATTTCCGGGATGGGACGCGTATCGCCCGTCCACGCCACGCTTGCGCGCAGGGACAGGCCGAACGAGGTCATCGGTGCGTGGTGCCGCGTGGGAAACACGTCAAACCAGAGGCCTTCGTGCCAGAAGCCCTGCGACAGAGGAATCAGCTGGAATGCATCCCAGAAATTCGCGCCGCCCTCGGCGAGGACCTGCGGATAGTCGGCCACCCTGGACTGCAGGATCGGCACCAGCGCCGCGTGCGCGTAGAGGCGCAGTTTTCCGCGCAGGTCCGAACCGAACCAGGTCGAAAAGAACAGGCGCTCGAGGCCGCCGACATGGTCCATGTGCGCATGGGTCAGGAAGATCGCGCGCGGCAGGCAGCCATAGCGATGGATGAAAGCGGTCAGCGAATCCGGGCCGCAGTCGATCATCAGCAGGGGTGCGTCGTCATCCTCGATGACCGCGCACGCCGAGCCCAGCGACACGGCTTGCGCGCTGCCGACACCGAGGAAGCGCAGGGCCAGGTTCAACGGCGTTCCCCACGCGCATAGCGGTCCGCAAGGCTGCGGTGGTAGGCGGCCAGCATCGGATGCCAGAACACGTCATCGAAATCAGCGATGGTTCGCGAAGCGTGCAACTTCCGGAAGGATCGCAGCAGGCGTCCGAGGTTGGCCTGCTGCCAGGGCATGGCCGGCTTGCGGATACTGCAGCGGTCGAAATCGATCAACCAGACCTTGCCCGCGGGATCGATCAGCAGGTTGTGCGCATTGAGATCCGCATGCCAGACGCCATGCGCGTGGAAACTTGCCAGGGTTCGGCCGACCCGGGCCGCCAGTGCGGCATCAAGTTCCGTTGCGGCGAGTCGTTCGGCCAGCGTCCGCGCCCCCGGAATCTGCCGGGTAATCAGGTCGGCGCGATAACTCAGGCCATTGCGCAGGTAACGCGCCATCAGCGGTGCGGGCACCGGCAGGCCGGCCTCGTGAAGGTCCGTCAGCAGGCGGAATTCCCGGAACGAGCGGGTCCGCTTGCGCCCCGTCCACAGATAGCGATCGGAATTGACATGGGCGACAAGACCGCCGCGATGATAGTGACGCAGCACACAGGCGCCGAAGGGCGCGTCGAAATAGACGACCGCGCCACGGCCGCCCTTGCTGGCCGTCGTTGCGGCGCGCCCCCGGTCGGGCTCGAACCAGCTTTCGTCCGCACGCTCCATCTGCGCGGCGTCGAACAGCATCGCGCCGCCGGCAACTGACTGAATTTGCGCCTTGATCATCGCGGTGGTGGCATCTGGTTGCGCCAGCTGGGGCTGGCTGGCCGCAAGTTTAGCCGGTATTGGGCGCACCGTTCGGCGGCAACGTCCTGCAAAGCGCCACCATTGGATCGTGGCCGTCGCCGACAGCATGCAAGCGGATGCATCGCGTCGCAACGGATTGCCTGCGACAATAGGCGATTGTCCAACCCCCCCCCGGAAAACGAGCAGCAAAATGCGGGACAGAGCAACAGCCGAACCCTCGGCTCCACCCGAATCGCTTTGCATCCTGCGCACTTCGGCCATCGGCGACGTGACCCATGTCGTTCCCCTTGTGCACACGCTGCAGGCGGCCTGGCCGCATACCAGGCTGACCTGGCTGATCGGCAAGCTCGAGCACCGCGTGGTCGGGGACCTGCCCGGCGTCGAATTCATCGTTTTCGACAAGGCAGCCAAGCGCGAGGGATTTCGCGCGGTGCGTGAAAAGCTCGCCGGCCGGCGCTTTTCGGCCCTGCTGCACATGCAGGTCGCCCTGCGCTCGAACCTGCTCAGCCTGCTGGTCAAGTCGCCGCTTCGGATCGGCTACGACCGCGCCCGCTCCAAGGACCTGCATCGCCTGTTCATCAACTGCCGGATTCCGGCACGCAGCGGCGAACACGTGCTCGATGCGATGGCCAGCTTCCTCGAGCCGCTTGGCCTCAAGCAGGAACACGTGCGCTGGAACATTCCGGTTCCGCCCGAAGCCGAGGAGTTCGCCAATCGGCACCTGCCGCGCGGCCGGCGTACGCTCCTGATCAGTCCGACCTCGAGCCACCGCCTGCGCAACTGGCGACCCGAGCGCTACGCGGCGGTAGCCGATTACGCCATGAACGAAATGGACTGGCGCGTCGTGCTGTGTGGCGGGCCGAGCGCTTTCGAACGCGAATTCGCCGACGAGGTTCTTTCGCACATGCAGTCGCCCTGCATCGACCTGACCGGGCGCGATACGCTCAAGCAATTGCTCGCCCTGCTGCGCCGCGCCGATCTCGTGCTGGCCCCGGATTCCGGACCGATGCACATGGCCAATGCGGTCGGCACGCCTGTCCTCGGCCTGCATGCCGCGAGCAATCCGCATCGCTCCGGACCCTATTCGGACCGACAGTGGTGCGTCGACCGCTACGATGCAGCCGCCCGCAAGTTCCGGCGCAAACCGGCGCACAAGCTGGCCTGGGGCACCAAACTGGAGTACCGCGGCGTGATGGACCTGATCGAGGTCGACGACGTGCTGGAGCGGCTGAAAAGCTTTTCAAATCATCTGGATACGATCGACAAGTAGGCGGGGAACCTGAATCGCCGGATAACGATCCGGCGGATTGGATGGTCTGCTCCAGTCAGTGCCCCCACTATCCCCGCATGAATCCCAGCAAGGTAAATCCGCGGCGGAGCCTGGCAGCCATGAATCCATTCCGATTGCGCCAGCGCGTACCTCCCATATCGCCCCGCTTCCTGTACCGCAAGCAGCCGCGACCTGCGCAACATGCGGAAAAGATCCGCGCCGCCGACGGCGTCGAATTGCTGATCCGGCCAATTCAGGCCGATGACTCAGAGGCGCTGGTGCGCGCGTTCCGGCGCATGACGCCGGAACAGGTTCGCTCGCGCGTTTTCCATGCCCTGACCGAATTGCCCGATTCCGTCGCCCGATCCATGTCCCACGCCGATCCCGAGACCACCATAGCGGCAGTCATCACGGATCTGGACGGTAGCGAAATTCGCGGTGAAGGACGCGTCCATCTCGATGCGGTCACGGAGAACGGCGAATTCGCCCTTGCCATCGACCCGCAGTTCACCGGCAAGGGGTTGGGCCGCATGCTGCTTGCGTGGCTGGTAGAAGCCTGTCGCAAGGCCGGCATGCGCGAGATCTGGGGCGACACACAGGCCGACAACAACGCAATGCTCGCACTGGCGAGGTCGCTCGGCTTTTCGTTGCAGCGCGAGGCGGATGACGCCGGGCTGGTCAGGATGTGGCTCGCCCTCAAGCCTGCCGAGGAATCGCGTACCGGCGCCGCGTGACCCGCGCCGCAGGCGCAGACATCCCGGCCGAACGGCCGCTGGGAGCCCGAAAGCCGTCCGGCAAGGTAAACTGCGCGCCCCGCGCTGGCCGCACAGGTATCCGGCGCCGATGCTGTTTGCAGGTGCAATGACACGACCCCCACTGATTCACGCTGCGTTGCCTGCCACGCCCAAGCAGCGACGCCAATGGATCACCCCGCACGGTTCCGCTCTCGCCCTGGCTCTCGCCGAAGCCGGCCAGCGTCATGCCGGAATTGTCGTTGTGGTGACCAGCGACACCCATGGCGCGCATGCCCTCGAGACCGAAATCGGCGTGTTCGCCGGGGCCGGCCTGGAAGTCCTGCAGTTCCCGGACTGGGAAACCCTGCCCTATGACCTGTTCGCGCCGCATCCGGACATCGTCTCGCAGCGCGTTGCCGCGCTGTACCGCCTGCCGATGCTGGATCGCGGCGTGCTGGTGGTGCCCGTCGCGACCCTCCTGCAGCGCCTGGCGCCGCGCAGCTATATCAGCGGATCCAGCCTGGTGCTGGAAAACCGCCAGCGATTCGACCTTGGCGCCGAGCAACGACGCCTCACCGGCGCCGGTTACCGCAACGTCCCGCAAGTCCAGGAACCCGGCGACTTCGCCGTGCGTGGCGCCATTGTCGACATTTTTCCGATGGGCAGCGACGAGCCCTATCGCATCGAGCTGCTGGATGACGAGATCGACTCGATCCGCACGTTTGATGCGGAAACGCAACGTTCCGCAACCAGGGTCGAGCGCGTGCGCCTGCTGCCGGCTCGCGAATTCCCGCTGACCGAAGACACCGCGCGGACCTTCCGCAATACCTTGCGCGAGCGCTTTCCGATCGATCCGCGGCGCTGCCCGCTGTACCAGGACATCAGGGAGGGCAGGGCTCCGGCCGGCATCGAGTACTACCTGCCGCTGTTCTTCGACGAGGAACGCTACGGCAAGCCGGAAACCCTGTTCGACTACCTCGCACCGAATGCCCTGTTCGTAGTCGCCGAAGGCGCCCTCGAGGCCGCCGATCAGTTCTCCAGGCAGGCCCACGAGCGCCATGAGCAGCGCGCGCACGATCTCGAGCGGCCAATCCTGCCGGTAGCCGAGCTTTTCCTGTCCGCCCAGGAACTGCGTGAACGGCTCAACCAGCAACTGCGCATCGACCTTGTCGCCGCCGGCAGCGACGAGCGGGCGCTGGATCTTGGCACCCGGCCCGTGCCTTCGCTGCCGATCAACCGCAAGGACGAAGCGCCGGCCGCCGAACTGCAGCGCTTCATCGCCCATTATCCAGGCCGCGTCCTGATCGCCACCGAGTCGGCCGGACGCCGCGAAGCCCTGGTAGAACAGATCGCCGCGGCCGGCATGCAACTGGCCACGGTGGGATCCTGGCAGGAGTTCGTCGCCGCCGGGGATCCGCCCGCGTTCGCCATCACGGTCGCGGCACTCGAACAGGGCTTCGCATTCGCCAAGCCTGCCATCAGCGTCCTCACCGAACGCGAGCTGCTCGGCGAACGCGCCCAGCAGAGCCGGCGGCGCAAGCGCGTGGCGCGCGATCCGGAAGCCGTCATCCGCGACCTGTCGGAACTGGCCATGGGCTCGCCGATCGTCCATGCCGATCACGGCGTCGGCCGCTACCAGGGCCTGCTCAAGCTCGATGTCGGCGGCCAGGATGGCGAGTTCCTCGCCATCGAGTACGCCAAGGGCGACAAGCTCTATGTACCGGTGTCCCAGTTGCATCTGGTCAGCCGCTACTCGGGCACCGCAGCGGAGCTTGCCCCGCTGCATTCGCTGGGTGGCGAAGCGTGGGAGCGGGCCAAGAAGCGCGCCGCCGAGAAGGTACGCGACGTCGCCGCCGAGCTGCTGGCGATCTATGCGCAGCGCGAGGCGCGCACGGGCGCAGCATTGGCCATCGACCGCCTCATGTACGACCAGTTTGCCTCGGCGTTCCCGTTCGAGGAAACGCCCGACCAGTTGCAGGCGATCGAGGCGGTCCTCGCGGACCTGGCGAAGGCGCGGCCGATGGACCGCGTCGTCTGCGGCGACGTTGGCTTCGGCAAGACCGAAGTGGCCCTGCGCGCGGCTTTCGTCACCGCCGTGGCCGGCAAGCAGGTCGGCATCCTCGCGCCGACAACGCTGCTCGCCCAGCAGCACTACCAGAATTTCCGCGACCGCCTGGCCGACTGGCCGGTGCGCGTCGAAGTGCTGTCGCGGTTCAAGTCGAAGAAGGAAACCACGGCCATCCTCGGGAAGCTCGCGGCCGGCCAGATCGACATCATCATCGGCACTCACAAGCTGCTGCAGGGCGAGGTCCGCTTCAAGGACCTCGGCCTGCTCATCGTCGACGAGGAACAGCGCTTCGGCGTGCGCCAGAAGGAGCGGTTGAAGAAGCTGCGCGCCGAGGTCGACCTGCTGACCCTGACCGCCACGCCGATCCCGCGAACGCTGAACATGGCCATGGCCGGCCTGCGCGACCTGTCGATCATCGCCACGCCGCCTGCGCACAGGCTGGCGGTGAAGACCTTCATCGGCGCCTGGGACACCGCGCTCATCCGCGAGGCTTTCCAGCGCGAATTGCAGCGGGGTGGCCAAGTCTACTTCCTGCACAACGAAGTCGACACGATCGAGAAGACCGCACGCGAGCTGGAGGCGCTGGTTCCCGATGCGCGCATCCGCATCGCCCACGGGCAGATGCCGGAACGCGAGCTTGAGCAGGTCATGCTCGATTTCTATCGCCAGCGCTTCAACGTCATGGTCTGCACGACGATCATCGAATCGGGCATCGACGTGCCCAGCGCCAACACGATCATCATCAACCGGGCCGACAAGTTCGGCCTGGCCCAGTTGCACCAGTTGCGCGGGCGCGTCGGCCGTTCGCACCATCGCGCCTATGCCTTCCTGATCATCCCCGATACGCGCGCGATCAGCGCCGACGCCGAGAAGCGCCTGGAAGCCCTTGCCTCGCTGGAGGAACTGGGCGCCGGATTCACCCTGGCCACCCATGATCTGGAGATTCGTGGCGCCGGCGAACTGCTCGGCGAGGAACAGTCCGGGCAGATCGAGGAAATCGGCTTCTCGATGTATCGCGACATGCTCGATCGCGCCGTGCGCGCCCTGAAGTCCGGCAAGGTTCCCGACTTCGACCTGACCAGCGAGCACGAAGCCGAAATCGAGCTGCACCTGCCGGCCCTGATTCCGGACGACTACCTGCACGACGTCAACGCACGCCTGACCCTGTACAAGCGCATTTCGAGCGCAGCCGACGACGAGGAACTGAGGGACCTGCAGGTCGAGATGGTCGACCGCTTCGGCCTGCTGCCGGATGCGGTGAAGAACCTGTTTGCCGTGACCGAGCTCAAGCTGCTGGCCACGCCGCTGGGCATTCGCAAGCTCGAACTCGGCGCCAACGGCGGACGCGTCATGTTCACTCCGAAACCGGACATCGACCCGACCACCGTGATCCGCATGATCCAGACGCTGCCCAAGGTCTATGCGCTGGATGGCCAGGACAGGCTGAAGATAAAACTGCAGCTCGAGGGCAACAGCGAACGCCTGCGCGTCGCCCGCGAGATCATCGTGGCCTTGTCTAGACGAACGTCAGGCTGAACCCGCTCGGTCCGGGTTGGCGGCAGCACCGGGCAGCGGCTTGAGCTCGCTGTCGAGCGCGACGCGCTCGTCGAAGACGAAGCAGCGCCCCTCGTAACCGAAGCCACCGACCGCTTCGAAGTAGCCGAGAATGCCGCCTTCGAGCTGGAAGACGTTTGCGATGCCCTCGGCATCCATCCACACCGCGGCCTTTTCGCAGCGGATGCCGCCGGTGCAGAAACTGACCACCGTCGCACCCTCCAGTGCCGCGCGACAACCGGCAATCGCACCCGGCAGTTCGGTGAACCTGTCGATAGGCAGGCTGAGCGCACCGCAGAAACTGCCGTGCACGACTTCCTGCCGGTTGCGCGTATCGAGCAGGACCACGCGCTTGCCCGCGTCGTCATGGCCCTGGCGTATCCAGCGCGCCAGTTCGACAGGCGCCACGGCGCGTGCGCGACCGGCCAGCGGTGAAGCCTCGCTCCGGCGAAAGCTGATGATTTCGGGCTTGACCTTCACCTTCAATCGCGCGAATGGCTGGGCCGTGCTGCGGCTGCGCCTGACCACGATTTCGCTGAAGCGCGAGTCATCCCGCAGCCGCGCGACAAAGGCCTCGATGCCGGCATCGGTGCCGGCCAGGAACAGGTTCAGCCCCTCGCAGGCGACCAGGATGGTGCCGAGCAGGTCGGTGGCCTCGGCGGACTCGCGCAATTGCGCGGCAAGCGCGTCGGGGTCGTCGACGACGACGAACTGGTAGGCGGCGATATTCAGGATCATCGGCGGATTTTACGGCAATCGAAACACGGCTGCCTCGCTGCAATCGTGGTCCTGCCACTAGGCAGGCCCGGCCTAACGCGCTAAAAAGGAGCATCCCGCGCGGCAGGGGTACTGCCGCATTCATCCACGTGTAAACCGCACAAGTGAGGGTGCCATGTCCAAGGGTATGGATCAGAAGAAAAGCGACAAGAAGAAGCCGACAAAGACCTTGAAGGAAAAGCGCGCCGAAAAGAGCGAGAAGAAGAAGAACAAGTAGCACGCCCCGACAACTCCGTCGCTGCCAACCGCAAGCTTGGCAGCGACAGCCTGCAGCCCCTCCCTGCACCGCTCCTGGATACCGGATGCCACCCATGCAAACCCGCCCGCCATCGTTCCGGTGGCCCGGCCTGTTCCTGTCGATAGCGCTGGTCCTGCCTGTCTGGACCTGCATGGCTTCGCCTGCATCCGCGCAGGTCGCCGGCGCCCCGCTGGTCACCGAGGCGGCCCGGCCGCCGGCCGTTCTGGAATACGACATCGTGCGCAGCTATCCGCACGACCGCACGGCTTTCACCCAGGGCCTCATATTTCGTGACGGCTTCCTCTATGAAAGCACCGGACTGAACGGACGCTCGAGCCTGCGCAAGGTCGTGCTCGACAGTGGCGAGGTCGTGCAGCGCGAAACGGTGCCAATGGAGTATTTCGCCGAAGGCCTGACCGACTGGAAGGACCGCCTCGTCCAGATCACCTGGCAATCCGCGCGCGGCCTGGTCTACGACCTCAAGTCGTTCAAGCAGTCCGGCAGCTTCACCTACGCCGGCGAGGGCTGGGGCATCACCCAGGACGGCAAGCGCCTGATCATGAGCGACGGCACGGCGAACCTGCGTTTCCTCGATCCCGACACCTATGCCGAAACCGGCAAGCTCGAGGTCACCTACCAGGGCAAGCCGCTGGCCAACCTCAACGAGCTCGAATTCGTCAGGGGCCGCATTTTCGCCAACGTCTGGCAGAGCAACAGCATCGTCGTCATCGATCCGCAGGATGGCCGCGTGACCGCACAGATCGATCTTCCCAACCTGCTCTCGGCGCAGGATCGCACCGGTGGCGTCGATGTGCTGAACGGCATCGCCTACGACGCGCGCCACGATCGCCTGTTCGTCACCGGGAAAATGTGGCCCAAGCTGTTCGAGATCCGCCTCAAGCCGACGCCCCTGCTCGACAAGCCACGCAAGCAGGCGCGATGAAACGCGTACAGGGGGGCGCCGTGGCCTGCTTTGCCGTGGCCCTGGTTTTCTACCTGATCGCGTGGCATCCACTGGCCTGGGGCGCGGCCATGATTGCGCTGCTGCTGGAACTCGCCCTCTACTGGACCGGGCCGGACGATGAAGAAACCCCCACGCCAGGGCGCTAGCGGGTTCTCCATCTACAGGCGCAGGTTCAGTCGGCTTCCGCCGCCGCTTCACGACCCTGCTGGCGGATCAGTGCTTCCTCGCGCGCCTCGTTGATCGCGTCACGCACACCATCGAGGTCGACTTCACTCTCATCGTGCTCGAACTCGCCGCTCAGTTCGCTGTCGGCGCGCAGCTCTCCGGATTCGAAAAGGGCCCAGATCTCCTCGGCGTACCAGGTATCGAGGAGTTCAGGGGCGAAGCGGCCCAGGTACGCGGTCAGGTTGTTGACGTCGCGCTGAAGCATGGAACGCGCGGCATTGTTGCCGCTGGCGCTGACCACCTGCGGGAAATCGATGATCACCGGACCGTCGGCGCCAACCAGCACGTTGTACGGCGACAGGTCGCCGTGGATCAGGCCCGAGCACAGCATCAGCACGACCTGGCGGATCAGGAACGCGTGATAGGCACGCGCGGTTTCCGCGGACAACTCGACCTCGCCGAGACGCGGCGCCGAATGGCCATCGGCATCGGTGACGAGATCCATCACCAGCACGCCGTGGAAATAGCCATGCGGCCTGGGCACCCGCACGCCGGCCTGCATCAACTGGTAGAGCGCGTCGACCTCGGTGTTCTTCCAGGCCATTTCCTGCTGCTTGCGGCCGTACTTGCTGGCCTTGCCGATGGCCCTTGCCTCGCGGCTGCCACGCACCTTGCGGCCCTCCTGATACTGGGTGCGCTGCTGGAAGCTGCGCTGGGCCATGTCCTTGTAGACCTTGGCGCAGCGCACGACGTCGCCGCTACCGACCACGAATACCGCCGCTTCCTTACCGCTTTTCAGCGGGCGCAACACGCGGTCGATCACGCCGTCATCAATCAGCGCCTGCAGGCCGGGAGGGGTCTTCATTGCACGGAATACTCGGTTTCGGGGAATTGCATGTCAGCCCGGGGCCGCAAAGTGGGCGGCGGAGGATAGCGGATTGTGCGACGCGCCGCGTCGATCGGCGCCTCGCGCAGACACGGCAGGTGGAGCCATCCGCGTTGCGTTGTCGCGGTTGGGACGACGCCGGGGCGCCACTTTCGGCCCACGGGCCGCAGATATTCCGCCTTCGCCGCGCCGCATGGCGTAGGATGCCGAAGTCCTTCGTACTTTTCGCGCGTCTCGATCGGCCGATCCAGCGTCGCCGTTACGCCCCTTTCGCGCCGTCACCACTTTCCTCTGCGATGACGCCCCCACGGGAGTGCCCATGTCGGGCTACCGTACCCGCCAGCTGGTCGTCCGGCTGGGCGGACACGATTTCCAGATTCGCGCGCTCAGCGACCTGCAGCAGTTTTCCGATCCGCACAAGTTCGCCGAGCGCCTTGGCATCTCGTCGGCCCAATGGAGCCTGTTCGGGCAGGTATGGCCGTCCGGGCGGGTCCTGGCCGAAGCCATGTGCAACTTCGATGTCGCCGGCAAGCGCATCCTCGAAGTCGGCTGCGGACTCGGTCTTTCCAGCCTCGTGCTGCAGAGGCGCAAGGCCGATATCACTGCAAGCGACCAGCACCCGCTTGCCGGGTCCTTCCTGGCCCGCAATGCGCGCCTGAACGGGCTGCCCGAACTGACCTACCGCGACCTGCACTGGTCGATACCGAACGAGGAACTCGGACGCTTCGATCTGCTGATCGGCAGCGACATCCTCTACGAGCGTACCCATATCGAGCTGCTGGCCTCGGTGCTCGAGCGCCATGCCCTCGCCGCCGCCGAGGTGGTATTCACCGATCCCGGACGCGGCAACAGCGCGCCGTTCACGCGCGCTTTGGCCACGCAGGGCTATACCGTCACTGAAATACGCAGTCGTTTCAACGAAAACGACACTCCTCCCTTCCGTGGCCGCCTGCTCAGCTATCGACGCTGAGCCCTGGTCCGAGCACACCGCCTTGGCACTCTGCATACATCCGGACGACAGCAAGATCGACCGCAGCGTTTCCTGCGCGAGCTGCGAAGCCGTGTGCTGCCGCCTGACCGTAGTCCTCGAAGCAACCGACCGCATCCCCGCGCATCTGGTCGAACACGGCAGCAATGGCGTCGATACGATGGCCCACGGCGCCGATGGCTGGTGCGTCGCGCTTGATCGCGTCAACAAGTGCTGCGGGATCTATGCGCAGCGCCCCTCGGTTTGCCGGAAATTCGCCATGGGCGGCGGCTATTGCCGGCTGGAACGCGAGAAGTTCCTGCTCTCCCGCCACCCGGGCATCCCGCTACGCGTTGCCTGAGCCCGCCGCGGGGCCATCCTGGCGCCGCCGCCACGCCGCAAGCTCCTCGCGGTAGCGCTGCATGGCATCTTCGTGGATATCGAAGATGCAGCGCACGCAGCCCGACCCGCAGCAATCGGCCGGATCGGGTTCAACCGGTTTCTGCGGCTCCGGATCGCCCTCGGCGGTCACCGCGAAGCAAGCTGCTGTCGGGTCCACTGCACGATCTGGGTTGCCGACATGCTGCCGGACTGGCGCGCGATTTCCCGTCCGCCGGAGAACAGGATCATGGTGGGAATGCTGCGGATCTGGAAACGGGCCCCCAGTGCCTGCTGCGCCTCGGTATCAACCTTGGCCAAGCGCACGCCGGGCTCCAGCGTTCGCGCCGCCTCGGCGAAGTGCGGCGCCATGTTCAGGCAGGGTCCGCACCACGGCGCCCAGAAATCGACCAGCACAGGGAGATCCCCGCGCAACGCCTTGCGCTCGAAATCGCCGTCCTCGAGGTTTGCCGGCTTGGCGGCAAACAATGCCTGCTGGCAGCGCCCGCAAACCGGTGCATCGCCCAGTCGCGCCTGCGGCACGCGATTCATCGCCGCACAATTCAGGCATGGGATCATCATCGCGGACTCGCTCATGGTCTTCTCGGTCAAGTAACTGATTGACTCTTCAAATGGCGACTGACTGGCCCGGTACAAGGGTCATTCGCGGAACCCGGCCGATGCCGGAAACAGGATGCCGGGCCGACCGCTGCGCCAGGGTTCCTGCTTTTCCATGCTGCGCGAGAAGATCGGCGAATCGGTGAGGGCCTGGAGCCATCGATGGAGCGAGGGCCAGGCCTGTCCAGCGAACCGGTCGGGTTCGACCATCGCGAACTGGCGGACGAACGGCATGATCGCGTAGTCGGCCAGCGCCGCATGCGCGCCACCGAGCCAGGCCCTACCCTCGAGCCGCGCCTGCAGTCCTGCCAGGAACCGCCCCGCAATCGCACGTTGCCGGAGCCTGTCGGCCCCGGGGTATCGATCCGGGTACTTGTAACGGTCCAGTGCCTGCTTGAACTCGCCGTCGCACCCGCCGATCAGGCTGCGCGCCTCATCCATCGAACGCGCCGTCGACGGCAGCCAATGCAGGGGATCATTCCCGTGCAGGCTCCACAGCATGATGTCCAGGCTCTGTTCGATAACGCTGCCATCCACGTCGACCAGCACCGGCACGGTTCCCTTCGCAGATGCCTCGAGCAGCTCCGCCGGCTTGTCGCGCAAGGCCACTTCACGCAGTTCGCAGCACCGTGCGCTGGCCAGCAGGGCCATGCGGGCGCGCATGGCAAAGGGACAGCGCCGAAACGAATAGAGGATCGGCAAGCCCATCAAGCCGTGTCGAAAACCTTGCCCGGATTCATCACGCCGTGCGGATCCAGCGCCAGCCTGATGCCCCGCATCACGGCGATTTCCGCCTCGCTGCGCGTCCCCGACAGGTATTTCTTCTTGACCAGGCCAATGCCGTGCTCGGCGGAGATGCTGCCGCCGAAGCGGGCCAGTGTGTCCGAAAGCAGCGCGGTGACGCGCTCGCATTCGCTGATGAACTCGTCGTCACCGACTTCGCTTGGCTTGACCACGTTGATGTGCAGGTTGCCGTCGCCAATATGGCCGAACCAGATGACTTCGTAGGCGGGATACTCGCTGGCGAAGATCCGGCGCATCGCCTCCATGAACGACGGGATCGCGCTGATGCGCACGGAGATGTCGTTCTTGTAGGGACGCAGGCTCGCCAGGCTCTCGGTAATGCCCTCGCGCAAGCGCCAGAGCGCCGCGGCCTGGGCCGAGCTCTGGCTGATCACGCCATCCTCGACCCAGCCGTTATCGAGGCACAGCTGGAAGACCTCAAGCGCCAGTGCCTGCCGTGCTTCGTCCTGCGCATCGAATTCGGTGATGACGTAGTACGGCGAGATCTTCGCGAAGGGATCCTGTGCGCCATGCCTGACCACATGGGCGAGCGCGCGATCGGTGAAGAACTCGAACGCGCTCAGGGTCAGCTTGCTGCGGCAGGCGTCGAAGACACGCATCAGCGCATCCATCGCCGGCACGGCAAATACCATGACGTTCGATGCCGGCGGCGCATCGGTCAGGCGCACGCTGGCCTCGACGACCATGCCGAGCGTGCCTTCCGCGCCGATCACGAGATGGCGCAGGTCATAGCCACTGGAGTTCTTGATCAGTCCGCGATTGAGGTCGAGCAGCTCGCCGGTGCCCGTCACGACCTTGAGACCGGCGATCCATTCGCGCGTGTTGCCGTAACGGATCACGCGGATCCCGCCCGCGTTGGTGGCGATGCTGCCACCGATCGAACAGGATCCGCGTGCGCCGAAATCCACCGGGTAGATCAGTCCGTGCCCGATCGCGCTGCGCTGCAGCGATTCGAGGACCAGGCCGGGCTGGACCGTCATGATGCGGTCGACAGGATCGAACGCCAGCACCTTGTTCATGCGCTCGAAGCTGACGACCAGCTCACCGTTCGCCGCCACCGCGCCACCGGACAATCCGGTGCGTCCGCCCGAAGGAACCAGGCCCACGCTTTCGGCGACGGCCCAGCGCACGATGTCCTGGACCTCGCCGGCGCTGGCCGGAAACGCAATGGCCAGCGGCGCAGGCAGCCAGCGCCGGGTCCAGTCGCGACCGTAGAATTCCCGATCGGCAGCATCCGTCTTCAGCTCGAGCCGCGGTACGCGCTGGTTAAGGCGGAGAAGGCGTGGGTCGTTCATGGATTCAGCATCGATAGGCGGGATGGACGGCCGGCCAGGCATTCGACCGTTGATCAGCCGGATGCACGGGCCCATGGCAGCCGGGAGGGACCGGCCATTGGCAACTAGCCTGCCAGTGATGGACGGCATCGTCTACTGCTGCACTGCCGCAAATCTTGCCAGTTCTGGCATAGTCGGTATCCCGCGGCAGCCACGGAATGGTATCCGCTGCAACCAAGTCCCTGCCCTGTCCAGACCATGAAAAAAACCTCATACCCCAAGCAGGATATCCGTGTCCTGTTGCTCGAAGGCATCAGCCAGAGTGCCATCGACACCTTTTCCGCGGCCGGCTATTCGCAGATCGAACGACATGAGAAGTCGCTGCCCGACGATGAACTCAAGCGGCGCATCGGCGAAGCGCACCTGATCGGCATCCGTTCGCGCAGCCAGCTGAGCGCCGATGTGCTGGCCGAAGCCAAGCGCCTGATCGCCATCGGCTGCTTCTGCATCGGCACCAACCAGGTCGACCTCGAGGCCGCGCAAAGCCATGGAATCCCGGTCTTCAATGCGCCCTATTCGAACACGCGCAGCGTGGCCGAGCTGGTGCTGGCCGAGGCCATCCTGCTGATGCGCCGCATCCCGCAGAAGAACGCCGAGTGCCATCGCGGCGGCTGGTCCAAGTCCGCGGCGGGCAGCTTCGAAGTACGCGACAAGGTACTCGGCATCATCGGTTACGGGCACATCGGGACCCAGGTCGGCCTGCTCGCCGAGGGCCTCGGCATGCGCGTGATCTTCCATGACATCGAATCCAAGCTCACCCTAGGCAATGCCCGCCCGGCTGGCGGAATCGACGACCTCCTGCAACGCGCGGACGTGGTGACCCTGCATGTACCGCAGACGCCACAGACGGCCAACATGATCGGCGCGCAGCAGCTCGCGCGCATGCGCAAGGGCAGCGCGCTGATCAATGCCTCGCGCGGCAACGTCGTCGACATCGACGCGCTCGCCGAAAGCCTGCACTCGGGGCACCTGTCCGGCGCTGCAGTCGACGTGTTTCCGATCGAGCCCAAGGGCAACGGGGATGCGTTCGTATCGCCCCTGGTCGGCATGGACCAGGTGATCCTGACCCCGCATATCGGTGGCAGCACGCTTGAGGCGCAGGACAATATCGGCATCGAGGTCGCCGCGAAGCTGGTCCGCT
>DAIMYT010000076.1:0-16950 GCA_036734345.1 Dokdonella sp. | reverse complement strand
GGCCTGGCGCCGGGGAATCCGGAACAGAAGCAGGAAGGGTAACGCAGCAAGGGTAAGCCACATCATCAGCCAGAAGTCATTGATGTAGGCAATGGCGGCCGCCTGGCGCGTCACTTCGGCATTGAGCGCCGCCAGGCCCTGCAACGAATCCGGGTTCAGGATACCGGTCGGCAGGTTGGTGGAAAAGGGCGTGATCCGCGCGGCCAGTTCCGCGTGGTTGATCTGGGTATTTCGCGCCACCAGGGTGAACATGATCGAAATGCCGATGCTCGAACCGATGTTGCGGGACAGGCTGAAGATTCCGGCGGCCTCGGTGCGCGAGGGACCCGGCAGCGTTGCATAGGCCAGCGTCGACACCGGCACGAATACCAGGCCGAGGCCGAGGCCCTGCAGCACGCCGACGTTGATGATCGGCCAGACCGGGACATCCGGCCCGAACTGGGCACTCAGGCCGAGCGACAGCGCAATCAGCAGGATGCCGATCGCCATCGGCTTGCGTGGATCGATGCCGCGCGCGAGCAGGCGTCCGACCGCTGTCATCGCCACCAGGGTGCCGACACCGCGCGGCGCCAGCAGCAGGCCGGTAGTCACGACCGGATAGTTCATCAGGTTCTGCAGGTAGGGCGGCATCAGCGCCATGGTCGCGAACAACAGCACGCCGACGATGAAGATGAACAGCGTCGCGACGCCGAAATTGCGGTCGCCGAGCAGCGACAGGTTGACGAAGGTCCTCTCGCTGCTGCGCCAGTGCACCCAGTACAGGTAGAAGCCGAGGAAGGTCAGGGCGAGGTAGGCCTGGATCTCGACCGCCGAGAACCAGTCCTTCTCGTTGCCGCGGTCGAGCATGAGCTGCAACGCGGCGATGCCGATGGCGAGGAAGGCGAAACCGCGCCAGTCGAAGCGGCTGCTCCGCGTTTCGTCGGCGGGCACGCTGGCGAGCACGCCGAGCAGGGCGACGATGCCGACCGGCACGTTGATCAGGAACACCCAGTGCCAGCTGTAGTTGTCGGTCAGCCAGCCGCCGAGCGGCGGACCGACGATCGGACCCACCATGACGCCCATGCCCCACAGGGCCATGGCCGCGCCATGTTTTTCTGGCGGGAACGCATCAAGCAGGGAGGATTGCGATATCGGCACAAGCGCCGCACCGAACAGTCCCTGCAGCACGCGGAAGACCACCATTTCACCGATGCCGGTGGCGAACGCGCAGAGCACCGAAGCGAAGGTGAATCCGGCGATGGCAATCACCAGCAACTGGCGACGCCCGAAGCGCGCGGCCAGCCATCCGGTGGCAGGCGTGGCGATCGCCGCGGCGACGATGTAAGAGGTCAGGATCCAGGCCGCCTGGTCCTGGGTCGCCGACAGCGAACCCTGCATGTCGGGCAGCGCCACGTTGGCGATCGTCGAGTCGATCACCTGCATCAGGGTCGCCAGCATGATCGAGACGACCAGCAGCGGCAGATTGGGGACCTCGCGGTGCGAGGCAATGGCGTTCATGGCAGTTCCAGTGAATTCCAGGCCAGCGGCGCCGGCGTCGTCAAGGCCCTGCGGCGGGTTGTGCCGCAACCGGTCAGGACGTCCATGCCATCAACGCAGCGAGGCGACTTCCGGTTCGCCGTCGTGGCGGCCGGTCCAGCGCCCGAGCAACGAGTTCTGGCGGCCGGTGTCGATCTCCACATTGGCACTCATGCCGGCGCGCAGGATCATGCCGTCGCGAGTCGCACTCTCGATCTGGAAGCGCACCGGGATGCGCTGCACGATCTTGACCCAGTTGCCGGTGGCGTTCTGCGCCGGCAGGATCGAGAACTGCGACCCCGACGCCGGACTGATCGATGCGACCTCGGCCTTCCAGTGCTGGCCCGGGAAGGTGTCGACTTCGATCGTCGCCGGCTGGCCGACGCGCACGTGGGTGAGGTCGGTTTCCTTGAAATTGCCCTCGACCCAGAGCGTATTGGAGACCAGCGGCATGGCGGCCTGCCCGACATTGAGATAGTCGCCCGGCTGCAAATGCATCTTGCCGATGGTGCCGTCGATCGGTGCGCGCACTTCGGCATGGGAGAGATCGAGCCTGGCCTTTTCCAGTTGGGCCTGGGCCACCTTGTAGCCGGACAGGTCCTCGAGTGGCGTGTCGACCCTGCCGCCGAGCATGGTCCGCGCCTTGGCCAGGGTCGCCGCATCGCTGTCGCGTGCGCCGCGCGCCGTGGCGACCGTGTTGGTGGCATCGTCCAGGTCCTTCTGCGCGACCAGGCCCTTGGCGCGCAGTTCGCGCATGCGCTTGAGCTGCGCTTCGTCGTTGCGCAGCGTCGCCTCGGCCGAGCGCAGGTCGGCGCTGGCCGAACGGTAGGTATCGCGCGAGGCATTGAGATAGTCGCCGGCGGCGGCGATCTGCGCCTCCATCTGGGCCACGGCGATCTGCAGCGGCTGCGGATCGATGCGGAACAGGAGATCGCCCTTGTGCACCTGCTGGTTTTCGCGCACCGCGACTTCGACGACGCGGCCGCCCACCTGCGGGGCGATGGTGACCTGGTCGGCCTGCACATAGGCATTGTCGGTCGAGGCATAGCGCCCGGCGGTGATGTAGAAGTAGCCGGCAACGAGCGCCACGGCGAGCGGGCCGGCTATCCACAGGATGCGGTTGCCGCGCTTGCGCGCGGGCGCCGCGATTTCGGCGCCGTCGGTCGGTTCGAGGGTCTGCTTGCTGGTCATGACGTGCCCTGTTTCAGGAATTCGGGGGAGTCGGCGGGGGCTTCGATCGCGGCCAGGTTCACGCGGATCCGCGAAAGCACGCGCTGGAAGGCCTCGAAATCGGCCTCGTCGACATCGGCCAGGGCTTCCTGGCGCAACTCGCCGGCTATGATTTCCATGTCGTCGGTGACCGCATGCGCCTTCGGCGTCAGGTGCAGCCGCCAGCGCCGGCGATCATTCGGATCCGCCCTGCGCACGACGAATTCCGCCGCCGCCAGCCGGTCGATGACGCGACCGATGGCGATCGGCTCCATTTCGAGGAATTCGGCCAGCTCGCTCTGGCTCAGGCCCTCGCGCCGGCGAATGGCCTTGAGCGCCCGCCATTGCGCGCGGGTCAGGCCGAAACGGATGGCACGACGGTCGAAATGCTTGCGGAACAGGCAGGTGACATCGTGCAACTCGTAGGCAAAGGAGGAGTCCGGGGTCGATTTCATGCCATGGATATTATGTCCTAGGCAGGTATTTTACAATACCCATGAGTTCAGTATCTGGCGAACGTTCAGGAAACGTAGTCTTTCCGCGCCTGCCGAACGCCTGGCCGCTTGGTTTTTCCGGGCTGCCACCCGATCATGCGCAGATGATCCGGATCGTCCAGGCCGACCTGACCGCGCAACCCGTCGATGCGATCGTCAACGCCGCCAATGAAACCCTGCTCGGTGGCGGCGGGGTCGATGGCGCCATCCATCGCGCGGCCGGCCCGCGCCTGCTCGCAGCCTGCCGCGCCCTGCCCCAGGTGCGCCCCGGCGTGCGCTGCCCGACTGGCGAGGCGCGCATCACGCCCGGCTTCGACCTGCCCGCGCGATTCGTCATCCACACGGTCGGCCCGGTCTGGGAGGGAGGTGACCGCGGTGAGCCGGACTTGCTTGCCGCGTGCTACCGCAACGCGCTGCGCCTGGCGAAAGAGAACGCCCTCGCGTCGATTGCGTTTCCCGCCATCAGTTGCGGCGTGTATGGCTATCCCCCCGAGCTTGCGGCGAGGGTCGCCCTCGAGGCAATCGCCTCGCATGCAGGCAAGGATCTGCAGGTGACGATCTGTTGCTTCGGCGAACGCATCCTGCATAGCTATCGCGCGGCATCCCGGCAGCGCGACGACGGCTGAGACCAACAACGAAGCAGAAACGCGGGGCACCTCATCGACACCTGCGCCGCAATTCGATCGCTCTTCGCAGGAAGGGCATTCATGCCCAACAACGAAGCGGAAACGCGCGACACGCCATCGAAGCCCGCGCCGCAATTCGCACGCTCTTCGCAGGAAGGGCATTCATGCTCAACAACGAAGCGGAAACGCCGCAAGAGCCATCAAAGCCCGCGCGAGATTTCGCACGCTCTCCGTTCGGCATCAGGAGAAAAAGCATCGCGGCTGAAGCCGCTTCCTACGACAGCTCGGCAACACATCGCACCGCACGGGCTGCCAGCAAGCTATTGCTTGCGCCGCTCGCGCAGGTAGACCGACTTGCCGGGCCCGGCGCCGACCACGCGCTCTTCCATGTCGAACAGCTTGCTCGCGGCAACCAGCTCGCGCAGCTTGCGGAAACCATAGTTGCGCGGATCGAAATCGGGCGCCTGCTTGGCGATATGGCTGCCGACCGGCGACAGGTTGGCCCAGCCGGTATCGTCGGACGCCGCCTCGACCGCCTTGCGCAACAGGCTGGCCAGCTTGCGGTCCTTGCCGATCTGCCGCGCCGCCTGGGTCGCCTTGGCCGGCGCATCGACCTCGTCGTCCTTGTCGACCAGGATATCGGTGTAGATGAACTTGTCGCAGGCGGCGACGAACGGCGTCGGCGTCTTGCGCTCGCCGAAGCCGTAGACGGTCAGTCCCGATTCGCGGATGCGCATGGCGATGCGCGTGAAGTCGCTGTCGCTGGAGACGATGCAGAAGCCGTCGAAGCGCTCGCTGTAGAGCAGGTCCATGGCGTCGATGATCATCGCCGAGTCGGTCGCGTTCTTGCCGGTCGTGTAGCGGAACTGCTGGATCGGCTGGATCGAATGCGAGAGCAGGACGTCCTTCCAGCCCTTCAGTTGTGGAATCGTCCAGTCGCCGTAGATGCGCTTGACGCTGGCCGTGCCGTACTTGCCCACCTCGGCGAGCAGGCCATCGATGATCGATGGCTGGGCATTGTCGGCATCGATGAGGACCGCAAGCTTGCTCGAGGCAGGGCTGTTCATCGGCTGTCTTTCCTTGTCTGCGGGCTGAAGGCCATGTCGAGCATAGCGCCTCGAACGGCCCGCGTCCGCTGCTCATGCATTCGCTGCATATGCGCATGAGCAAAACTACCTTCCGCGCCCAGGCACAAGTTCGTAGCCTCGATGCTCGAAGGACGCATAGCCGTCCATACCGGCCTGCCCGCCCCGATGTCAGCCCAATTCGCCACGCCGCCGCAGGTTCCGCTGCCCGAGGACAAGGGCATCCTGCTCGCACGCCTGCTCGACGGACTGGACACCCATGCACTCTGGTGGCTGTCCGGATACAGCGCGGGTCTTGCCGCCAGTCCATCGACAGCGGCTGTTGCGCCGACGCCCCCGGCAGCCGCCAGCCCCGGCATCACTCCGGTCACGGTCCTCTACGGCAGCCAGACCGGCAATGCCAGGCGCGTCGCCGAGCGTCTTGCGAATGACATCGAAGCAGCCGGCTGCGCGGTGCGACTGCTTCGTGCGGATGCATTCCCGTTGCGCGAACTGAAAAACGAGCGCCTGCTCTATGTCGTCATCAGCACCCAGGGTGACGGTGATCCGCCCGACGATTCGCGCGCCCTGGTGGAACACCTGGGCGGCAAGCGGGCGCCGCAACTGCAGGGCCTGCGTTTCGCCGTGCTCGGCCTCGGTGATTCGAGCTACCCGCAATTCAATGCCATTGGCCGCCGCCTCGACGCGCGACTTGCGGAACTCGGCGCCGAACGCCTGTTCGAGCGCGGTGACGCCGATCTCGATATCCAAACCGTCGCGGAAGCGTGGCAGCGACGCGCACTCGAGCACGCGCGCGAATCGGCACCGAAAGCGGTGGCGCGGGCCAGCGTCGTCCCTCTGCGCGCCGCCGCCAGCGTGGCAAGGCACGATCGCGATCGCCCGTTCGCCGCCGAACTGCTGGCCAACCAGCGCATCACCGCGCGCAACAGCACCAGGGATGTGCGCCACCTCGAGCTTTCGCTGGAAGGATCCGCGCTCGACTACGAACCGGGCGATTCGCTCGGCGTCTGGCCGCGCAATGCCGTGTCCCTGGTCGACAGCGTGCTGGGCACGCTCGGCCTCGACGGCGAGACCACCGTGGCGATCGGCAGTGAATCCCGTTCCCTGCGCGACTGGCTTGAATCGCGTCGCGAGCTGACCCGGCTCGGCCGGCCCTTTGTGGCCACACATGCCGCGCTGGCCGGGGACGCCGGCCTGAACCGCTTGCTCGCACCGGACCAGGCTGCGCAACTGACGGACCTGCTCGGCAGCCATCAGGTCATCGACCTGTTGCGCGCATGGCCGGCGAGCTGGAGCGCCGATGAACTGGTGGCCGCCCTTCGCCCGCTGGCGCCACGGCTCTACTCGATTGCCTCCAGTCGCAAGCGGGTCGGCGAGGAGGCCCATCTGACCGTCGACCATGTCGCCTGGAAGTCGTTCGGCTTCGACCACGGCGGCGCCGCTTCAGGCTTCCTCGCACGCGCCGGCGACGAGTCACGCATCCCGGTCTTTGTCGAAAGGAATGATCGATTCCGCCTGCCCGCCGATGCCGACCGCGACCTCATCATGATCGGTCCCGGCACGGGCATCGCGCCGTTTCGCGCGTTCATGCAGGAGCGCGCCGCGACGGGTGCCGGCGGACGCCACTGGCTGTTCTTCGGCAACCCGCATTTCCGCAGCGATTTCCTCTATCAGGTCGAATGGCAGGAGGCATTGCGCGAGGGCCGCCTGCAGCGACTCGATCTGGCCTTTTCCCGCGACCAGGCGGAAAAGGTCTATGTGCAGCACCGTCTGCGCGAACACGCCCGCGAGCTCTACCACTGGCTCGAGAACGGCGCGCATCTGTACGTCTGCGGCGACGCCACGCGCATGGGCCGGGATGTCGAGGAGAGCCTGCTCGGGATCATCGCCGCGCAGGCGGGACTCGACCGCGAGGGCGCCGCCGAAAGACTCGAGGCCCTGCGTCGCGACGGCCGCTATTCGCGTGACGTGTACTGAGCGCGAGAACCTTCCTACCTCATTGACAGACGCACATGAGCAACCCCACCTCCCCCGTCGAGCGCATCAAGCGCGCCAGCCAGCGCCTGCGCGGCAGCCTGCGTGAAAGCCTGGCCGATGCGCACACCGGCGCGATACGCGAGGACGACACCACGCTGATCAAGTTCCATGGCAGCTACCAGCAGGACGATCGCGACCTGCGCGAGGAACGCCGCCAGCAGAAGCTCGAACCGGCTTACAGCTTCATGATCCGCACGCGCACGCCGGGCGGCGTGGTCACGCCGGCGCAATGGCTGGCGCTCGATGCAATCGCCACGCGTCACGCCAATGCCACGCTGCGCATCACCACGCGCCAGGCCTTCCAGTTCCACGGCGTGATCAAGCACGAGCTCAAGGCGACCATGCAGGCAATCAACGCGAGCCTGGTCGACACCGTGGCCGCCTGCGGCGACGTCAACCGCAATGTGCTGGTCTCGGCCAATCCGGTCGAATCACAGGCGCATGCGACCGTGCACGACTGGGCCGCGCGCCTGTCCGGGCGCCTCAAGCCGAACAGCCGCGCCTACTACGAGATCTGGCTGGACGAGGAACGCGTGGCCGGCGGCGAAGTGGAGCACGAGCCGCTGTACGGCGAGACCTACCTGCCGCGCAAGTTCAAGATCGCCTTTGCCGTGCCGCCCATCAATGATGTCGATGTCTTTGCGCACGATCTCGGGCTCATCGCGATCCTCGACGAGGGTCGGCTGACCGGCTTCAATGTCAGCGTCGGCGGTGGCATGGGCGCTACCCATGGCGATGCCGAAACCTATCCACTGCTCGGCCAGTTGATCGGGTTCATCACTCCTGACCAGCTGTTCGCGGTGGCCGAAGCGGTGCTCACCACCCAGCGCGATTTCGGCAATCGCGAAATGCGCAAGCGCGCGCGGCTCAAGTACACGATCGAGGATCGCGGCGTCGACTGGTTCCGGCAGGAAGTCGAACGTCGCGCCAGCTTCACGCTGGGTGCCGCGCAAGCCTTCCGCTTCGAGCACAACGGCGACCGCTTCGGCTGGATCGAAGGACACGACGGCCGCTGGCATCTGAACCTGCGCATCGAGGCCGGGCGCCTCGCCGATCGCACGGGCACCACGCAGCTCACCGGCCTGCGCGAGATCGCGCGCATCCATCGTGGTGACTTCCGCCTGACTCCGAACCAGAACCTGGTCATCGCCAACGTCGACGCGGACGCGCGCGCCGGCATCGATGCGCTGGTCGACGCCCATGGCCTGCACGGCTACCGCAGCGCGGGACCCTTGCGCCTCAACGCACTGGCCTGCGTGGCGTTGCCGACCTGCTCGCTGGCCATGGCCGAAGCCGAGCGCTATCTGCCCGACCTGCTGGGCAAGGTCGAGCAACTGCTCGGCAAACACGCCCTGGGCGATGCGCCGATCCATCTGCGCATTTCCGGTTGCCCGAACGGCTGCTCGCGACCCTACCTCGGCGAGATCGCCCTTGTCGGCAAGGCGCCCGGTCGCTACAACCTGATGCTCGGCGCCGACAGGCGCGGACAGCGCCTCAACCGGCTGCATCGCGAGAACATCGCCGAGGCGGAAATACTCGGCGAACTGGACGCGCTTTTCGCGCGCTACGCGGCCGACCGCTCGGATGGCGAGGGCTTCGGTGATTTTCTCGTGCGCGCCAGCATCGTGCCGGCCGCCGCATCCATACCCGTGCAGGTGCAATCATGAGCATCCTTCCCGACCTGGTTTCCGCAGCCGAGGATTCGCGTGCGCTGGCCACGCTGAATCGCTGGCTCGAATCGCAAGGCGCCGAACAGCGCGTCGCCTGGGCCCTTGATACCCTGCCCGGCCAGCACGTGCTGTCGTCGAGCTTCGGTGCGCAGTCCGCGGTATCGCTGCACCTGGTCAGCCGGCAGTGCCAGGACATCCCGGTCATCCTCGTCGACACCGGCTACCTGTTCGAGGAAACCTACCAGTTCGCCGACGAACTGACCGAACGCCTGCGCCTGGACCTGCGCGTGTATCGCCCAAGCCTCGGACGTGCCTGGATGGAGGCGCGCTACGGCCGCCTCTGGGAGCAGGGCCTCGAAGGGCTGCAGCGTTACGACGGGCTGCGCAAGGTCGAACCGTTGCGCCGCGCGCTCGATGATCTCGGCGCGCGCACCTGGTTCGCCGGCCTGCGTCGCAGCCAGGCCAGCACGCGCACGTCGACGCCGGTGCTCGAACTCAGGCACGGCCGCTGGAAGCTGCATCCGCTGGTCGACTGGAGCGATCGCGATGTCTGGCAATACCTGAGCCGCCACGACCTGCCCTATCACCCGCTCTGGCATGAGGGCTACGTGTCGATCGGCGATGTGCACACGACGACACGCTGGCAACCCGGCATGCGCGAAGAGGACACGCGCTACTTCGGCCTCAAGCGCGAATGCGGCATCCATCTCGAAGTCTGATCCGAATGGCACTGAATCAGGGCTGATTCCTGGCTGAGGTCCTGCTTGCTCAAGCCGTTCGTCGTGAGCCTGTCCCAGGATGAACGCAAGTTGCGGAACGGCTGAGGCGAACTTCCGCTCATGGTTCGACAGGCTCACCACGAACGGAAGTTGATGAGGCTCGCCCCTTGGTCAGTGCCATTCAAGTCTGATCCGCCTCCTGCACCACTTCGGAAACAACCAACCTCCACCTCCACCCAGGCGAACACGAATGCCCAGCCTTGCCGTCGTCCAGCACTACCACGAATCCCTGAACCCGCCGCATGGCGGCGTCCTCAAGGATCTCTGCCTGCCCGCGGCCGAAGCCCTCGCGCTCAAGCAGCGCAGTGCCACCCTGCCTGGCTGGGACCTCGATGAACGCCAGCTCTGCGACCTCGAACTGCCGCTCAATGGCGCGTTCTCGCCGCTCGAAAGCTTCCTCGGCCGCCGCGACTACACCAGCGTGCTTGACGACATGCGCCTATCCGACGACAGCTTGTGGCCGATTCCGATCGTGCTCGATGTCGAAGTGGCCTTTGCTGCCCTAGTGGCGGTTGGCGGCGAGGTGGCGCTGCGCAATTGCGAAGGCGTGCCATTGGCCGTGTTCAGCATCGATGGTATCCAGCCATCGATCCGCTGCAGGAAGCCCATCGGGATTGCGCGACACATGGCAGGGATCGCTGCGGCCGATGCAGCAGGGGCATTCATGCCCGAAGTTGTTCGTTCCGATTGCGAAAAAAAGCATCGCCGCTGACAGGGGCTCCACGGAGACAGGATCGCAACGAAGCCGCGATGTCGCAAGAGCCCGTTTACGGGCGAGTTTTTCGCGGACGGACCGGAGGGCTCGCCCCTTGAGGGGCTCCTGCAGAAGCGCCAAGCGAAAGGCATCGCGGATCAAGCCAATGCCGAAGCGGCAACGCGGCACCTGACATCAGAGCCCGCACGATCAAACGTCCGCTCGCTTGGCACACGCCTTTCGCCCCGCTCAGGCCGCGCGATGGGCAACAGGACTGCGCTGGATATCGCGCCAGTGCGGAGGTGCCGGCCAATCGGCCGCGGCCGCGCCCTCGACGACGCGCACGAGGTCGCGTCGGTCGATATGCGGCGCGAGGGCCGCGATCAGGTCGAGCGCATAGTCGCGCTGCACACGGTCGCGCTGCAGGACGACCCAGGTCGTGCAGGTGGGCAGCAGACCGCTCGCCGAGAGCACGCTGAGCTCCGCGCGATCGTCCTCGCCGAGCGCCATTTCGGCGAGCACGCCGACGCCGAGGCCGGCGCGCACGTAGGTCTTGATCAGGTCGGCATCGCGCGCCGTCACGGCGAGCTTCAGTTCGCAGCCGGCCACTTCGAAGGCCCGGCGCAACGAGGACTCGGCAGCCAGCGAGGATTCGTAGCTGACCAGGGCATGCCCGGCCAGTTCCTCGATGCGCGGCGCACGGCCGAGCGCGGCCAGCGGATGCGAGCGCGGCACGAGGATCTGGCGATCCCAGCGGTAGATCGGAATGGCCAGGTCGGCATTCGGCGGCGCACCGGCGGTGCTGACGATGGCAACGTCGGCCACGCCCTTGCCGAGCAGTTCCATGAGTTCGATGTCACCGTGCGGTTCCAGGCGCACGCCGACGTGCGGGAAGCGGCGCTTGACCGCAGCCACCGCGGAAGGGATCACGAAGCGGGCCTGGGTATGGGTGGTGACGATGACGAGCTCGCCGTCGACCTCGCTGCGCAGGTTGGCGGCCAGCACGCGGATGTTCGCCGCTTCGGCGAGGATGACCCGCGCGCGCGCGATGACCTGCGCGCCGGCCGTGGTAATCGATTCGAGGCTCTTGCCCTTGCGCAGGAAGAACTGGAAGCCGAGTTCGTCCTCGAGCTGGCGGAGCTGGCGCGAGATGCCCGGCTGGGTCGCGTGCACGCGCTCGGCCGCCAGCGTGATGTTGAGGCCGGCATCGGCGATGGCAACGATGTAGCGCAACTGGGTCAGGGTCATGCAAGTAAAACCTGGCTTGTGGCATCCGGATCCGGGGCAAAACCTGGCGCGGCCGGCTCGCACCTTGCGCCCTGCGAGCGGTGTCTGCCGCAACCGGCGGGACACGTCCTGCAGGGCTCATGTTGCCCTGCAGCATAGGCGCTCCGCCGGCAGTCGTCCACTATGGACGTCTAGACGTCCGGATTCCCTTCATCACCGATTTGCATATGGTCCGCTGCTTTGGGTATTTCAGTTCCCGTGCCGCGCCTCCTACGCTTCGCGGATGAGTCTCTACCCGCTATTCGCCAATCTCGGTGGTCGACGCGTCCTCGTCGTAGGTGGCGGCAGTGTCGGCGAACGCAAGGTGAAGGCCTTGCTCAAGTCGGGCGCGGACATCGAAGTCGGCGCCCTGGACTTCACGCCACAACTGGCGCGTCACGGCGCGGAGGACAGCATCCGCCTGCGCCAGGGCGCCTTCGAAGAGCGCTGGCTCGATGGCACCTGGCTGGTCATCGCGGCCACCGGCGATCGCGCACTGAACCGGCGCATTGCCGAGGCGGCCGGGCGCCGCCGGCTGTTCGTCAACGTTGTCGACGACGCCGAATTGTCCAGCTTCCAGGTGCCAGCCGTCGTCGATCGCAGTCCCCTGGTCGTGGCCATTTCGACGGCGGGCGCCGCGCCGGTTCTGGCCCGGCTGGTCCGCGAGCGCATCGAATCGCTGCTCGACGCCTCGCTGGGCCCGCTGGCGGCACTCGCAGCGCGCTATCGCTTGCGCATCCGCGAGCGCTTCCCCGACCTGCCCCGGCGCCGGCGCTACCTCGTGGATCTGTTCAGCGGAAAGGTCGCCACCTTGCTGCGGCGCAACCGGCCGCAACAGGCCGAACGCGCCTTGCAGGCCAGCTTGAATGCGCCAGCCGGTGCTGGCGCGCGCGGCTCGGTCGTCCTCGTCGGCGCCGGGCCCGGCGATCCGGGCCTGCTGACCCTGAATGCCCTGCGCGCACTCAACGAAGCCGACGTGATCCTGCACGACCGCCTGGTTTCCGCCGCGATCCTCGACCTCGCCCGCCGCGACGCGACCTTCATCGAAGTCGGCAAGCAGGGCGGCGGCGCGCACACGCCGCAACAACGCATCCACGAACTCATGCGCGAGCATGCCCTGGCCGGACGTCGCGTCGTGCGCCTCAAGGGCGGCGATCCGTTCATCTTCGGGCGCGGCGGCGAGGAGCTCGAATACCTGCGCGATCATGCGATCGACTACGCAGTGGTTCCCGGCATCACCGCGGCCATCGCGTGCGCCGCCTACGCCGGCATACCGCTGACCCATCGCGATCACGCGCAGGCGGTCAGGCTGGTCACCGCGCAGGGTCGCGACTCGATGGATACGCTGGACTGGCAGGCGCTGGCCGCGGACCGGCAGACCCTGGCCATCTACATGGGGGTCAGCGGACTGGGTCGCCTGCGCGAGGGCCTGGTCCGGCACGGCCGGCCGGCGCGGACACCGTTCGCCCTGATCGAGAACGGCACTCGGCCCGGGCAACGGATCGTCCGCGGAACCCTGGCCGACCTGGTCGAGGTGGCCGCCCTGCACGGGGTGCAGTCGCCGGCCCTGCTGATCGTCGGTGAAGTCGCCGCCCTGGCCGATCGACTACACTGGGCAGGTGCGGTTCCATTGTATGCGACAGACCCCCTTGCGGCCGGTTTGCGCGCGGCCTGAAATCCAGCGGAGATCCGACACCATGTCCTACGACTCGATACTCGACACCATCGGCAATACGCCGATCGTCAAGCTGCACCGCCTTGCGCCCGAGAACGTCGACCTGCACGTCAAGGTCGAGTCCTTCAATCCGGGCGGATCGGTCAAGGACCGCCTCGCCATCGCCATCGTCCTCGATGCCGAGAAACGCGGCGTGCTGAAACCCGGCCAAACCATCATCGAAGCGACTTCGGGCAACACCGGCGTCGCTCTTGCCATGGTCGCCGCGGCCCGCGGTTATTCGTTCGTGGCGGTGATGGCGGAGTCCTTCTCGATCGAGCGGCGCAAGCTGATCCGCGCCTATGGCGGCAAGGTCATCCTGACGCCGGCTGCAGAGCGCGGATCCGGCATGGTGCGCAAGGCCGAGGAACTGGCGAAGAAGCACGGCTGGTTCCTTGCCCGCCAATTCGAGAACCCGGCCAATCCTGCCTGGCATCGCAATACCACCGCCGCGGAAATCATGCGCGACTTTGCCGGCAGGCGCCTCGATTATTTCGTCACCGGCTGGGGCACCGGCGGCACCCTGACCGGCGTCGGCGAAGTGCTGCGGGTCGCCCGCCCCGAAGTGCAGATCATCGCCAGCGAACCCACCGGCGCCGCCATGCTGATGGGCAAGGAATGGACGCCGCACAAGATCCAGGGCTGGACGCCGGATTTCGTGCCCGAGGTTCTCAACCGCGATGTGGCCCATCGCATCGTGCCGGTCGACGACGTCACGGCCCGCGATACCGCCCGCCTGCTGGCCAGCAAGGAAGGCCTCTTCGTCGGCGTATCGGCGGGCGCCACGGTGGCCGCGGCGCTCGAAGTCGCCAGGGGCGCGCAGGCCGGTTCGGTCATTCTCGCCATGCTGCCGGATACCGGCGAGCGCTACCTTTCGACGTTCCTGTTCGAGGGCGTCAACGAGGGATCCGACGACGAGTGGCTCGCATCGCTCGGCTGATGGCGGACTGAGAGACACTGTGCGAAGCGGCGCCAAGCCACTACGCTTGGCACATGGCCCATTCGACCCGGCGTGTCGGCATCATCGGTTATGACGGCATCAATGCCCTGGACCTGACCGGCCCGGCGGAGGCGTTTGCCAGCGCCGAGTGCTTCGATGCACGCGGCCAGTCCACGCGGTGTTATGAAATCCTCGTCATCGGCGTCAGCGGAAAGCCGTTTGTCGCCGAGTCGGGGATCGTGTTCCATCCGGCCACCCGTCTCGAGGATGCGCCGGAACTCGACACGATCATCGTTCCCGGCGGCGTCGGCCTGAGAAAGGGGCGCAGCGCCGATGCGCTCGCTCCATGGCTGGTCGAGCGCTCCCGGCACACCCGACGCATCGCTTCGGTCTGCACGGGCGCCTATGCGCTGGCGCGTGCCGGCCTGCTCGATGGAAGGCGCGCCACCACGCACTGGCGACACGCGCAGGACCTGCGCGAACGGTTTCCGGCCGTCCTCGTCGACGCCGACGCCCTGTTCGTCAAGGACGGAAACTTTTACACCGGCGCCGGCGTGACCGCGGGCATCGACCTCGCGTTGGCCCTGATCGAAGAGGACTTCGGCGCCCGGGTGGCCCTTTCCGCCGCGCGCGAGATGGTCGTCTACGTCAAGCGCCTCGGCGGCCAGAACCAGTATTCGGAGCCCCTGCAATTCCAGACGCGCGCGAGCGACGCGTTCTCCGATCTGGTCAGCTGGATGCTCACCCACCTGGACCGCGACCTCTCCGTCGGCGTCCTTGCGGAACGTGCCCATCTTGGCACGCGCCATTTCAGCAGGCGATTCAAGTCGGCATTCAACGAAACCCCGGCGGAATTCGTGCTGTCGCTGCGCCTGGCCGAAGCGCGACGCCGGCTGGCCTTGCCACGAAGCAATGTCGATCGGATCGCCACGTCGATCGGATTTCGCAGCGCTCATGCGTTGCGCCGGGCCTTCGAGAAACGCTTTGGCCTGACGCCGAGGGCCTATCGCGATCGCTTCGGCTTCGACTAGGGACGCGATTGCCGACGTAGCGGCATGTCCGAATATGCCCTGAATTGGTCCCACTTTGCGGTCCGATTGCCGCGATACTCTGCGCCGACACCACCGTCGACGGCAGAAGGAATTCCATCATGTTGCGTTCGATCCGATATCTGGCCCTCGGCCTGCTGATGCCCGCCCTGGCCCTGGCCGCTCCGCCTGCGACGCCGGGCGCCGGGATGACGGTATCGACGAACTGGCTGGCCGCGCATCTGGACGACCCGGATCTCGTGCTGCTGCACGTGGGCGATCGCGACGAGTACGCCACCGCCCATATCCCTGGAGCCCGCCATGTCTCGCTGGACGACATTGCCTTGTCCGACCACAGCGGCAAGGGCCTGATGCTGGAATTGCCCGCAGCCGACGAACTGCGCGACCGGCTCGCTGCCCTCGGCATCGCGGACGATTCGCAGATCGTCGTCTACTTCGGCAGCGATTGGGTATCGCCGACCACGCGCGTGCTGTTCACCCTCGACGCCGCCGGACTTGGCGCGCGCAGCGCCCTGCTCGACGGCGGCATGGCTGCCTGGGTCCGTGAGCGCCACGAAACCACGGACGCGATCGCGAGTGTCCCGAAGCGCGGCGTGCTGTCCCCCTTGAAGATGCGTCCGATCGTGGTCGACGCGGCTTTCGTCAGGGCGCATCAGGAATCGGCCGGCTTTGTCCTCGTCGACGCACGCTCGCGGGAGTTCTATGACGGCACCGAAACCGGCGCTTCCCATGCGGGTCCGCATGAGACCGGCCATATCCCCGGCGCAAGGAGCCTGCCTTTCAATGAAGTGACCCGCGAAGACCTCATGCTCAAGTCGCCGCAGGAGTTGCGTTCGATGTTCGACGCGATCGGGGTCAAGCCGGGCGATACCGTCATCGGCTACTGCCATATCGGCCAGCAGGCCACGGCCATGCTGTTCGCGGCACGCCTGCTCGGTCATCCGGTGCTGCTCTATGACGGTTCGTTCGAGGACTGGTCGCGGCGCAAGCTGCCCGTCGAAACCGCGACCGGAACAACTGCCGCCCCCTGAGGAAGCCACGGCCCCCTGTCAATCACGGTTGTGCCGTGCGTCATGGTTCGGCAGCGGATCCTGTCCTATGGTCGGGATGGTCCGCCGGCGGAATCTCCCATGCATCGAACTGCAGCCGCGAATGCCGTGATCCGGTTCCTGTGCGCATTGACATGCTGCGCAGGGACGATGGCGTACGCGCAGGACCACCGTCCCGATGCGCTGCTTGGCCACGGTTTCGAGAGCGCAGCCGAGGGACCCGCCACTGACGCGGCCGCCGCGCGCTTCCTGACCCAGGCGACCTTCGGTCCGACCCTCGCGGAGATCGCGCACGTTCGCGCGATCGGCTATCGCGCCTGGATCGACGAGCAGTTCTCGCGCCCGGTCTCGACCGAAGTTCCCTATCTCGACTGGGTGGAGAACCTGCCGCCGCTGCCGATCGGCAACAACTACGTCACCGACGACACGCGCCTCGAGATCTGGACGATCAACGCACTCGGCTCGCCCGACCCGAGCCGCGGCATGCAGGTTCCCGGCGACCCGTTGCGCCAGCGTGTTGCGTTTGCGCTGAGCGAAATCTTCGTCGTCTCGAACAAGAACGGCACCTTGGCCTACCAGCCCTGGGCGCTCGCCAGCTGGTACGACATGCTGGCGACGCATGCATTCGGCAACTTCCGCGAACTGCTCGAAAGCGTCACCCTGCATCCGGCGATGGGCATCTACCTCAGCCATATCCAGAACCAGAAGGCCAACCCCGCCCTCAATATCCGGCCCGACGAAAACTACGCACGCGAAGTACTGCAACTGTTTTCAATCGGGCTGGTGCAACTCAACCTTGATGGCACGCCGGCACTGGCCGGCG
>DAIMYT010000075.1:14707-17088 GCA_036734345.1 Dokdonella sp. | reverse complement strand
CGAGCGGGCCGGATAGGGCTCGCTGAAATACTGCTTCATCACCCCGTTGACCGCGGCGAAGTTGCCGAGATCGGTCAGGTAGATGCCGACCCGCGCCACATGCTCGAAGGAGAGACCCGCTGCCGCCAGCACCGACTTGAGGTTCTCGAAGACCTGGCGGGCCTGCACGGAGATGTCGCCCTCGACCAGTTCGCCGGTGGCCGGATCGAGCGGCGTCTGGCCCGACAGGTAGACGGTGTTGCCGACCTGCACGGCCTGCGAATACGGCCCGATCGCCTTGGGTGCGCGGTCGGAATGGAAAATGCGGCGATGGGTCATGTGGTGCTCCTCGGTCAGACAGGGTGTCGATAGACGGCATTGACCACGGCCAGCCGGCGCACGCCGCGCATGACATCGGCGAGATGCTTGCGACTCGACACTTCGATGGTGAACAGCAGGGTCGCGCTCATCAGGTCGCGCTCCTTGTATTCGACATTCTCGATGTTCGAATTGGCCTGGGCAACCGCTGCTGCGACCTGGGCCAGCACGCCGGGCTTGTTGGCGACGATGATGCGCAATTCGACGCGATAGTCGCCGCTGACGCTGGTATCCCAGGCGATTTCGACGCAGCGCTCGGGTGACTTGCGGAACTCGGACATGTTCGGGCATTCGAGCCGGTGCACGACGATGCCCTTGCCCGCCGACAGGTAGCCCATGATCTCGTCGCCGGGCACCGGATGGCAGCAATTGCCGAAACTGAGCACGCCGCGTTCGGCGCCGGTGATCAGGATCTTCTCGACCGCATGCATGGGCGGATCGGTGGATGCCTCGTCGTGCAGCTGCAGCAGCGAGCGCGCAACCTGGTCCGCCGTGCGGTTGCCGAGCGCGATGTCGGCGAGCAGGTCTTCGAGCGCGCGCAGCTTGTTGTCTTCGAGGTAGCGGGTCAGCTGGTCGGGCGGCAGGACTTCCAGCGATGCACCAAGCGCATCCATCGCGCGATCGAGCATGCGATGGCCGAGCTCGATGGCATCCTCGTGTTGCAGGCGCTTGAGGAAGTGGCGGATGGCGGTACGCGCCTTCGCGCTGACCACCCATTCCAGCCATTGCGTGCTCGGCACGGCCGAGGGCGCCGTGATGATCTCGACCGACTGGCCGCTGCTCAGGCGCGTGCGCAGGGGCGAGAGCTTCTTGTCGATGCGCGCGGCCACCGCATGGCTGCCGACATCGGTGTGCACGGCATAGGCGAAATCGAGCGCGGTCGCATTGCGCGGCAGGGCGAGGATCTGGCCGCGCGGGGTGAACAGGTAGACTTCGTCGGGAAACAGGTCGACCTTGACGCTCTCGATGAATTCCAGCGACGAGGGCGTGCGGTTCTGCTCGTCGACCAGGTTCGAAACCCATTCGCGCGCACGGTTCTGGGCACTGTTGGCCGGCGAGGAATCGCTCTTGTAGGCCCAGTGGGCGGCGACGCCGCGGTCCGCCACGGCATCCATGTCCTCGGTGCGGATCTGGATCTCGACCGGTTCGCCGAAGGATCCGAAAAGCACGGTGTGCAGCGACTGGTAGCCATTGGCCTTGGGGATCGCGATGAAGTCGCGGAAGCGCCCGTCGAGCGGCTTGTAGAGGGCGTGCACGGCACCCAGCGCCTGGTAGCAATGCATCACCTTGTCGACGACCACGCGGAAACCGTAGACGTCCATTACCTGGGCAAACGACTTGTGCTCTGAACGCATCTTGCGGTAGATGCTGTAGGCCGACTTGATGCGGCTGATCGTCCGATGCGTGATGCCTTCCGCATCGAGGCGCGCATCCAGGGCCGCCTCGATCTTGGCCATCGCCTCTCGCCGGTTGCCCAGCGCCGTGCGGATGCGCGCGGAGATGACCCGGTGGCGGTCCGGGTAAAGCGCCTTGAAGCCGAGATCCTGCAGTTCGGCCTTGAATCGGTTCATGCCCAGGCGCTGGGCGATCGGCGCGTAGATCTCGAGCGTTTCCAGGGCGATGCGGCGGCGCGAGGAGGCCTCCATCGATTCCAGCGTGCGCATGTTGTGCAGCCGGTCGGCCAGCTTGATCAGGATCACGCGCAGGTCGCGCGCCATGGCCAGCAGCATCTTGCGGAAACTCTCCGCCGCGGCTTCCTGGCGACTCTTGAATTGCAGCTTGTCGAGCTTGGTGACGCCATCGACCAGCTCGCTGACCGTGCTGCCGAACTCTGCGGTGAGTTCCGCGGCACTGAGCTTGGTGTCCTCGAGCGTATCGTGCAGGATCGCCGCGATGATGGTTTCCGCATCCATGCCGAGTTCGGCGAGGATGCCGGCGACCGCGACCGGATGGGTGATGTAGGGTTCGCCGCTCTTGCGCGTCTGCCCCTTGTGCGCGCGAGCCCCGACCTCATAGGCTCGGCG
>DAIMYT010000075.1:0-14697 GCA_036734345.1 Dokdonella sp. | reverse complement strand
AGATAGCCGGCCAGCTTGTCCTCGAGGGCAAGCAGATAGGCGGGCCCCTTGCCACGCCTTGCGCCTTGAGAATCTGCCGCTGCCTTCATTGCCACCTCGATCCCGCGTCGGGTCAATCCGCCGCAGGAGGACGGAAATGGCAGCGGGATAAGAGGACGTTACAGGTCGTCGCCAACCTTTGCCAGATCATCGTCGACTTCGGCCGCAGCCCATTCCAGCGCTTCGCGCTCGGCACGCTCACGGGTCTGGCGATCGATCTCGTCGATCATGGCCTGGTCCACCTTGCGGGCGGCGATTTCTCGCAGCGAGACCACGGTGGGCTTGTCGTTCTGGGCATCGATCGTCGGATCCGCGCCCTTGGCCAATTGACGCGCGCGCTTGGTCGCCATCAACACGAGTTCGAATCGATTGTCCACGACCGAAAGACAATCTTCTACGGTAATACGCGCCATCTTGGGGTTGCCTCTTGAGGATTCGCTAACACAGGTTTGGAGACTATTGTAACGGGGCGGAATTGTGCAGTGCAAACAAAACCCTGAAATTGGCCCCCGCGGCCTTGCATCCGTGTACGCCCTGCCCGATTTCGCATACCCTGCGCACACTCGCCAGACGCACCCCTCCCTGCGCCGGGCCCACACCCCTCCGCAGGCGGGACAGGAACGATAAACAATGCTTCAAACCCCCCATTTCGCGCTGCTTCGCAACGGACTGTTCGCGGCCTGCGTGCTCGTTCTCGCCGGCTGCACGATCAGCAAACCGCGCACCGACGATCCCTGGGAGAAGTTCAATCGCAAGGTCTATGCCTTCAACGTCAAGGTGGACAACGCGGTGATCCGCCCGACGGCAGTAGCCTATCGCAAGGTGACCTCGCCCAACGTGCGCCGGGTCCTGAGCAATTTCTTCGCCAACGTGCGCATGCCGATAACGATCGCCAATGATGCGCTGCAAGGCGAAATCAAGGACGCACTGAAGGGCACGGGCCGCTTCGTGATCAATACCACGGTCGGATTCCTCGGCCTGTTCGATCCGGCCAGCCAGATGCGACTGCCTCCGCAGGAGACCGATTTCGGCGCGACCCTGGCGAAGTGGGGCGTCGGCGAAGGCCCGTACCTGGTCCTGCCCCTGATCGGCTCGACGACCGCGCGCGACATCTGGCGCATGCCGGTCGACAGCTACTTCTTCGACCCGATGTCGCGCTATGCGCGCACCCACGACTACCCGATGGGTCGCCAGCACTGGCCCAGCCTGATGTTCCTGGTGACCTTGCGGGCCAGCGCGATCGACGCTGAAAACCTCGTCGAGGGCGCCTACGATCCCTACGTGTTCTATCGCGATGCCTATCGCCAGCGCCGCCTGTACCTGATCTACGACGGCGAACCGCCGTTCGAGGCCATCGAGCAGTTGCAGGGCATCAACGAGGACGATATCGACGGCCTGCTCGAGCAGCAGCGGGAATACGAGAAGAACAAGAAGAACAACCCGGGCAATCAGCCGGAATAAGGCGCGCCGGCGATCATGGGGATCCGATGCCGAGCAGGTCCTCGGCATCGCTGAGGTGGGCTATCGAGCGCAGGCGCGGCGAGACGTCCCGGAACACCAGCGCGCCGCCGTTGTGCCGGGCCCGCGCCGACCAGGCCAGCAATACGGCCAGGGTCACGCTGTCGGCGCTTTCCAGACCCTTCAGGTCCACGTCGGTTCTCGCAGTGACGGCCGACAGGGGGTCCCCGGCAGCCAGCGCCGAGGCCGCATTGGAAACATCGATGCGCCCGGCCACCGCGATGGAATCGTCCGGACCCCTCTCGACCACGAGCGGCGCGCTCACTTGCCGGCCTTCTTTTCCATGCTCTCCAGGGCCTTTTCGCCCTGCGTCTCGAGCCGCTCGATCAACGAATCGAGGCTGGTGGCCTGGATCTCGGCGGCGACCTGGTTGCGGTAGTTGGTGATGTAGGAAATGCCCTCGATGATCACGTCGTAGGCCTTCCACTCGTTTGCCGACGTCTTACGGAATGCGTAGTCCACGGCAACCCGCTTGCCATCGTCGAGCACGACTTCGGTGCGCACGATCGTGCGCTTGTCGTTGAGCTCGCCGTTGAACGGCAATACGTTCACGTTGCCGCGCGTGTAGTTGAGCAGACCCTCGGCATAACGATGCGCGATCGAGTTGTAGAAGGCCTTGGCGAAGCGCGAACGCTGCTCCGGACTGGCCGCGCGCGCGTTCCTGCCGAGCACCAGCAGCGAGGCATACTCGATGTCGAAATGCGGCAGCAGGATCGCGTCGATTTCGCGAATGAGCTTTTCGTGGTCCTTCTTCAGCTCCTCGCGGCGCGAACCGATGCTGTTGGCCAGGTCATCGGCTATTTTCTGCACGACCTGCTCGGGCGAGCGCTCGGCCGCCTGGGCCGGAAGGGCCAGCACGACTGCTGCCAGCGCAGCGAAAATCCATGGCGTGAAACGCTGCATGCCTCAATCTCCTAGTGTTTGTCAGGCACCGGCGCTGCCTCGTTCGCGGCAGCCGGGTCCGTTTTCGGGGGCGACTTGGACGCATCGCCGCTGACCAGGAACTTCCCGATCAGGTCTTCCAGCTGCATCGAGGACTGGGTCAGGATGACTTCGTCGCCATCCTTGAACATGACCGGCGACCCGCCCGGCTGGATGCCAACGTACTGGTCGCCGAGTAAACCACTGGTGAATATCGCCGCGGCCGAATCGTCGGGAATTTCCTCGAACCGCCTGTCGATACCGATCCTGACCAGGGCTTCGAGGGTTTTCTGGTCGAGATCGATGGACTGGACCGATCCGATGCGCACGCCGGCCAGCTTGACCGGTGCCCGCACCTTGAGCTGGCCGATGTTGCTGAACTTGGCCTTGATCACGTAGCTGTCGCCCTGCTGGTAGTTGGCTACCGACGTGGTCTGGGTGGCGAGATAGGCCAGCGCGGAAAATCCGAGCAGGATGAACAGGCCGGTACCGAGCTGGAACGAACGTCTGGGTTGGGTCATGGTGCGGGTCCCGTCACATCAGGAAAGCGGTCATTACGAAATCAAGGGCGAGCACGACGATCGACGAGGAGACGACCGTGCGCGTGGTCGCATAGGCCACGCCCTCGCTGGTGGGTGGCGTGGTGTAGCCCTGGAAGGTGGCGATCAGGGCGATGACGGCGCCGAACGCGGCGCTCTTCCAGACGCCGTTGACCAGGTCGCTCCAGACCTCGACGTTGGCGGTCATGTTGCCCCAGAAGGTGCCATTGTCGAGGCCGAGCCAGCTGACCCCGACGGCATGCGCGCCGAGGATGCCGAGGGCATTGAAGACACAGGCCAGCAGCGGCATCGCCACCACCCCGGCGATGAATCGCGGCGCGATCACGTAGGCAAGCGGATCGACCGCCATCATTTCCATGGCCGAGAGCTGGTCGGTCGCCCGCATCAGGCCGATCTCTGCGGTGATCGAGGTACCTGCCCGGCCAGCGAACAGAAGGGCCGTGACCACCGGTCCGAGCTCGCGGAACAGCGACAGGGCGACCACCGTGCCGAGCGCGGCGGTGCCGCCGAACTTGGCCAGCGTGTAATAGAGCTGCAGGGACAGCACCATGCCGACGAAAAGACCGCAGGTCATGATGATGACCAGGCTCATGGCGCCGACGAACCAGATCTGCCGCAGGGTCTCGCGGAAATGGCGCAGGCTCTTCGGGATCGCCGCCAGGATCGAGAACAGGAACAGACCGGCCGCGCCGACCTGGGCGATCGCATCGCCAATCGCGGCCTGCTTGCGCGGCGCGCTCATGCGGGACCTGCCGGGAAGCCGAGATCCGCGGCGTAGTCGTGCGCCGGGTATTCAAAGGGCACCGGCCCATCCGCCTCGCCGCCGAAAAACTGCCGTGTCCACGGCGAATCGCGCTCGGCCAGTTCATCCGGATGGCCCTGCGCCGCAACCTTTCCGCCGGCGATCAGGTAGACCAGGTCGGCCGCGCGTCGCACCGCGGCAAACTCGTGCGCGACCAGGACGCTGGTGATGCCCAGCGTATCGTTCAGGGTACGGATCAATTTGAGGACCTGGTTGAGGGCAATCGGGTCGAGGCCGACAAACGGTTCGTCGTAGATCATCAGGCCCGGGTCGCGAATGATCGCGCGGGCCAGCGCCACGCGCCGGGCCATGCCCCCGGACAGCTCGGACGGCATCAGGCGGGCCGCGCCACGCAATCCCACGGCCTGCAGCCGGGTCAGCACGATGTTGCGGACGATTTCCTCCGGCAGGCGCAGATGCTGGCGCAACGGAAAGGCGACGTTCTCGAACACATCGAAATCGGTGAGCAGGGCGGAATTCTGGAACAGGTAGCCGATGCCTTCGCGCAGGTCGAACAGCTGCTTGCGCGAGAGATCCGGGACGTTGAGGCCATTCACGCGGATCTCGCCGGCATCGGCAGGCATCTGGCCGGTGATATGGCGCAGCAGGGTGGTCTTGCCGGTGCCGCTCGGGCCCATGATCGCGGTGATCTTGCCGCGCGGGATGTCGAGGTCGATACCGTCGAAGATGGGCTTGCCGCCGAGCACGGTGCGCAGGCCGCGCACAGTCACATACGCATCCGGATCGACGCGCGCGGACTGGTCATCTGGAATCGGGTTTGGCTTGTTCACGCGCTGCGGAACCGGTTCGGTAATGGGTATCGAGACTGCGCAATGCAGCCCGCGGCGACCCGCTACCTTAGCCGAAGCCGGGGCTACTCCACTAGCATCCGGCCACGCCGGCACTCAGGCGGGCTTCAGCAGGTCTTCGAGCAGGGTTGCGTGGCGGCTGATCTGGGCCTCGCGGCGCAGCCTGCGCGCGGCGAAGATGGAGCGCAGGTCATCGATCGCAACGGCGAATTCATCGTTGACGACGATATAGTCGAATTCGGCCGCATGGGCGATCTCGATCCGCGAGTCGGCGATTCGCCGGGCGATCTGTTCGGCGCTGTCGGAGGCCCGGTGCCGCAGGCGGCGTTCGAGTTCGGTGCGCGATGGCGGCAGGATGAAGATGCTGAGCGAATCCGGCCATTGCGTGCGCACCTGCTGGGCGCCCTGCCAGTCGATTTCGAGCAGGACGTCGCGGCCGGCGGCGAGCAGGGGCTCGACCGCCGCGCGCGCCGTTCCCTTGTAGTCGCCGTGGACGTTCGCGTACTCGAAAAAGGCGCCGGCGCCGGCCATGCGCTCGAACACTTCGCGCGAGACGAAATGGTAATGCTGGCCATCGACCTCGTTGGCGCGCGGCATCCTCGAGGTATAGGAGACGGAAAGGGCGATATGCGGCTCGCGCTCGAGCAGGGCCCGCACCAGGCTGGTCTTGCCGGCACCGGAAGGCGCCGCGATGATGTACAACGTGCCCGACACGGCTACTCCAGGTTCTGCACTTGTTCGCGCATCTGCTCGATCAGGACCTTGAGCTCGACGGCTGCCTTGGTGGTCCGCGGGTCGGCTGCCTTGGAACCCAGCGTATTGGCTTCGCGATTGAACTCCTGCATTAGGAAATCGAGCCGACGGCCGACCGCCTCGGTCATGCCGAAGATGCGCCGGGCCTCCGCGATATGCGAAGCCAGCCGGTCCAGTTCTTCGTCGACATCCATGCGCTGCAGCTGAAGCACGATTTCCTGTTCGATGCGGCCGGGATCCGCCGGTTGCTTGATCTCGGCCAGGCGCTGGTCGAGTCGCGCACGTGCCGCCGCGCGCACCTCGGGCAGGTGCTGGCGTACCGAGGCGACGATGGCCTCGATGCCGTCGAGGCGGTCGCGCAGGAATACGGCGAGGCGCTCGCCTTCGCGCTCGCGCGTGGCGATGAATCCGACCAGGGCCTGCTCGAGCAGTTCCGCCGCCGCCGCATGCAGGCTTTCGGCATCGGCCGACTGCTCGCGCAACACGCCCGGCCAGTTGAGCAGGCTGGAGAAATCGACGTTCAGGGCGGGGAAGCGGCCGGCCAGCAATTGCGCGCGTTCGGCCAGGCGGCCCAGCAGCGCGTCATCGACATCGAGCGTGCCGGCTCGCGAGGTGGTCGCCTTCAGGCGCATGTTGATGTCGACCTTGCCCCTGGAAAGTCGGGCGATCAGGGTCTCGCGCAGCTGCGGCTCGAAGCCGCGCAGGTCATCCGGCAGGCGCGGGCTGAGTTCGAGGTAGCGATGGTTGACCGAGCGCAACTCGATGCTCAGGTTGCCATGCGCGGTCTCGCTTTCTGCGCTGGCAAACGCCGTCATGCTGCGGATCATGGTGCCGGTCCATCGGAGACAAGGCCGGCAATGGTAAACTGCGCGGCCCGATTGCCAAAGCCCATTCTCGCCATGACCTTGCAGCGCCCCAGCGGCCGCGCGCCCGACCAGTTGCGCCCGATCACCCTAGAACGACGCTATACCCGGTATGCCGAAGGCTCGGTGCTGGTCTCCTTTGGCGACACCCGCGTGCTGTGCACCGCCAGCGTCGAGGAAAAGGTCCCGGCCTTCCTGCGTGGCAAGGGCGAAGGCTGGCTCACCGCCGAGTACGGCATGTTGCCGCGGGCGACCCAGGAACGCACCCAGCGCGAGGCCGCGCGGGGCGGCCAGGGCGGGCGCACCATGGAAATCCAGCGCCTGATCGGGCGCAGCCTGCGCGCCTGCGTCGATCGCGCCGCACTCGGAGAGCGCACGATCACGCTCGACTGCGACGTCCTGCAGGCCGATGGCGGCACGCGCACGGCAGCCATCACCGGCGCCTACGTGGCCCTGGTCGACGCGGTCAATGGCCTCAGGAAGCGTGGCGCGATCAAGCGCGATCCCGTGGTCGGCGCCATCGCGGCAGTTTCGGTCGGTGTCTGGCATGGCGTGCCCGTTCTCGATCTCGACTATGCAGAGGACTCCTCCTGCGATACCGACATGAACGTGGTCATGAACGATGGCGGCGGCTTCATCGAGATCCAGGGCACGGCCGAGGGCCATGCCTTCCGTCGCGAAGAGCTCGACGCGCTGCTCGCCCTGGCCGGCAAGGGTGTCGCCGAACTGTGCGAACTGCAGCGCAAAGCCCTGTCGACATGAAGCTGGTCCTCGCCAGCGGCAACGCCGGCAAGCTCATCGAAATGCGCGAAGTGCTCGCCGATCTCGATGTCGATCTGGTGGCCCAGGCCGAGCTTGGCGTCGCCGATGCCGAGGAGACCGGAGCGACGTTTGTCGAGAACGCCATCCTGAAGGCGCGCCACGCCTCGCGCGCGACGGGCCTGCCCGCGCTCGGCGATGATTCCGGGCTGTGTGTCGATGTCCTCGACGGTGCGCCGGGGCTGTACTCGGCCCGCTACGCGGGGACCCACGGCGACAGCGCGGCCAACATCGCCAAACTGCTCGGCGTACTCGCCGATGTCCGCGACAGCGAGCGCGGCGCGCACTTCTTCTGCGCCATCGTGCTGCTGCGCCATGCCGACGATCCGGCCCCGCTGATCGCCGAGGGTCGCTGGCATGGGCGCATCCTGGCTGCCCCGCGCGGCCAGGGCGGCTTCGGCTACGACCCGGTGTTCCTCGATCCGCAGCGTCATTGCAGCGCCGCCGAACTCGCGCCGGCCATCAAGAACCGCGTCAGCCACCGCGGCCAGGCGCTGCTGCGCCTGCGCGAATTGCTCGCCAAACAGCACTCCGCCACCCCGTAGGAGCCCGTTTACGGGCGAGCTTTCCAAGGCCCGTTGCGCGGAAGTCCATCGCCCGCAAACGCGCCGCTGCGACCGCCCCACAGGCAAGGCCAAGGGAAGGCGCTTCCGCAGCCGTTCGCGACTCCGCCCGCGTGGCGTCGGCCAGACCCGGAAACGTTGGGGTTCGCTGGCGCTCACCCCAACTTACGATTGCCCGCCGTCGCTGGCGCCCGGCATGAAGGCGGACAGGCATTCGAGCATCGTGTTGTCGTGGATATCGAGCAGCTTGCGCAGGTTGGCCTGGTAGCCGCCGGCCAGGTTCCAGGCCACCGGCAAGCCCATGGCCCTGCAGGCCGCGAAGACCCTTCGGTCACGCTCGCGCAACTGCGCCGTGCTGAGCCAGCCACCGAGCGGGTCGTCAACGTGCGGATCGGCGCCGGCCTGGTAGAGCAGCAGGTCGCAGCGTTCGAACTTGCGCAGGATGTCCGGAATCTGGTCGAGGAACGCCCCGGCCTGACCGGGTTGGTCCCACCATGCGCCGGCCGAATAGTGCTCGACCCAGTGCAGACCCAGCGCGCGGATGATGTCGGTGGTGCCGTTGCCATAGTGCTGGTCGAAATCGAGGACGCCAATCCGGCGCACCGCCTTGTCCCTGCGCAATGCCAGGGCTGTCACCATCAGCCCGTTGAACGTGCAGAAGCCGCCGCCTTGCTCGTGGCCGGCATGATGAAACCCCGCGACCGGCGCCGCCGCGCAGCCATCAACCAGTGCCAGGCGTGCCGCCGTCAGCATCGCGCCGCTCGTCCACGGCAGGCTCGCGGCGACTTCGGCCAGGTGATTGCCGAATCCGTTGGCCAGCCTGAGCGAAAGCACGCCACGCACATAGTCCGGATCATGGGCCAGGCACAGCTCGGCCACCGACACCGGCTCCGGCACGACGACCAGCAAACCCGGAAAACGGCGCAACCAAGAAGCCGTCACTTCGCGTGGCTTGCGCGCGCTCGGCGAAAACGACTGCGCATCGGCGACCATCTGCTCGCAGTAGACAACCTTCATCGGACGCTCCCTTCGCGACCTGGCCCCGGGCCGGACGGCGCATCATCGCCGACCGGTTGCGCACCGCCTGAGACTGACGCCTGGTGCAAGGCCGGCGACGATAACGAGGCAGCCGGTGGAATACGCGGAAACGCACAGCGCCTACAATAGGACCGATGTCGACGCCAATGATCGTCCCGCCGCTCTCCCTTTACATCCACATCCCGTGGTGCGTGAAGAAGTGCCCGTACTGCGACTTCAACTCGCATGCGCAGGTCGGTGGCTTGCCGCAGGAGGCGTATGTCGCCGCGCTGCTGGCCGACCTGGACCGCGACCTGGCCGATTTCGCCCAGGCCCTGGACGGGCGCGGACTGCACAGCATTTTCTTCGGCGGCGGCACGCCGAGCCTGTTCTCGCCCGAGTCGATCGCCCGGATCCTCGAAGGTGCGGCCCAACGGCTGGCCTTCGACGCCGGCATCGAGATCACCCTCGAAACCAATCCGGGCACGGTGGAACACGGCCGTTTCGACGGCTACCGCGCGGCCGGGGTCAACCGCATCAGCTTCGGCGTGCAGAGTTTCGACGACGAGAAACTGCGCCGGCTCGGGCGCATCCATTCCGCCAGCGACGCCGCGCGCGTGGTCGGCGAAGCGCGCGCGGCCGGTTTCGACAACTTCAATATCGACCTGATGTACGCGCTGCCCGACCAGGACCTGGCCGGGGCGGCCAGCGACATCAAGCAGGCCATCGCGCTGGCGCCGACGCATATCTCGCACTACCAGCTGACCATCGAACCGAACACCGTGTTCGCATCGCGCCCGCCGCTGTTGCCCGATGGCGACGCCGCCTGGGACATGCAGGAGCACTGCCAGCAGCTGCTGGGCGAGGCCGGCTACGCCCAATACGAGATCTCGGCCTATGCGCAGGCCGGGCGGATGGCCGCGCACAACCTCAACTACTGGCGCTTCGGCGACTACCTCGGCATCGGCGCCGGCGCCCACGGCAAGATGACCGACGCCAGCAGCGGTCGCATTCGGCGCCGCGCAAAGCAGCGCACGCCGCGCGCCTACCTCGATCACGCGGCCACCGCGCGCGGCATCGCCAGCGACGTGCTCCTCGCCCCGGGCGACCTGCCCTTCGAGTACATGATGAATGCGCTGCGCCTGGTCGAGGGCGTGCCGATGCGCGAATTCGCCGAGCGCACGGGGCTTGGCAATGCCGCGATCGCCTCCATTCTCCAGACAGCCCTGCACAAGGGCTGGATCATCGACGACGCCGATCGGCTGCAGACCAGCGAACTCGGCCAGCGCTTCCTCAACGATGTCATCGCCCTCTTCCTCGCAGCACCCGAACGTCGCCATGCTTGAACCGGTCACCCTGCACTGCCCTTACTGCGGCGAAAGTTTCGAGACGTCCGTGGATACCTCGGCCGGCTCGCAGGCCTATGTCGAGGATTGCGCGATCTGCTGCCGGCCGATCGAAGTGCGAATCAGCGTTGATGAGGCCGGCGAGTTGGCCAATGTGAATACGAGCACGGACCGTGAGTAGTGCACTCCACTCGACATTTCGACACACGCAAGCACCCTTTGATGCCCGATTGACCTCAGCGTCATCCCGGCGAACGCCGGGATGACGACTCGAGAAGCCAACCTCGCCTTCCATTCATTACATTCCAGAGATCACTCGCAATGAAATTTTCCGGCACCGACCGCTACGTCGCCACCGACGAACTCAAGCTCGCGGTCAATGCGGCGATCACGCTCGAGCGCCCCTTGCTGATCAAGGGCGAGCCCGGCACCGGCAAGACCCTGCTCGCCGAGGAGGTCGCCCGCGCCATTGATGCACCACTGTTCACCTGGCATGTGAAATCGACGACCAAGGCCCAGCAGGGGCTTTACGAGTACGACGCGGTCAGCCGGCTGCGCGATTCGCAACTCGGCGATCCACGCGTGCAGGATGTCGGCAACTACATCCGCCGCGGCAAGATGTGGGAGGCCTTCGATTCGCCGCAGCGGGCCGTGTTGCTGATCGACGAAATCGACAAGGCCGACATCGAGTTCCCGAACGACCTCCTGCTCGAGCTGGACCGCATGGAATTCCATGTCTATGAGACCGGCGAAACGGTGCGCGCGCGGCAGCGTCCGATCATCGTTATCACGTCCAACAACGAGAAGGAACTGCCCGACGCATTCCTGCGCCGCTGCTTCTTCCACTACATCGCCTTCCCCGACCGCGCCACGCTGGAAAGCATCGTCGCGGTGCACTATCCACGCATCGCCCAGGACCTGGTCGCGCGCGCGCTGGAAATGTTCTTCGAACTGCGCGAGGTGCCGGGCCTGAAGAAGAAGCCCTCGACTTCCGAGCTGATCGACTGGCTCAAGCTGCTGCTGGCCGACCAGATCCCCGCATCGGCCCTGCGCGAGCGCGACGTCGCCAAGGCCATCCCGCCGCTGTACGGCGCCCTGATCAAGAACGAACAGGATGTGCAATTGCTCGAGCGCCTCGCCTTCATGCACCGGCGCCAGGGCCGGAGCTGAGAGGCCCATGCTGATCGGACTGTTCGAGGCCCTGCGCCGCGCCCGCGTGCCGGTGACCCTGCGCGAATGGCTCGACCTGATGGCTGCGCTCGAGGCCGACCTCGCGTTCGCCGATCGCGAAATGCTGCATGCCCTGGCGCGCACGATCCTGGTCAAGGACGAGCGCCACTTCGACCGCTTCGATCGCGCCTTCGGCGATTACATCAACGGCATTGACTCGATTGCTCCGGACCAGCTGGCCGCCATCCCCGAAGACTGGCTGCGCGAAAGCATGAAGCGCCTGCTCAGTGACGAGGAAAAGGCGCAGGTCGAATCGCTCGGCGGCCTCGACAAGCTGATGGAGGAGTTCCGCAAACGCCTCGAGGAACAGAAGGAACGCCACAGCGGCGGCAACCGCTGGATCGGCACGGGCGGCACCAGTCCGTTCGGCGCGGGCGGCCATCATCCCGGCGGCATCCGCGTCGGCGCGAAAGGCGGCGGGCGCATGGCGGCGAAGGTCTGGGAGCAGCGCAACTATCGCAACCTCGACAGCGACGCGGAACTCGGCCCGCGCAACCTCAAGATCGCCCTGCGCCGCCTGCGCCGCTTCGCCCGCGAAGGCGCGGCCGAGGAGTTCGATCTGGACGGCACGGTGGTGGCCACCGCGCGCGAAGGTGGCATGCTCGACATCCGCATGCGCCCGGAGCGCCACAACGCGGTCAAGGTGCTGCTGTTCCTCGATGTCGGTGGCTCGATGGACGAACACGTGTACGCGTGTGAATCGCTGTTCGGGGCGGCGAAATCCGAGTTCAAGCGCCTCGAGCATTTTTATTTCCACAACTTCATCTACGACCATGTCTGGCGCGACAACCTGCGCCGCAGCAGCGAAGCGACGCCGACCGTCGAATTGCTGCGCCGCTACAACCCCGACCACAAGGTGGTCTTCGTCGGCGATGCGGCGATGGGGCCTTACGAGATCACCCATGCCGGCGGCAGCGTCGAGTACTGGAACGAGGAGCCCGGCTCGGCCTGGTTCCAGCGCCTGCGCAACCACTTCCGCAAGATCGCCTGGATCAATCCGACACCGCTGGAGCGCTGGCGCTACACGCCCTCGACCGACCTCGTGCGCGAACTGGTCGAGGACAGGATGTTTGCGCTGACCCCGCACGGGCTGGCCGACGCGATGCGCTTCCTGGCGCGCTGAGGGAAATCGCAGGAGCCCCTTCAGGGGCGATGCTCCTTGCATGACCGGCCGGAAAGACATCGCCCCTGAAGGGGCTCCTACAGTGGAGCATCGCTTGCGCTACACTGCACGCCACCACAGGTGCCTGATCCTTTCGATCGGGTGAAACGGGAAGCCGGTCCGCGATCCATCGCAATTCCGGCGCTGCCCCCGCAACGGTAGGCAAGCCAAACCTGGTCGTTACACCACTGTGCTAGTGCACGGGAAGGTGGCCAGGCCGATGCCCCGGCATCGCTTGCAAGCCCGGAGACCGGCCTGTGGCTGACGTCGATGACGTCTACAGTTCCAGGCGTTGCGGCGGGCAACGGACGGGCATGAGTGGCTCCGTCCACCCGCGCTTGTTGGTCCGTGGCATCACCTGGTTTCGCGGGTGTGCGTCCGGAGGATCCGACATGTTGCGCCATTGCTTGCTGTCCCTGAGTCTTCTTGCCGCCTGCGGCGGCACCGCCCTCGCCGAACAGGCGAGCCTGCAACCCGATGTCGTCGTCACCGCCACGCGCGTCGCGCAGACGGTGGAATCCACCCTGGCCGACGTCAGCGTCATCACCCGCCGCGACATCGATGCGAGCGTCGCCCGCGACATCAGCGACCTGCTGCGCCTGCAGGCCGGCATCGATATCGCGCGCACCGGCGGCCCTGGCGGCCAGACCTCCATCTTCCTGCGCGGCACCAACAACAACCATGTCCTCGTGCTGATCGACGGCGTGCGCGTCTCGTCGCTGAACACCGGCGTGTTCACCTGGGAGACCCTGCCGCTGGCGACCGTGGAGCGCATCGAGATTGTGCGCGGACCACGCGCCAGCTACTGGGGCTCGGATGCGATCGGCGGCGTCGTGCAGATTTTCACGCGCAGGCTCGACGGACCGCGCGTCGCCCTCGGCTACGGCAGTCATGGCGATGCCCAAGCCGATGCCGGCATCGGCCGTCGCGGCGAGCAGGGCGGCTTCAGCGTCCAGGCCGGCACCCGCGACTACGAAGGCTTTCCCAGCCAGAACGAAAACGGCTTCGGCTTCGAGGACAGGAACCATGGGCTCAGGAACCGGCATGTTTCCGCACGTGCCGACCGGCGAATCGGCGAAAGCACGATCGAGGGCACGTGGGTGCGCAGCCAGGGCACGGCGGAATTCGCTGGCGGCTATTCCGACTTCACCGAGCAGGCCCTCAACGCCGCCTGGAATGGCGAGATCAGCCCGGGCTGGCAATATCGCCTGAGCTTCGGCCAGGCCAGCGAGGACTATTCGACGCCTGCCTTCTTCACCCGCTTCAGGACGCGCCGCAACATGTTCGGCTGGCAGAACCGGGTTTCGCTCGGCGCAGCGCAGCAGCTCGTCCTGGGACTCGACCATGTCCGCGAAACGGGCGAGAACCGCGACACCTTCAGCAACACGCCGACCTATCGCGAGAGCCGCAATGACACGGGCCTGTATGCGGGCTGGCAGGGTACTGCCGGCGCCTTCACGGGCGAAGCGTCGCTGCGCGTCGACGACAACAGCCTGTTCGCCGACCAGACCACCGGATCGGTCGCCGCCGGCTGGCAGGTCAACGAGCGCCTGCGCAGCTACGCCAGCTATGGACTCGGCTTTCGCGGACCGACCCTCAACGAACAATACTCGCCCGGATATGGCGGACTGTATGCGGGCAACCCGGATCTCAAGCCCGAGGATTCACGCAGCGCCGAGCTCGGCATCGAGTTCACACCCGCGCCGGGACAATGGGTCAAGGCGAATCTGTACACAACCCGGATAAGCAACCTGATCAGTTTCAGCGGGGTCGACTTCCGCGCCGAAAATGTCGCTAGGGCGCGCATCGACGGCAGCGAACTGGGCTACGAGCGCCAGCTCGGTGAGTGGCGGATGGCGTCCAGTTTCACCTGGCAGGATCCGCGCAACGAGGACACCGGCAGCGTTCTCCTGCGTCGTCCCCGGCAGAAACTCTCGGCCACGCTCGAACGCGCGCTGGGCGACTCGCTGCGCGTGGGCGCCGAGCTGGTCTACTCCGGAAGTCGCCGCGACGTGGCCGAGATCGACCTGCCGGGCTACGCCCTGGTCAACCTGCGTGCCAGCTGGGACCTCGCCACGGACTGGAAAGTGCGCGCGCGCATCGAGAACCTGGCCGACAAGGACTACGAGCTGGCCCATGGCTACAACACGCCCGGGCGCTCGGGTTTCCTCGAGGTCGTGTGGACCGCGAGATGAGCGGGCGGTGGCGGGCTCGCCGCGGGATCCGGGCCCGCATGGCCGCCCGCAAACCATGGATTCCCGCGCCAGGCGGCGGCAGCTTTTTCGCAGGCACCGG
>DAIMYT010000074.1:0-17103 GCA_036734345.1 Dokdonella sp. | reverse complement strand
TCACCGTTGCCGGCGAAGAGGCCAGCGTATTCGGAGAAGCGCTTCATGTTGATCTTGCTGGCGTAGGTCGCGCCGATCGAGAAGCCGGGGCTGAGGCGGCCGAAGTAGCCGATGCGCACGCCGACACCGGTCGAGGAGTCATGCCCGTTGTTGGTCACGTTGTCCGGGTCGGTGGAGAAGCCGGGAAGGCCGGCGAATGCCTGCAATCCCCTGGCTTCGAAGCGCTGGTAGGCCAGCGTCGGGGCGATGCCTATAGAGTGGTCCGGCGCAAAGGCAAAGGCCAGTGTGGGCGCGATGATCAACTGGCTCAAATCGACGCCGAGCCGGCCGCTGCCGCACAGCATGTTGGCCGGACCCTGGCCGCAATTGAACTCGCCGCCCGGATAGTCGGTATTCATGCCGCCGTTGCCGAAGACCGTCACGCCGAAGGAGAGGTTCTCACGCAGCATGCGGTTGTAGGCGATCTCGGGAATGCCGAACAGGGTACGACCGCTCTTGGTCGAACCGTCCAGACCAGGGCCGAGTCCGCTGCGCTCGGCCGAGCGCTCGGGACTGAACAGGTCGATGCCGAGTTCGAGGCGGTCTCCCGCCATGACCATGGTCGCCGGGTTGTTGGCGCCGCCAAAGGCATCGTCGGTCATCGCGATGGATGCTCCGCCGCGACCCTTGGCCTGCATCCCGTAGCCATGCGAGAAGTAACCATCGGTGGCATGCGCGGCCGGCGCCGCCAGCAGGCAGGCGAGCGTGCCGCCGGCAAGCACGAAAGCGGATCGCATGTGGCGGGTTCGGATTGGCGCAACTGATTCGTGTGACATGTTTACTTCCCCATGGGGCCCGGCCCCTGTTGTTACCCGGTGGTCCTGCGATTTCGGGAGACACCATGTCGGCCCGAAGATGGTGTAGCGGAAACACCCGGGCGCGAGGCCCGGGCAAGGAGCGCGAACAGCGACATTTCGTCCCTTTTCATTGCGCCCCGCTTCGCATAGGCTGTCGCCGCACGGTGCGGATTCCGTGTCGCGCAGGAACGACGAATCCTTGATGTCTGCGCATCGCACAATGGCAAGTTGCCCCATGTACGCGGGGCGGTAAGCGGAGAACGCGCATGCAGAGTCACGAGGACGATCGACGCCGCATCATCACGCGGCTCTCGCGTGTCGAGGGGCAGCTTCGCGGCATCAAGACGATGATCGAGAACGAGGCGACCTGCGAAGACGTCGCCCACCAGATGACCGCGGCGCGACGTGCGCTCGACCGGGCCTTTTACGAAATGCTCGCCTGCAGCCTGCTTACCCATGTCGAGGGTTCCACCGATACCGCCGACATCCGCGCATCGACCGAGGAACTCGCCCGCCTGCTGGTGAAGTTCGCCTGACCAAGGCAAACCGGCCGCGCCGTTGCGCCTGCCGCCGTGCCACCGGGGATCGGCAGCCGGTCCGGATCGAACGGCGAAGGGCGCGACAAGCCTGCTCATGATCCGGCGATTCCCGGATTGCCCTGTTCGCCGATCAGGCGTGGCTCGTCGAGCCTGGGCGGTGCCACCTTGCGGTGTGCCTGCAGATAGGTCTCGATGACGTCCCAGACCGGCTCGCCCTCGAGCCCGTCGGCGACCGAGGCCCAGCCCGCCACCTTGTAGGTCTTCTCCGCATCGATCGGCTTGCCTTCCAGGCGCAGGTCGCTGATGCGCTGGCCGGACGCCGCGGCTGGCTTGCAGGCATAGCTGAGTCCGCCGGTGCGCACCATGTCGCCGCCCTGCTGGTAATACGGATCGGGGTTGAACAGGTTGTCGCAGACATCCTCGAGGATGGCCTTGATCTGCGCGCCGGTGAACGAATTGACCGTGACCGACGGATAGGTGATCGCGGTCAGGTCCATCAGGCGCTCGCGCGTGATCGCCTCGCCCGGCAACAGCGTGGTGCCCCAGCGGAAGCCCGGGGAAAACGCGATCTGCGTGTCCTTCACTTCGTTCAGCGCATTGACGATCAACTGGTCGAAGCTGCCGTTGAAGTTGCCGCGGCGGAACAGCAGCCCTTCGCTGACGGCAAGCTGTTCGGAGAGCTTCTTCGCGTAAGGCGCACGATGGCGGTCGATCAGCGCCTGCATCGAGGTGTCGGCTTCGAGCAGGTTGGCGAAAACCGGGAGCAACCGGTACTGGACGTCGCGCAGCTTGCCCTCGCGAACGTCGAAGTCGAGCACGCCGAGGAACTTGCCATTGCTGCCGGCATTGGTCACCAGGGTGCGTCCGCCCGGACTGGGCACGACGACCGGGCGCGGCACGGCGTCATGCGTGTGGCCGCCGAGGATCGCATCGAGTCCGCGCATGCGCGAGGCGAGCTTGAGGTCGACGTCCATGCCGTTGTGGGAGAGCAGGACGACGATGACGGCACCGGCCTTGCGCGCCTTGTCGATCGCCTCCTGCAGGGGGTCTTCCTGGATGCCGAATGTCCATTCGCTGACAAAACGGCGCGGATGCGCGATCGGCGTGTAAGGGAACGCCTGGCCGATCACCGCCACGTTCACGCCGTTGACGCTGCGCATCGAATAGTCTGCGAACACCGAATCGCCGAAGTCGGCGGTCTGCACGTTCTGCGCGACGAAGTCGACCTTGCCCTTCAGCGCCCCGTTGACCACCTCGGTGACGCGATCCGCGCCATAGGTGAATTCCCAGTGGCCGGTCATCACGTCGACGCCGAGTTCGAGTTGCGCGTCGATCATGTCCTGGCCGCGCGTCCACAACGAAACCGCCGAGCCCTGCCAGGTATCGCCGCCATCGAGCAGCAGGGCGCCTGGCCGGCTCGCGCGCAGTTGCTTGACTAGGGTCGCGAGGTGGGCGAATCCGCCGACCTTGCCGTAGCGGCGCGCGGCCTCGACGAAATCGACACAGCTCAGCGCATGCGCCTCCGGCGTATTCGCGCTGATGCCGTAGTACTTCAACATCTCCTTGCCGACCAGGTGCGGCGGCTTCCCGCGCGATGCGCCGACACCGATGTTGTAGGAGGGCTCGCGGTAGTGGATTGGCAGCAGTTGCGCGTGGCAGTCGGTGAAGTGCAGCAGGCTGACGTTGCCGAAGCGGGGCAGGTCATAGAGCTTGCTGCCAGCCGCTTGCGGCGCGGACGCGCGCGAGAGCAGCGGCAGGCCGGCGGCAGCCGCAGCCGCCAGGACCTGTACGAATTCGCGACGCGAAAGATTCATGCTGTCTTTGCTCCCGATCTCATTGGTTGACCGGGGAATTCGCATCGAACAGCAGGGCCATCACATCCTTGAGCTGCTGCTCGCTGAGGATGTCCTTGGCGCCGAAGCGCGGCATGGCCGTGCAAGGCACCATCGCCTTCATGTCGTAGAGCATGCCCCAGGCCAGTTTCAGGATCGCCGGCGAGTTGCCGCGGTTCTTGCCGTAGTTGTAGAGCGAGGGGCCGATCGTGCCGTAGGCGATCTCCGCCTTGGCAAGCTGGTGGCAGGCATAGCAGTTGCCGCCGGCGGGTTTCGCCGGGTCGTCGGAATACTGCATGCCGGTGCCTTCCTGGGCGATCGCTTCACCCCGCTTCCAGTCGCCCAGATACTGGTCGTCCGCCGGGTATCGGATCATCTCGCGATTGGCGGCCGTGATCCTGGCGGACTGTTCCGCGCTCGGCGCGGCGGCCTGCAGGCTCGAGCAAAGGGCCTGGGTCTCGTCCTGCTGCAGGCGATCCATGCCGGCCTGCCCGTGCGCAGTGAAGGACTTTTCCATCACTGCGAGCGCCCGGGCATTCGCTGTTTCCGGTGTCGGCGGGTCGGCGGCCAGTACGAGCAGCGGCAACAGGGCGGCGAGCGGAATGGCGCGCATCAATCTGGTCATGGTCATCTCCTCAACGCTTCAGGCCGGGGGCCGCCATGACGCCACCTTCGGCGCTCTTGGCCAGGAACATCGTCAGCGCGATGGCCGCCTCGGATCCGTAGGTCAGTTCCGGCAGGCGCTGCTGGCGGAAGCAGTCGCCTATGCGCCATTCCATCGTGCGCACTTCGCCCTGCGAGATGCGATAGGCCGGCCAGGCCGTGTACGACTCCCTGGCGCCTTCGGCGCTGGCGAGGTCGGGCAGGCGCTGCAGGCGAATGCGCTTGCCGGGCGTGCCGTGGCAGGTCGCGCAGGCAAAATCGTGGGTACCGGCGCGGTAGTAGAAGATCGCCTTGCCATCCTCGAATGCCTTGCGTTCTTCCGGCCGCGTCATCGGCAGGCTGATGGCCACGCCACGCGATTGTTCGACGATATAGGCCGACAGTGCCTCGAGATCCGACTTGCGGTCGCCATCGCCGAAGCGCGTCTTGAGGATGTCAGCTTCGGCGAAGCCCTGCTGGCGGACCATGCAGGTCAGCAGTCGCGACTCCATGTCCTGCACGCGTTTGGTGTCCGCGAAGTAGCGCGGCAGGTGCGCATACGCGCCCTTGATGACGCCGGCACCGAGGCCGAAGTCGCAGGTGGCCGACAAGGCGACGTTCTTCGGGCCGCGCGGGCTCGTCCACATCTCCTGGCCGCGAAGCTCCCAGAGCTCGGCCGGGTTGTCCTCGCCGAACATCGCCCGGTATTCGGAAATGTCGTCATCGGCCGGCGCCGGTTGCGAGTGGCCGTACTGGATTGCCAGGGCGCAGGCGGCGAGCGCGATGGCGCCTGCCCGGTACCGTGCGCGTCGTGTGCCGCGTCGTCTGTCAGCGTTCATGTCGTCTCCTCGTGATCATCCCGGCCATCAGGGTTTGATGTACGCATAGCCATCCCGCACCTGCAGCCTTGCCAGTTCGGCCATGCCCGAACGCACGACGACGACGCCCTCGACCAGGCGTTTGGCGTCGATCTTGCGGGTGCCGAGCGTGTTGCCGCAGGCCTCGAACAACACGCCCTGCCCCTGCAGTTCCTCGATCATCAGGTCGAACGGATAGCCACCCTTGGTCTTGCTTCCGCGCAGCATGAAGTCCACGCCGTCGCCGATACCGACCACGACGATCGCCGCCTCCGGGTCGACTTCGAGCTGGTTGCGGATGTTGCGCAATGCGGCGGTCGCCTGCTCGATGCCGGCATCGACGTGATAGACGACATGCACGCGGTCCGCCGGCGACGCCTGCGCCGTCGGCAGCATCGCTACCGCCAGGAGCGCCAGCAGCACGGCGTGCAGGAATGGCCGCATCAGCGCACCGCCCTCATGGCTGCGTCGTGCTCATTTGATCGCGGCCTCGTCGGTCCGGCTCTCGCCCGCGGTGTCGGTCCAGCTGATGACGACCTTGTCGCCCGGCTTGCCGCCCTTGAAGCGGAACTCCAGGAACGGATTCTTGGACACGGCCGGCCCCCAGTCCGCGGTCAGCACGTCCTTGCCGTTGCACGACACCTTGACCGTCTTGATGTAGTGGGCGGGCACCAGCGCGCCGCTGCCATCCTTGCGCATTCCGGTTTCCATGGGATGCCCCATCAGCACTTTCACATCGACCGCATCGCCCATCATGGCGGCGCGGATTCTCATCGGATCTGACATTGTCTTTAGTCCTCGAAATTCGGCTCAGCCGCCGCAGCCGCCCAGGGTCACCTTGACCAGGTGATCGGTGTAGAAGAAGCCCTTGTCGGTCTGCACCAGGGCGAACACCTTTGACGTCTCGGCCACCTTGACCCGCGTCGACACGAACGGCTCGGTACCCTCCGGTATCTGGAACGCAGCCGACAGCGCGTGCGGATTCTTTTCCGAGACGATCGCGATCATCTTCGTGCCCGGCAGCTTGCTGGTGATCTCGATCGGCACCACGGCGCCGTTCTCCGCGATCTCCGGCGCCTTCAGGTCGATCTCGGCCGACGCTTCGGCCTTTTCGCCGCCCAGTTGCTTGACCACGTCGTCCAGGGTCATCGCCTCGAACGCCTTGCGCTCGTCGCCAGGCGCCAGCGGGCTGCCCTGCGCCGCCAGTGCGAGGCGCGGCGACAGTCCCGAGGCCACCAGCAGCAGGGCCACGCCGCCGCCGGCACCGGCTTGCAGAAATCTTCTTCGGGTTGAGTTCATCGATTGATCCTTGCTATGAAATATGAACATTGGATTTTGTTGTAGTGAGCGAATGAACATGCGGCATAGGCGCGTCGGGCGCAGCTATTTGTCAGGCGCGCCGGCGAGCACCCACTCGATGAGCCGGGCCAGTTCGGCATCGGTTGGCGAGCCCTGGGGCGGCATCGGCACACTGCCCCAGGCGCCCGAACCGCCACTGCGGATCTTCTTCTCGAGCATTGCGACGGCCTTGTCGTGATCGTCCGCATAGCGGGCGCCGACGCTGCGGAACGAAGGACCGACCACGCCCTTGTCGATTCCGTGGCAGGCCACGCAACCGTATTTCTGGATCAGGACCGGGCCGGGCGCCTGTGCCTGCGAGGCGTCGTCGGACCCCGGCGGCAGCGCTGAGGCTGGCGGCGCTGCTTCGTTCATGCTGGCGAGGCCGCGGAAGTTGTCGCGGATGTCGCCGTACATGCCGGCGATGAACCCGGGCGGCAATTCGCCGGTCGGTTCGACCGTATCCTCGCAGTCCTTCATGCACGCGGTGTTGTGCGTATCGCCCTTGCCGCGCACCGACATCAGGCCGGGGAACTGCACGAAGCCGTCGCGATTGGGCATCTTCACCGCTACCAGCGATTCGCGGTTGGCGACGAATTCGGCCGGCACGATCTCGTTGAGGTTCAACACGTAGGCCGCGACCGCATACACCTCGGACGGAGTCAGCGATTTCGAATTGGGAAACGGCATCGCCCGGTTGATGTAGTCGAACAGGGTCGGCGCGTAGTTGAGCTTGCTGCCGACCGTGCGCACGGGCTGGCTCGTCGCCAGTGACCCGATGCCGCCCGCAAGCGCGATGTATTCGTTGCTTTCTCCAAAGGTTCCGTGGCACGAGGCGCACTGCGCGTCGTAGATCGTCTCGCCGTCGGCCACCGAGCCCTCGCCGTCCGGCAGGCCCTCGCCGTCCGGACGCACGTCGATGTCCCAGCCGGCGATCTGCTCCGGCGTGGCTTGCGTGCCGAGCCCGTAGTCCGTGGCGCCGGCGGCGGCTCCGGCTCCGCCACCGACCAGGATCACGCACAGGGCCAGGGCGCAGAAGAGATACTCAGACCTGGACATTGTGCACCTGCCCTTCGGCGTCGATCCGCCAGGTCTGGATCGCGTTGTTGTGGTAGATCGAGCGCGTGCCGCGCACCTCGCGCAACTGGCGCATCTTCGGCTGCACGAATCCGGTCTCATCGATGCATCGGCTTTGCAGCAGGGCCGGGCTGCCATCCCACTTCCAGTCGATGCTGAAGCGGCTCAGCGCCTTGTCGAGGATCGGACCCTGCAGGCGAGCCGTGCGCCAGTTGCGGCCACCATCGGTGGAAACATCCACGCGCTTGACCTTGCCGCGGCCGGACCACGCCAGCCCGGTGATTTCGTAGTAGCCGCCCTTGTCGAGCAGATGCTGGCCACCCGAAGGCGAGGTGATGACCGACTTGGCTTCCTGTATCCAGGTGTACTGGCGGCTCGTGCCGTCCGGCATCAGGTCGCTGTAGGCGAGCGACTCCTCGCGGGTATTCCAGGGCTGGTCCCCCACTTCCAGGCGGCGCAGCCACTTCACCGAGGAGATGCCCTGCACGCCGGGCACCAGCAGGCGCACCGGATAGCCCTGTTCGGGACGCAGCATCTCGCCGTTCTGGCCGTAGGCGACGAGCACGTCGTCGAGCGCGAACTCAATCGGGATCGTGCGCGTGAGGCCAGCGCCATCGGCGCCCTCGGCGAGGATGTATTTCGCCTTCTTCGCATCGAAGCCGACGTCGTCGAGCAGGGTCGACAGCGGTACGCCGGTCCACTCGGCACAGCTCAGCATGCCGTGCGTGTACTGCACGGTCGGCACTGCCGGGTTGCCCCACTCCATCGCCGTATTCGCCCCGCATTCGACGAAGTGGATGCGCGAGACCGAGGGAAAGCGCAACAGGTCCTCCATCGTGTAGATCTTCGGCTTGCCGACCAGGCCATGGATCATCAGCCTGTGCTCGTAGGGGTTCACGTCGGGCCGGCCATTGTGGTCGCGTTCGAAATGCAGGCCGTTCGGCGTGATGATGCCGAACAGGTTCTGCAGGGGCGTGAAGGCCACCGAGGACTGCGTGGTCGTGGTCAGCCCCGGGCTGAGCCGGCGGATGATGCTCTTCTCGTACGGCGATGGTGCGCCGTAGGGATCCGATCCGACCGGCTTGCCGAGCACCCGCGATGACGGCGGCACATGCGGCGGAAGATGCGCCGGATTGGCCTCGTAACCCTGGGCGCGCAACTTCGTGCCGGCGAGCAGGGCGACGGCGCCGGTAACCAGGGTGCCGAGCGCGCGTCGGCGCTCGCGCCCAGGCGACGCGAGGAAATCCTCGGGAGCCTGGAGCACGCGCCCTTGCCTGTTCTCACTCGACTCCATTCATGCCCCCGCTGTCTTGCCGCATGTCGAATCCCTGTCCGTTCATTGCTTTTCGTACCTCTACGGCAAGCCGACGACCGGGCGCGACTCCGCGGTCCACTCGGTCATCGAGCCGTCGTACATGCGCGTATTCGGGGTCTTCATCACTTCGCTCAGGACGAACCAGGCACCCGATGCAAGGTGGCCGGTGTTGCAATAGGTGATGCTCGGCCTGGCGGGATCGAGACCAAGATGGCTGAAGATCGACTTGTATTCGGGCGCGCCGAGAAAATGCTGGCTGCCGTCGGATTTCTTCGCGCGCACGTCCGGCGGGAAATTGACCGCCCCTCCGATGTGCCCGGCGGCGGCGATGTTCGGCTTGCGCTCCAGGCCCACGTAGAACGGCATCGGCCGCGCGTCCACCAGCTGCAAGTTCGCCTTGGCCGCGTTGGCGACGTCTTCGCTGCCGGCCATGAATTGCCTGCGCTCCTCGCTGGCGCTCCAGTCACCCGCGGCGGTCTTCGCCGGATCGGTGCTGATCGGCAATCCGGCGTTGATCCAGGCGCTCGTTCCGCCGTCGAGGATCGCCAGGTGGTCGTCGCCGTACACCTTCATCGACCAGTACACGCGGGCCGCCATGTCGAGGTCGCTGCCGCTCGCGCCATCGGTGACGATCACGGTCGGCCGGCCGGCACGCACGCCGGTTTCGCGCATCAGCTTTTCGAACGCCGGGCGCTCCGGCAGCATCGCCTTGACCTCGCGACCGTCGATCGTGCGCGTGGTCCTGGCCTTGGAAAAATCGAGCAACAGGGCGTCGGGAATGTGTCCGCCAACGGTTTCCAGCGACTTCTTGCCTTTTTCCTCGGTGAACTCCGGAGCCTTGACGAACGCGCCGGGGTCCTCGCGCACGTCGAGCACGTTCACTTCGGTGCGATGCTGCTGCAGCCATGCGGGACTGACCAGCGGCCCGGGAAGCTCGACCGCCTGCACGCTCGCGGCAAACATCAGTCCGCCGGCAAGGAGGATCATTGGAAGGATTCGGATGTTCATGGTGCTTGTGAACCTCATGGTTGTGATTGGTTGGCCTGCTCGACCGCGGCGATCTGTTCGCCGAGCGAGACACGACACTGGCTCAGCACGTAAGTGCGACGGTCCTCCAGTGCCTGGTTTCCGCGCGCGCTGGCCTCGATGCGGCGGTCCCGGTGCACGAGCAAGGCCGCGACCTGCGGCATGAATACGCCCAGTTGCGCGCACAGCCAGCGCTCCACCGGATCGGCCAGCTGCGTGGAAGCCGCGCTCGCCTTTTCGGCCAGCGCGATGGTTTCGTCCGCCGGCAGCCAGTTGCCGCCGGTGACCCATCGGTTGGTCGTGAACAGCCGGCTGGGCAAGCCCCGCGCGTCGACGCCGATGCAAACGAGGTGCGCCAGGCGATCCGCTTCGACGGCGGCATCGGCAAGGCGGGCAAACAGATGGAAGTGCCCATGCTCGCCGGGCGGCGTGGTGCGCGCGGGATGCGAGTGGTAGAAATAGTGAATCCCGCCGGAATCGGCGTCGGTCTCGCTGGCGCCGTACTGGTGCCATTCCCTGGCCCGCGAATGGTCGAGGACGGCCGCCAGCGGCACGCCTCCTTTCGCGATGAAGGCATTGAGGCCGTCGATCACGCTGGACGCGGCGGCGCGTGCCTGCTTGCGGGTATCGGGATCCAGCGCACGAAATTGCCGCAACACCTGGGCAGGACGCATGCGCAGCAGCGAGGCATCGCTCCTCGCGCGTACGCCCTGATGCGCTGTCGCGGCAAAACTCATTCGCACTTCTTCTTTTTCTTCGGCGCGCAAGGATTCCGCGGCTTCTCCTCTTCGCATTTCTTCCTGGCCGCCGCCTCCGCCGCCCTGGCCTTCTCGGCCGCCGCTGCCTGCTCCGCCGTCAGCGGAACGGCGGTCGGCTCTGCGGCCTTGGGATCCGGCCCCCGGGTGGCGTCCTTCTCCGGCTGCGGCGTTGTCGAATCGACCGGCGGGGCGGGCACCTTCGGTTCCTGCGCGATGGCGGCGGCGAGTGGCGTCAGCGCAGCCAGCGCCAGGGTGGCGACCGAAAGGCGACGCGTCAGCGAATGCGGGTTTTCTTGTCTGATCTTCATGGAATGGCCTTGCCGTTGGGGGTTGCCGGAGTCAGTCGGCGCAGGTGATCGCGTCGGAGGTGCCTGTCTTGCGCGTCGTCCAGCCGACTCCAACGGCGACTGCGGTGAGCAGGGCGAGTACCGCCCACGTCGGCAGGTGGAGCAGGTCGCCCAGGGTCTGCGCCTCCGGTCCCTCGGCGGCCATGAGCATCGGGTCGATCTGCTTGTAGATTCCGGCAAAGGCGACCACGCCGATGATCAGGCCGACGAAGAACACGATGCCGTCGAGGCGGCCTGCGGCAGCGCCAACCACGGAAGTGCCCGGGCAGTAGCCGCCGACGCCCATGCCAATGCCGATCAGCGCGCCACCGAGCAGGGTCGCCCAGAGGAACGTGGTCGGCACGTACAGCGAGGTCAAGGCGACGAATCCGGCCAGCTGCAGGACATAGAGGCCGGCGGCGGCAACCAGGATCGCGGTGAACATCACGTTGAACACGGTCCAGTCGCGCAGGCGCAGCTGGGCGGTCAGGCGGCAGCCGTTGCCGAGCCCCCCGCGCTGCAGGACATAGCCAAACAGCGCGCCACACACCATCGCGGAAAGCGGGTCATACCATCCGAGCGGGAAATTCATTGCCAAAGCCTCCGCGTGAGGAATCCGGTCGCCAGGCCGGCGCCGAAGAATCCGATGAGGAACACGAAACCGGCCGTGGCCAGCACGGCGGAACCGGACAGGCCGAGGCCGCTGGTGCAGCCGGCTGCGACGCGGGCGCCGAATCCGGAAAGGATGCCGCCCGCCAGCGCCAGCCCGAGCCGGCCCGGGCCGTGCAGTCGCGGCGGACCTTCCACGCGAACGCGCAGGTGTCCGGACCACCAGGCCGCCAGCAGGGCGCCGATGCCGACGCCGAGGACTTCCCAGACGATCCAGGCGTCCAGTGGATTGCTGCCTTCGGCGACCATCGGTCCGAGGTATTCGTTGCGTTCGGTCACGGCCGGCGCCAGTACGTCCGACCCGGCCGCTGCCAGCGCGGTCGGTGCGCCGGATGCGCCCAGGCCGTGGCCGGTCAGCAGGAAAGTCAGCAACAGCACCAGCCCCAGCAGCACGCCGGCAAGATGCGCATTCCAGATGGGTCGTGTCTTCATGGTCGTTTTCGCTGCGGCAGGAGGGCAGGGTGCATGGCCGATCCAGCCATACCCCCGGGGGTATGTATAGGGGGCTGGGCCGATGAGGTCACGCTGCACTGCATCAAGCGACCGGCGCGCGCCGGATATGGCGCGCCGGAACGACGGGTCCGCGCGGGGACGTTACACTGGGCGGATACGCCGGATCAGGGCGCGGCGTCGCCTTCACGGCTGCAACAGCGCGCCAGCAGGCGCCGGGCGCACGGCAAACTCGGGCGCGTGACGGGAAGGAAGGGGCCGTAAACAGCACCGCGGTCGCCGAATTCGCGGGCCGCACACCGGCATGGCGCCCGCTCGAAGGCGCCGCATCGAATCGGCGGCGTGCTAGAGCAGGCCGAGGGCGCGGATGCTGCGATAGAGCATGTACAGGCCGACGGCGAAGATCAGCGCGGAGAACACAAGGTTCAGTGCACCCTTGCTGACCGACAGGCGGGTCGCCAGGCGCGCGCCGAGCAGGCCGCCGACCACGCCGCCGGCGATGAAGACCGCGGCGAGGAGCCAGTCGACGAGTCCGGCGCGCGCATAGTTCAATGCCGTGGTCAGGCCGAATGCGGTCACCGCGACCAGCGAGGAACCCACGGCGTAGATGATCGGCATGCGCGTGGAAACCCCCCGCCGATGCCGAAGAATCCCGACAGCGCGCCGACGAGGCCGCCGGAAACCACGAGCTTCGGTGCATTGCTGCGGTCGAGGACGACGTCCGCATCGCCGACACTGGCGCGACCGCGCAGCATCATGACGCCGACCACGAGCATGAGGATGGCGAACAGCACCAGCAGCTTCTGCCCGTCGATGGCCTTGCCGATCGAGGAACCCATGAAGGCCCCGACTACGCCGGCAGCCGCGAACACGCTGGCACATCGCCATTTGACGTTGCCGATGCGCGCGTGATTGACCAGGTTGGCGCCCGCATTCACGGCAACGGCCAGGGCACTGGTGCCGATCGCCACGTGCGGGCTCTGCACGCCAACCAGATAGATCATCAACGGCACGGCAAGTATCGAACCGCCGCCCCCCATCAGGCCGAGCGAAAAGCCGACCAGCGAGCCGGCGCCCGCGCCGAGAAGATATTGAAGCAGGGTCAAAGACATCGGCAGGGCTCCGTCGGCGAACCGACATCCTATCCTGTCATCGCGCCGGGCGAGGTTCAGGGCTCGCCATGCGCTGGACTGCCGCGGTTGGCCGTGCTCATTGCCGCGCGGCCAGGCGCAGGCCGCGTGGCGTCAGGCCGCGCTCGACCCCTTCGAACACGCCTTGCACGAGCAGGGCCAGAAGCGCCGCCGGAACGGCGCCTTCGAGGATCAGTCCGATGTCGTCGAGGCGGATGCCGGCGAGGATCGGCTGCCCATAGCCCCCGGCGCCGATCAGGGCGCCGAGCGTGGCCGTGCCGACGTTGATCACGGCGGCGGTCTTGATGCCGGCGAGGATGGTGCGCGTGGCCATCGGCAACTCGATGCGCCACAGCCGCGTGCGCGGTGGCAGGCCGATCGCCGCGGCAGTTTCGCGCAGTTCGAGCGGAATGCCGGTCAGGCCAGCGTGCGTGTTGCGCACGATCGGCAGCAGGCTGTAGAGGAACAGCGCGGCGATCGCGGGCGGCGCACCGATGCCGAGCAACGGAATCATGAAGACGAACACGGCCAGCGAAGGCAGGGTCTGCAGCAGTCCGGTCACGCCGAGCACGAGCTGGCCGAGCCGGGGTCGCCGCGCGGCGAGCACGCCGAGCGGCAGCGCCACGAGCAGGGCCAGGCCGAGCGAGAGGCCGACCAGCAGCAGGTGCTCGCGGCTGCGCTGTGCGATTCTCGAGCTGCGCCCTCCGACCGTGGCCGCCTTCACGCCGAGCCAGTCGGCGGCGACCGTGGCTTCACTTTCCCTGTCGATCTTCACGCGTGCGTTGAGAGCCTGCATCGTCGCTGCATCGATGCGCCCGGCCATGGCCTGCAGCGCCTCGACCCATTGCGGCGCGCGTTCGACGAGGTCCTTGCGATACAGGTAGACCGCCTCGTAGGAAGGAAAGTAATGCAGGTCGTCAGCGAGCACGACCAGTCCATGGTACGGAATCTCCGCATCGGTGCTGTAGAGGTCGGTGAGATCGAGCGCATCGCTGGCGAGGCCACGATAGGCGAGGTCGTGATCGAGTCCGTCGGCGGTCTGCGGCAGGTGGTAGGCCTCGCTCAATCCCGGCCAGCCGTCGGTGCGCTGCATGAATTCGTTGCTGAGTCCGAAGCGCAACCCGGGATGCACGCGCAGGTCGCTGATCGAGCGGATGCCAAGTGCGCGTGCGCGTTCGCCGCGCATGCCGAGTGCATAGGTATTGTCGAAACCGAGCGGCGCGGTCATCGCCAGTCCACGCTGCGCCAAGGCCTCGCGCATGGCAGCGGGGTCGGCGCCGGGCATCTGCAGCAGTTCCTGCGCCACGGTGCCGGTGTATTCGGGATAGACGTCGATCTGGCCGTTCTCGAGCGCCCGCCAGAGGATGCGCGTGCCGCCAAGCTGGCGCAGGTGGCGCGCCTCGATGCCGACCTCGCGGGCGAGACCGACGCCGATCTCGCCGAGGATCACCGATTCGGTGAAATTCTTCGAACCCATGGTCGGTACGTTTTCATACGCCGCCTGTGCCGGCAGGGACAGGACCCATGCGAGTGCCACTGCCGGGAGCAGGCCTCTCATCGCGCTTCGGCCAGGCTACGCTGCGCGCTGAGGAATTCGCGCACGAAAGGCTCGGCCGGCGCATCGAGCAGCGCCTTCACCCTGCCCTGCTGGACCACCCTGCCCGCGCGCAGCAGGACCAGGGTATCGGCCAGGAATGCCGCCTCGGCGACGTCGTGGGTGACCAGCACGACGGTCTTGTCGAGCGCAGCGAAAATGGCGCGCATCTGTTCCTGCAGTTCGTGGCGCACGATCGGATCAAGTGCGCCCAGCGGTTCGTCGAGCAGGAGCACCGGCGGGTCGAGCATCAACGCGCGCATCAGGCCGACGCGCTGGCGCTGGCCGCCCGAGAGTTCCGCCGGGTAGCGCTGCAGGGCAGCGTCCGGCAGCTGGCAGAGGTCGGCCAGCTCGCGGCTGCGCGCGCCGATCCGCGCCGGCGACCAGCCCAGCGTGCGCGCCAGCAGGGCGATATTCGCCGCCGCCGTCAGGTGCGGAAACAGGCCACCCTCCTGGATCACGTAACCGATGCGCCGGCGTTGTGCGAGCAGGCATTCGCGGCGCAGCCGTTCGCCATCGAAGCAAACCTCGCCCATGTCCGGCCATTCCAGCCCGATCAGCAGGCGCAGCACGGTCGACTTGCCGGCTCCGCTCGGCCCGATCAGCGCGGTGGTCGCGCCTCCTTCGATGCACAGGTCGACGTTGTCCAGCGCGATGCTGGAACCGTAGGACTTGCTGACGTCCGACAGGGTGAACATCGGCGCACATTAGCGCATCGCAGCCGCGCGCAGATCGACCGCGGCCTGATCGGCTCATGGAGGGCGGGTTGGCATTCGCTCCCGCCGCGCCACTGTCGCCTGGATCAGCGCATGTTCGCCTGCTGTCCGCCCCGGTCGGCAGACGCGCCAGCCAATCCTTTCCATTTCCACAGGGCCGCAATTGCGATCAGGTCGACCAGTATGGCGAACAGGCTGGACTCCGGGCCGAACTCGCCGCCGGTGAGCCATTGCGGCTTGTCCTGGAAAACCGGCCGGAACCAGCCGGTGTAGTCGAAGCCGCTGACGCCGAAGCCGAGCACGTGGCCCTGCGCCCAGTTCCAGCCCAGGTGCAGGCCGACCGGCAGGGCCAGGCTGCGCGTGCGCCACCAGGCAAGGCCGAGCATCACCGCGCCAAGGCCGAGATCGAGCATCGCAACGACCCCGGTTGCGCCCTGCATGCCGGGATTGCCCCAGTGCCCGGCGGCGAACAGCACGGCCAGTACCCCCTGCGCAATCCAGATGCCCGCGCCATCGATGAAGCGCTGGAACAGGAAGCCACGGAACAGGGTTTCCTCGAACAGCGCCACGAACAGGAACAGGTACAGGCCATAGGCCAGCGTGGCGCTGCTGCGCGCCGGATCAAGTTCGAGGCGGACGCCGCCTGCCATCCAGATCAGGCCGACAATGACGAACATCGAGACGATGCCGAGCAGCACGCCGGCGCCGATCTCGCGGAACCAGCGCAGATCGAAGCGAAAGCCGACGCTCGCCAGCGGTTCGCGACGCAAGCGCGTGCAGATCCATGTGACCAGCAGGACGAACACAAAGCGCAGCGGCTCGAGCCAGGTCGCCGGCACGCCGGCCTGGCGGAGGGCCTGCGAGAACGGTGTGTAGGCGACGCGGCTGGCCAGGAACAGCGCGGCGAAGATGACGATCCACCAGCCATTGCGCAGGCGACGGTTCGAATCGAGGAACAGCGGCTTCAAGGTCGCACCCCGGCAACGTGAGCGAAACGGTTGGCGCGACCCCGATGCGGCATCGCGTGAAGCCATCTTCCCCGATGCGGCATCGCGTGAAGCCATCTTCCCCGATGCGGACGAAGCGGCAACGTGCCAGTGGTCTGTTCAACCTTGCGCAGGCATTGCGCATCATGTCGTGCGGGCCATGCCGTACCACTTTCCACCCCGGGCTGGACGTGCATCCTTCGACAGGCGCGGGGCGAAAGGTTGGAGCGGATTAGATGTTCACCCTTCGACGGGCGCGGGGCGAAGGGTGGCGATGGACCGGATTTCATCGTGCCGCGGGCGCAATGCAGACGAGCGGCCACGTGGCGGGAAACCCGTTCGTCCAGGGGCTGTCGGGGAATGAACGACAAGGCCGCAGGCATTCCCCCGAGTGCCGCGTTCAGGCGGGTGCCATGTCCGGTCTACAGTTTTTTCGCGCCGCCATCTCCCTTCAGGTACTTGTCGAGGAAGGCCAGGATCTTTCCGTAACCCTCGATCTGGTTCTTCTTCTTGCTGAAGCCGTGGCCCTCGTCGTCGAAGACCACGTATTCAACCGGCACGTTGTTCTTGCGCACCGCTGCGACGATATCGTCGGATTCGGGCAGGATCACGCGCGGGTCATTCTTGCCCTGCAGGACCATCAGCGGCCGCGTTATCCGGTCGGCATGGAATACCGGCGAAATCTCGACCAGCATGTCGCGCTGCGTCTTGGGATTGCCGATTTCCTGGTACAGCGCCTCGCGGAAGCTTTCCCAGTAAGGCGGGATGCTCTCGAGCGTGCGCAGCCAGTTGCTGACGCCGAAGATGTCGACGCCAACCCTGAACTCGTCAGGCTTGAAGGCCAGCGCGGCGAGGGTCATGTAGCCGCCATAGGAGGCACCAAGCGCGCAGGCATTGGCGATGTCAAGCTGCGCATCCTGCTTGCCCGCCGCCGCCAGGCCCAGCTTCAGATCTTCGAGCGGCTTGCCGCCCCAATCCTTGTTGATGCTGTCGGTGAAGGCCTGACCATAGC
>DAIMYT010000073.1:0-17124 GCA_036734345.1 Dokdonella sp. | reverse complement strand
CACGCTGCCCGCAGCCAGGGTGATCGCGTAGGCGTTGCCGCGGCGCGCGACCTTGATGGCGTGACTCGCACTTTCGACGCGACTCAGGGCCAGGCCAGGATCGAGGTCGACGCGGACGTCGACCCTCGGGGCGTTGTTCGAATGCACGTCATCGTGCGTGGTCGACGGCCCGCCGCCGTCGTATCCGGCGAGGGCATCGTCGATGCCTGGCGTCCGTTCGCGACCGGCCTGGCGCGGCGTGTAGCGTGGCGTGTAGGTGAGCGGCAGGCTCAGCGAGAAGCGGTCGTCGCGGTACTGGATAGACTGCCACCAGCGCACCTCGACTTCGATCGTTTCGCCCGGCCCGACATTGGCCACGGCCGTGCGGAACAGGTTGGCGCGGTCCGCCTCGACCAGGGCCGCGCGCTTGCCACTGGCGGCGGCTTCGACATATTCGGCACGCGCCTGCTCCTTCTCGCGGATCTCGCCGACGATGACGCGCTCGCCGACGCGCAGGGTCATGTCGTGGACGGCGGCACCATCCGGCAGCGGCAGCAGGTACTGGATCTCGACCCAGTCGCTGCTGGAGTTGCTGAAGCGTTGGCGGATGCTGGCTTCGGCGATGAGCCCGCCGATCTGGTAGTGGACATCGCTGGCCAGCGCAACGAGTTCGAAGGGTTGGCCGTCCCTGGCCATTGCCTTGATCGTGCCGAAGCCGGTCTCCGCGCGGGCGCCGGCGGCGAAACCGAGCAGCAGGACGAGCAGCGCGAAGATCGTGCGCAGCGGTTCGAATCCCCGTTGCAGGTCGGTGTCGGTTTCGTCGCGGTTCGCTTTCATCGCAGGCTCCCGGTAGGTTCGCTGCCATTGAAGCGATCCGCGCAGGCCGCGCCGGGCCGGGTTGCGGGCGCGGCGCCGACCAGTTGTGGCGGATTGCGGGCAATCGCGTTTCGCGCATTGCGCCTGCGCCATGCCGCTGCGTAAGCTCGGAATCGCGGCGACGCAGGCAAGGCCGCCTGCCGCCCTCCACCGGAGTTCCGCCATGCCCCGCAGCATTGCCATCGTCGAAGACGAACCGCTGATCCGCGCCAACTATGTCGAGGCGCTGACCCGGGCCGGCTACGAAGTGCGCGGCCATGCCGGGCGGGTCGAGGCCGAGACCGCGTTCGCCCAGCGCATGCCCGAGCTGGTCATCATCGATGTCGGCCTCGGCGACGAGCCCGAGGGCGGCTTCGACCTGTGCCGCAACCTGCGCGCGAAGGCGCCGACCCTGCCGATCATCTTCCTGACCGCGCGCGACTCGGATTTCGACGTGATCTCCGGCTTGCGCCTCGGCGCCGATGACTACCTGGCCAAGGACGTCTCCTTCCACCAGCTTGCCGCGCGCATCAGCGCGCTGTTCCGGCGCATGGAAGCGCTGCGCCGGCCAAGCGCGGCCGACAGCATCCACGAACAGGGTCCGCTGCGCATCGAGTCCGAACGCATGCGCGTGACCTGGAAAGGCGAAGAGGTGCCGCTGACCGTGACCGAATTCTGGATGGTGCACACCCTCGTGCGCTTCCCCGGCCACGTGAAGAGCCGCGAGCAGCTGATGCGCGATGCCCAGGTCGTCGTCGACGACGCCACGATCACCTCGCACATCAAGCGCATCCGCCGCAAGTTCATCGCCATCGACGCGCACTTCGACGCCATCGATACCGTGCACGGCGCGGGCTACCGGTGGGTCAACAGGGAGTAGCCGGGAATGGGGAATGGGGAATGGGGAATGGGGAATCGTAAAAGCCGGGCTTCAGGCGAAGGTTTGCGGATCACGGCTTGGGGATGGAAAACTCTCTTCAAATCCTTGTCTGAAGCTTGAACACGAACGCATGCGGGATCTTGCTTTTCAACGATTCTCCATTCCCTATTCCCCATTCCCGCACTTCCAATGTCCCTCCGCCTGAAACTCCTGCTTGTCGCGCTGTCGACGCTGACCCTGCCGTGGGCCGGCTGGCAGTTCGTGCGCCAGACCGAGGCGGTGTTGCGCCAGGGCCAGGCACACACCCTGCTCGCTTCGGCGAGCCCGCTGGCGCGCCCGCTTGATGCCCTCGGCAGCGAGCCGCCGATGCCGGATGCCGCCCTGTACGTGCACGAGCGCACGGCCGTGCTGCATATCGACGGTTACGCCGACGACTGGCAGGCGTTCCGTCCCTATGCGCAGGCGATCGCGGCCGATGGCGAGGCCGACAAGCTGCGCGTCATGCTCGCCGAAGACGCGCAATGGATCTATCTGTTCGCCGAAGTGCGCGACGCCACGCGCCAGCGCGTCGATGCGCGCGATCCGGCTGTTGCACGCAGCGATCACCTCGATCTGACGCTCCTGCGTGGCGGGCAATCGCGTCGCTACCGCATCGCCAGTGCCGCGCCCGGTCGCTTCGAGGCGCCGGCCATCGACGGCGAGGGATCCTTCCCGGATCGCCTGACCGGCGAGTGGCAGGAAGACGGATCGGGCTACAGCATCGAATTGCGCATCGCGCGCACCGAGGCGCCCGATCACCTCGCCTTCGCCGTGCACGATTCCGCCGTGGCCGATTCCTCGCCGGGCAGCCCGATGGCCCTGCTCGGCTACAACGAAGTCGCCGCACGCATGCTGTCGCGCCTTGCTCCGGACCATGTGCGCGTGCGCATGGTCTCCGCCGACGGCTGGCTGGTCGCCGCCGGCGGCTCGCTCGACATCGATGCGCCGGCCGACGAGGAGTTCGGCTGGCTGGCCGGCTTCATCTATCGCCAGCTGCTCGCGCCCGAATCGGCCGAGCTGGCCATGCGGCGGCCGAGCGTGGACGCGTTCGCCGCCGTCGATCCGCGCCTCGATGGCGACGACCTCTGGCAGGCGCTGTCGGGCGCCCCGGCCACCGGCTGGCGCGCCACCGACAGCGGCGGCGTGTTGCTGGTCGCGGCCGTGCCCTTGCGCAGCCACGATGCCCTGCGTGGCGCTCTGGTCCTCGAGCAGGCCAACCCGAGCCTGCCCCTGCTTGCCAACCGCGCGCTGTCGAGCCTGCTCGGCGCCAGCCTGCTCGCCCTGCTCGTCACCGGCGCTTTGCTGCTGCTGTTCGGCGGCGTGCTGAGCTGGCGCATCCGCCGCCTGCGCAATGCGACCGAACGCGCCACGCGCGCCGGCGGTCGCCTGACCGGTCCGTTGCCACTGGCCAACTCGGGCGACGAACTGGGCGACCTCGCGCGCAGTTTCGGACGTCTGTTCGACGAAGTCGGCGCCTATACCGAATACCTGCGCACACTGGCCGCCAAGCTTTCGCACGAACTCAACACGCCGCTGGCGATCGTCAAGTCCTCGCTCGACAATCTCGATCACCAGCAGCTGCCGGCAGCGGCCCAGGCCTATCTCGAGCGCGCCCGCGACGGCGCCGGTCGGCTCGGCGGCATCGTCCGCGCGATGAGTGAGTCGAGCCGGGTTGAACGCGCGATCGCGTCTGCGGAAGCCGAGGATTTCGACCTGCGCGCGCTGGTCGCCGGTTGCGCCGAAGGTTTTCGCGCGCTCGCTGGCTCGCGCGAAATCCGCCTGCAACTGCCGGATGCGGCGCTGCCCTTCCATGGCGCGCCCGACCTGCTCGCGCAGGCGCTCGACAAGCTGTTCGACAATGCGCGCTCGTTCAGCGCGGAAGACGGCTGGATTGCGATCACACTCGAGCGCAACGACTCGGGTGTCGTCCTGCGCATGGCCAACAGCGGACCGCTGCTGCCGCAGGCCATGCAGGAGCGCCTGTTCGATTCGCTGGTCAGCCTGCGCGAACGCAGCGCGCGCGGTATCGGCGAGACGCCGCACCTCGGTCTGGGCCTGCACGTCGTGCGCCTGGTCGCCGAGCTTCACAACGGCAGTGCCGCGGCGGCCAACCTGGACGACGGCAGCGGCGTCGAGTTCAACCTGCGCATGGCGGGCATGGCGCGCCGGCGCATGGGTGCCGACGATCCTGCAGGCGGAGTGGGCGGCTAGCGTCGCGCCGCAGGCTGTTGCCGACCACTGCGCCCTGCTATCGTCGCGGGCCGAATCGTTGCGATCCCCGATACCGTGATCAGCCTGGAACAATTCAACGCCTACGCCGCCGCGGGCTACAACCGCATCCCGGTCGCGCGCGAGGTGCTGTCGGATCTCGACACGCCGCTGTCGGTCTACCTGAAGCTGGCCGACGGACCGTACGCCTACCTGTTCGAATCGGTGCAGGGCGGCGAGAACTGGGGGCGGCACTCGATCATCGGCCTGCCGTGCCGGCGCGTCTATTCGCTGCGCGGGCATACGCTCAGCGTCGAGGAACTCGGCGAGGTCGTCGAAACCCGCGAGCTGGCCGATCCGCTCGCCGAAATCGAAACCCTGCGCCGCCAGTACCGCGTGCCGCCGATGGCGGACATGCCGGCGTTTTCGGGCGGCCTGGTCGGCTACTTCGGATTCGAGACGATCGGCTGGATCGAACCGCGCTTCGCCATGGACGACAAGCCCGACCAGCTCGGCACGCCCGATGCCCTGCTCATGCTCAGCGAGGAAGTCGCCGTGTTCGACAACCTCAAGGGCCGCCTCTACCTGATCGTGCACGCCGATCCGGCGCAGCCCCAGGCCTATGCGCAGGCCTGCCGGCGCCTCGACCAGCTGGCCTTCCGCCTGCGTCATTCCGGTTCGAGCTATCCGGAGATGCTCGATCCGAAGCCGCTCGATGAACGCGATTTCGTCTCCGGCTTCAGTCGCGAAGGATTCGAAGAAGCCGTGCGGCGCGCCCAGGAATACATCCGCGCCGGCGACATCTTCCAGGTGGTCCTGTCGCAACGGCTCAGCGTGCCGTTTCGCGCGCGCCCGGTCGATGTCTATCGTGCGCTGCGTTCGCTGAATCCGTCGCCGTACATGTATTTCCTTGATCTTGGCGGCACCCAGATCGTCGGTTCGTCACCCGAGATCCTCGTGCGCCAGCAGCACGGCAAGGTCGTGTTGCGACCGCTGGCCGGAACGCGGCCGCGTGGCGAGACGCCCGAGCAGGATCTCGCCCTCGAGGCCGAACTTCTGGCCGATCCGAAGGAACGCGCCGAGCACCTGATGCTGATCGACCTGGGCCGCAATGATGTTGGCCGCGTGAGCAAGACCGGGTCGGTCCAGCTCACCGACAGCTTCGTCGTCGAACGTTATTCGCATGTCATGCATATCGTCAGCCAGGTCGAAGGCGAATTGCGCGACGGGCTCAATTCCATGGACGTGCTCAAGGCCGCCTTCCCGGCCGGCACCGTCAGCGGCGCACCGAAGATCCGCGCGCTCGAGGTGATCCGCGAACTCGAGCCGGTCAAGCGCAACATCTACGCCGGTGCGATCGGCTACATCGGCTGGGACGGCGACACCGACACTGCGATCGCGATCCGCACGGCGGTGATCCAGGACGGGCGCCTGCACGTGCAGGCCGGCGCCGGCATCGTCTACGACTCGGATCCCGGCAAGGAATGGGAGGAGACGATGAACAAGGGCCGCGCGCTGTTTCGTGCCGTGGCCAAGGCGGCGAGCGGTTTGTAGGCGTTGTCGGGCCCGTGCGCAGGTGCTCGCAGGTTCCGCTTCCTGCTTCGTTGCCATTCATCCTTCGACAGGCTCCGCACCTGTCGTGCGTGATGACGAGGCATTGCTTCGTCGGTCGTGCCGGCGCAATGCCGGTGTGCCGCGCGGAAGGAACGCCGCAGAACCCGCCCACCATCGCCGGAGCGGACGATCCGTGACGGCGGAGCGTCCGCAGGGCGGTGCCCACATGCCGGCGGCATGACGGCCTGCCGCTTCCCATTGCCCGCGCTTGCTATAGTGAATTCCACGCGCGTCCTGCGCATGCGCTGCCCGGAGGGACGATTTGCACCACACGCCCCTGATCGCGATGCTGGTCGGCGGCATCTGCCTGGCCTTCGTGTTCGGCATGCTCGCGCAACGGATGCGGCTGTCGCCGCTGTTCGGCTACCTGGTCGCCGGGGTCGTGGTCGGGCCGTTCACGCCGGGCTTCGTCGCCGACACCGGCATCGCCCAGCAGCTCTCCGAGATCGGCGTGATCCTGCTGATGTTCGGCGTCGGCCTGCATTTCTCGGTCGGCGACCTCTGGTCGGTGCGCAAGATCGTGGTGCCCGGGGCGATCTTCCAGATCCTCGTCGCCACCAGCCTCGGCATGCTGCTCGGCTGGGTCATGGGCTGGCACTGGGGTTCGGGGCTGATCTTCGGCGTCTGCCTGTCGGTGGCCAGCACCGTGGTGCTGTTGCGCGCGCTCGAGGAGCGACGCCTGCTCGAAACCCATCGCGGGCGCATCGCCATCGGCTGGCTGATCGTCGAGGACCTGATGATGGTGCTGGTGCTGGTGCTGTTGCCGCCACTGGCCGGCGTGCTCGGCGGCCAGGCCGAGGGTGCCGGCTCCGGCAGCAGCGCGGACATCTTCAAGGCGCTCGGCTGGACCCTGGCCAAGGTCAGCGTGTTCATCGTGCTGATGCTGGCGATCGGTCGCCGCGTGATTCCCTGGGTACTGGAACGCACCGCCAGCGTCGGTTCGCGCGAACTGTTCACCCTCGCCGTGCTCGCCATCGCACTCGGCGTGGCCTATGTGTCGGCGGCGATCTTCCAGGTCTCCTTCGCGCTCGGCGCGTTCCTCGCCGGGGTCATGCTCAACGAGTCCCGGCTCAGCCACGAGGCGGCCAGTGATTCGCTGCCGATGCGCGACGCCTTCGCCGTGCTGTTCTTTGTTTCGGTCGGCATGCTGTTCGATCCGCACATCCTGATCGAGCAGCCGCTCGCCATCCTCGCCACCTTCCTGATCATCACGCTCGGCAATTCGTTCTGCGGCTTCATCGTCACGCGCGTGTTCGGCCAGCCGCTGCAGACGCAACTGACCCTGGCCACCGGACTCGCCCAGATCGGCGAGTTCTCGTTCATCCTCGCCGCGCTCGGCGTCAGCCTCGGCCTGCTCAGCCCGGATGCGCGCAACCTGATCCTCGCCGCGGCCCTGCTCTCGATCATCGTCAATCCGATGCTGTTCGTCGTCTTCGACCGCTGGTCGGCGCGCCACGAGGCCGAAATCCGCGCCGCCGCCGAGGAAGCGCTCGACGCCGCGGGAGACGACCTGCTGCCGGACCGCGCCTCGATTCCCGCGGCCAACCACATCATCCTGGTCGGCTACGGCAAGGTCGGCTCGCGGGTTGCCCGCTCGCTCCACGAGCACGGCATGCCGCTGGTCCTGATCGACTCGGATCGCGACCACTGCATCGACGCACGCAAACTCGGCATCCCGTGCATCTTCGGCAATGCGGTGTCCACCGAAGTGCTCAGCGACGCCAACCTGGGCAGCGCACGCGCCCTGCTGGTGGCGATCTCGCAGGCTCTCGAAGCCGGGCCGATCGTGCGCCTCGCGCGCGAGGCCAATCCGGGCCTGGCCATCCTCGCCCGTGCCCACTCCGACGAGGAAGTGGCCTACCTGCACAAGGCCGGCGCCGACGCGACCATCATGGGCGAAAGCGAGATCGCGCGGAGCATGTGCGATTCGGTGGAATCGCTGGTGCGTCTGGCCCAGCGTCTCGAGGCCGCCAACCGGATCGAGCCGGCCGGGGCAATTCCCGATGGGGGAATCCAGTCGGCCTGAGTGGCTCCTAGCCGATCCACTTGCGCCGGCCGCGCAACATCGGGCGCTGCAGTTCGGCGGCGAAATGGCTGATGCGGCGCGTCTCGGCGGGGCCGATGCCGATGAACTCGCCGCCGGCCCGGTCCTCGGTCGCCCCATAGGCGCGGCTGCGCAGGTAGCGGATCTTCGCCGTCACCGTGAGCGGCCCGTCCGGCATGGCGAGCACGCCGGTGGTCACGTCGAGCACCGTGACCGAGTGCGGATGGTGTGGAGCCAGGCCGATTCCGCCCAGCGAAAGATCGACGACCTTCAGCATCGTGGTCCTTGCCGGGTTGCCTTTTACCGGCACCTCCCACGTCAGCGGAGTCGTCGGCGGAATCTTCACGCGGTAGTTGTTGCGCCGCTCGCGATAGTCGAGCTCGGTCGGGAAATCGAGCAGATAGGCGGAAATGTTGCTGTCGCGGTCGATCGCGGCGACCCGCGTGCGGAAGCGCAGTTCGACGCCGTCGAGCCGCGTGCCGATGCGCAGCAGCAGGTTGGGCTGCATGCGGCGGTGGCCGCTGATCGGATTGAGTTCGTCGATGACGAGGGCATCGAGCGAGGAATCGACGCTGAGCAGGAGGCTGTCGAAAGGCATGTCGACGCCGGGCAGGACGATGGAGAGCGGCGCGCGCTCGTCGACGACCCGCTGCAGCAACCCGTGCATGATGGGCGGATCGGTGATCATGGGTTGATCTTACCCGGATCTCAGACCTTGGCGATCGGAGTCGAGCGACGAAGGCTCTGGCGCGCTCCTTGCGGCCCGTAGAGTCCGGCGTTGGCTGGCGCGCCACTGAGGATCTCCAGCGCCTGGCGGATCTGCCCGAGGCGCAGCTCGACGGCCGAGCCATTGGACTGGTTGAGGGTGCGGCAATAACCCAGCAGCTCGACGGTTTCTTCCCACAGCGCGGTGGTTTCGGGGCTGCCCTTGAGTGCGCGCTTCATCGCGAACGGCACCGGCGGGCTGCCGGAATGGATCTGGCTGACCAGGTGCTGGCGCTCGGCCTCGAATGACTCAAGGCTTTGCAACAGCCCGGTCTTGACTCCGGTGACATAGAGCAGGCGCGAATCATCGCCCAGCTGCAAGGCTTCACGCTCTTCCTCAAGCGTGATCAGCAGCTTGCGCGTGGCCGCGGCGATTTCGCCAACGGTCGCCGCCAGGGCGCTGGTCAGTTCGACCTGCATGTCCATCTCAGCCGAAGCCAACATGACCGTCGAGTTCGATCAGCTTGGCGGCAATGCGATCGACATCGATGCGGTAGGAGCCTTCGGCGATGGACTGGCGCAGGCGCTCCACACGCTGGCTGTCGACCGGAGCCGAATTGCGGCTGCCTTCGCTGGCCTGCAGGGCCTGGGCCGAGTCGGTAAGGCTGACCTGGTCATCGGATGCCTGGGCAATGCCCGGGCCTGATGCCGATGACTTGAGTGCAAGCTTGGCCGCCGTCGCCAGCTCCGGCGTCGGCGCTATTCGCTGCAAACCATTGATTTTGTTATCCATTGCCTGAGGTTCCTGGAAACGACACCGGCGTCGCACTACTGGATATCGGCAACCACCGGGCAAACTTTAGGGGAAAATCGCAGCGCCGACGAGTGCCGGACCTGCAATTCACTTCGACACCACGACAATGCCGGTGTTTTCGACGACCGCGTTGATGATCCGGCCTGAAGCCAGGTTGCGCACGCGGACGCGGTCGCCGGCAACGCCGTCCTCCAGAGCCATGCCGCTGGCGCGGATGGAAATGGCGCCGCTGCGCGCAACGATGGAGACGCCGCGCCCACGTTCGACGAGCAGGCGTTCGGCGAGCATGCCCGGATTCAGGGCCGTGCCTGCGCCGACGCTTCGCAACAGCCGCATGTCCTCGATCCGGGCCGGGTCGGCAACGTAACCATAGGGCAGGCGCAGCACGTCCCGGCGTTCCGCGCGCACGTCGCTGGCGCCGAGCAGGGCGCCGCGGGCGAGGCTGTGCGCGCTGACCAGCACATCGCGTTCGAGTTTCAGGTCGAGCAGGATGTTGACGCTCCAGCCGCCGGGATCGCTGCAGCTGACGCGCACCGAGGCCAGCGGACCATTCAGGCGCGCGGCCGGGAATTCGGTGTGCAGTTCCTGCGCGCAGGCGCTCAGGTGCAGGCGTGAATCCGGTGCCCGGGGGCTGATCGTCAGTTCGCCCTGCGCAGGATCATGCCGTTCGGCAAGGTGTGCCGCCGCCGCGTCCATCAGCGCGGCTACCGGCTGTTCGCTGGCCATCAGGGGCGAGGCGAACGCCGTGAGCAGCAGCGTCACCAGCAGCAGCGTCAAATTGCCGACACCGGCGTCGCGCGTGCAGGAGTTGCCGCGGCAAGCGTCGACCCGGCTGACGTCGAGACGGCTTCCGCCAGCGGCTGCAAGCCTGTGCGCGCGCTTCTCCAGCCTGAAAAACCGCATCGAATCGCCCTCGTCTTGTCGCCGTGCCACGGAATCGGCAGGGATCTGCGGAACTTGAGAGCAAGGGCTGTGCCAGACGCGGCGGAACGGCTTGCCAGCCGGCATCCGGGCTGATCTTTCCCGCTGGCACGCGCGCTGCGCCATGGGGCCGTCGCAAGCGGGCTTCGAAAGCAGCGACGGTTTTCCGACGCCAGGCCTGGCAAGTGCCGCTCCCGGGCCTGTGACGACGTCTTCATCGCGCTAAAAAAACTTTCATTATCAACGGCATAGGCAAATATTTTGGCGCGTGGCACAGGACTTGCTCAGGATGCCCTGTCACCCTTGTGGAAGGCGTCCGCCATGAGCAACGCACCGAATGAACTGTTTGGCATCCATACCCGCGCGCTGGCCCTCTGGCAGCAGCGTGCCGAGGTGCTGGCCAACAACCTGGCCAATGCCGACACGCCGAACTTCCACGCGCGTGACATCGACTTTCGCGCCGCGCTCGGCGCCGCTTCGGGCAATGCCGGGCTGGCCATGACCACCACCGCCGCAGGCCACCGCACGACTGCTGGGCCCGCAGGCGAACAGGGGTTGATGTATCGCGTGCCGACCCAGCCATCGCTCGACGGCAACAGCGTCGATGCCCAGGTCGAGCAGGCCGCGTTCGCCGAGAACTCGGTGCGCTACCAGGCCAGCCTGGCCTTCATCAGCGGGCAGATCCGCAGCCTGCGCACCGCCATTACAGGAAGCTGACCATGTCGCTCTTCAACGTTTTCGATACCGCCGCCTCGGGCATGAGCGCGCAATCGCTGCGCCTCAACACGACGGCCTCCAACCTGGCGAATGCCGACAGCGTCAGTTCGTCGGCGGAAACCGCCTACCGGGCCAAGGCGCCGGTGTTCGAGGCAATCCGCCAGGAACTCGCCGGAGCCAGCACCAGCGGCGTGCGCGTGACCGGCATCAGCGAAAGCCAGAGCCCGGTCGGCAGCCATCTCGAACCGGGCAATCCGCTCGCCGACGAGCAGGGCTACGTGTACACGCCCAACGTCAATCCGGTCGACGAGCTGGTCAACATGATCTCGGCTTCGCGGGCCTACCAGAACGATGTCGAAGTCATGAACAGCGCCAAGCAGCTGATGCTGAAGACGCTCGAGCTGGGTCGCTGAGGAGCGCTGCGATGAACGACCTCAACAGCATCACCAACCAGATGAATTCCGCCTACGCGGCGCAACCGTCGGCTTCGGGCAGCGAGAACCTCACGCAGACCGACTTCCTGCGCCTGATGATCGCGCAGCTGCGTTCGCAGGATCCCTCGCAACCGATGGATCCGACCAGCTTCTTCAACCAGATTTCGCAGTTCAGCATGGTCTCGGGCATGCAGGGCCTGCAGTCCTCGTTCGCCGCCCTCGCGCAGTCCATCCAGGGCAGCCAGGCGCTCGGCGGCGTCGATCTGATCGGCCACGACGTGCTCGTCGAATCGGCCCAGGGCGTGCTCGATGACGATGGCCTGCAAGGCGCCGTCGAGGCACCGGCGGGGACGACCTCGATCAGCGTGCGCATCACCAACGCCGATGGCGTCCTCGTGCGCACCATGGAGATCCCTGCTCCGACCAGCGGCAGCAACCGGTTCAGCTGGGACGGCATGGATGCCAGTGGCAATGCCATGCCGCCTGGCGCCTACGCGATCGAAGCCACGGCCACCGTCAACGGCGAGCGCGTCAGCGCCACGACCCAGGCGGCGGCACGCGTGCTCGGCCTTATTCCGGGAAGCGGGGGCGGCCAGCCGCTGCTCGATCTCGGTCCACTGGGGCGTGTCGCGCTGTCCCAGATCATCCAGATTGTCTGATTTTCCACTTTCGTCCAGAGGACACGCACCATGGCATTCAACATCGCACTGAGCGGACTGAACGCGGCCTCGGCCGACCTCGAAGTCATCTCCAACAACATCGCCAACGTCAACACCACCGGCTTCAAGAACTCGCGCGCGGAATTCGCCGACCTGTTCCAGATCAGCCGCTACGGCACGGCCGGTTCGAAGACCGGCAGCGGCGTGCGCCTCGCCGACGTCGCCCAGCAGTTCGCCCAGGGCAACCTCGAATACACCAGCAGCGGCCTGAACATGGCCGTGGTCGGCGAGGGCTTCTTCACGATCCGTACCGATTCCGGGCTCGCCTACACGCGCGCCGGCAACTTCCAGCTCGACAACGCGGGCAACGTGGTCCTGCCGCAGGGCGGCAACCTGCAGGTCTATCCGCCCGACGGCATCGGCGGCTTCCGCCAGACCCTGTCGAACCTGCAGATCACCACCTCGCAGGGTGCGCCTTCGGCGACGACGACGGCGACGCTCGGCGTCAACCTCGACGCCACCTCGGTGCCGCCGGTGACCACGCCGTTCGATCCGCTCGATCCGACCAGCTTCAACCATTCCAGTCCGTTCACGTCCTACGACTCGCTCGGCGTCGCCCACGAAACCACGGTCTACTACGTCAATACCGCGCCGGGCACCTGGGACGCCTACATGACCGTCGATGGCGCCGCCGCCGGTGGCCCGTTGCCGATGACCTTCGATGCATCGGGTGCGCTGACCACGCCGGCCGGCGGCCAGCTGGCCTTCCCGGCGTTCCCGCTGACCAACGGCGCCAATCCGCTGACCATCACCGCCGATGTCTCCGGCGTGACCCAGTTCGGCCAGGCCTCGGCAAACAGCGCTCTCGTGCAGAACGGCTATGCGGCCGGCCGCGTCACCACGATCGACATCGACGACAGCGGCATCGTCTCGGTGCGCTACAGCAACGGCCAGTCCACCGCGCTCGGTCGCGTGGCGCTGGCTGATTTCGCCAACGCCCAGGGCCTGCAGCAGATCGGCAACACGATGTGGGCCGAGACCAACGGATCCGGACAGCCGGTCTACGGTGGACCCGGAACCGGCGACTTCGGCCAGCTGCAATCCGGTGCGCTCGAATCCTCGAACGTCGACCTGACCCAGGAGCTGGTCAAGATGATCAAGGCCCAGCGCAACTACCAGGCCAACGCCCAGGTCATCCAGGCCGACAACACGCTGACCCAGACCATCATCAACCTGCGCAGCTAAAGGACACTGACCGATGGACCGTTCCCTCTATGTTGCGATGACCGGCGCCACGCAGACGATGCGTGCGCAGACCGAGGTCAGCCACAACCTGGCCAACGCCAACACCAGCGGCTTCAAGCAGCGCATTGCTGCCTTCGAAAGCGTGCCGGTGCCGGGCGTCGGCCTGCCGACGCGCATCAACGCGGTCAGCAAGGGACTCGGTTCGGATTTCAGCACGGGCGAAGTGACCCCGACCGGCCGCGAACTCGACGTCGCCGTGCAGGGTCGCGGCTGGATCGCCGTGCAGGCGCCCGACGGCGGCGAAGCCTACACGCGCGCCGGCGATTTCCAGATCGATGCATCGGGCCTGCTGACCACGGCGAACGGCATGCCGGTGCTTGGAGACGGCGGTCCGATCACGGTGCCGCCCTACACCAAGCTCGACATCGGCAGCGACGGCTCGGTCGTCGTCGTGCCGGCCGGGCAGACGGCGACCACCGCCGCCGCGGTTGGCAAGCTCAAGCTGGTCAGTCCCGATGAATCACTGCTCGAACCCGACGGCAACAACCTCATGCGCCTGCGCGACGGTTCGGTCGCCGAGGCCGATCCGCAAGTGCGTGTCGCCGGCGGCATGCTCGAGGCCAGCAACGTCAATCCGTCGGAATTGCTGGTCAAGATGATTTCGCTCTCGCGCCAGTTCGACATGCAGATGCAAGGCATCAAGAACGCCGACCAGAACGCCCAGTCCGCCACACGCCTGTTGCAGGCGATGTAACCCCACCGCCGCAACCACGCAGGAGTCGCACCATGTTTTCCTCACTCTGGATCGCCAAGACCGGCCTCGATGCGCAGCAGACGCGCATGGCGGTCACCTCGAACAACATCGCCAACGCCAACACCACGGGCTTCAAGCGCTCGCGCGCGGCCTTCGAGGACCTGATCTACCAGAACCGGCGCCAGCCGGGCGCGCAGAGTTCGGAGGCCACCCAGGTCCCTGCCGGCACCATGGTCGGCACCGGCGTGCGCGTGGTCGGCACCGAGAAGCTGTTCACCCAGGGTGAAGTCATGCAGACCGGCAACGCCTTCGACCTCGCCATCCAGGGCCGCGGCTTCTTCCAGGTGACCCTGCCCGACGGCACCGTCGGCTACACGCGCGACGGCTCGTTCCACATCAACTCGGACGGCCAGATGGTCAGCAACAGCGGCTATCCGATGGAGCCGGCGATCACGGTGCCTGCCGGTGCGCAGAGCCTGACCATCGGCAACGACGGCACGGTCAGCGTGCAGCTCGCCGGCCAGGCGGCCGCCGCGCAGATCGGCACGGTCCAGCTGGCCGATTTCATCAATCCGGCCGGACTCGAGGCGCGCGGCGAGAACCTGCTCTACGAAACCGCGGCCAGCGGCGCACCGCAGACCGGCACGCCCGGCCTCAATGGCGTCGGCAGCCTCATGCAGGGTGCGCTGGAAAGCTCCAACGTCAATGTCGTCGAGGAGCTGGTCAACATGATCGAAACACAACGCGCCTACGAAATGAATTCCAAAGCGATCACGGCCAGCGACCAGATGCTGCAGAACCTCACCAACAAGATGTAAGTGCCGGAGCCGACCTGATGAAATCCCTTGCCGCACGCGTCATCCTCAGCGCCGTCCTCGGCCTGCTCGGCGCCTGCGCCAGCACGCCGCGCGCGCGCGAAGAGGCGTCCTACGCGCCGACCCTGCCGGGCGAGGCCTATGCCGAAGTGGCGCCGGCGGATGGTGCGATCTACCACGCCAGCCAGAACATGGAGCTGTTTCCCGATCCGCGCGCGCATCGTGCCGGCGACATCCTTACCGTCGTCCTGGTCGAGAACACGCAGGCGAGCAAGAAGGCCAGCACCAAGACCAGCAAGAACAGCAGCGCCGATCTGTCCGCGCCGACCATCGCCGGCGTCGGCGCCACCTTCAACGGCAAGCCGCTGTCGTTCGGGCTTGGTGGCGAACGCGGCTTCACCGGCGACGGCGAGAGCAGCCAGAGCAACAGCCTGTCCGGCGACATCACGGTCACCGTGGCGCAGCGCCTGGGCAACGGCAACCTGGTGATCCGCGGCGAGAAGCTGCTAACCATCAACCAGGGCCAGGAGATCGTGCGCATCTCGGGCATCGTGCGCCCGCAGGACATCGCCACCGACAACACGGTGCCCTCGACGCGGGTCGCCAATGCCAACATTTCCTATACCGGCCGTGGCTCGCTCGCCGACGCCAACGAGCAGGGCTGGCTGGCCCGCCTGTTCAATTCCAAATGGATGCCGCTGTGAATATCCCGCGAAGCGTTCCGGTTTTATCGCGGCTGGCGCTGATCGTCGTCGTGGCCTGCCTGCTCGGCGCCGCCACGGCGCGCGCCGAACGCGTGCGCGACATCAGCCAGGTCGCCGGCGTGCGCAGCAACCAGCTGGTCGGCTACGGACTCGTGGTCGGTCTCGATGGCAGCGGCGACCAGACCAGCCAGGCGCCGTTCACTACGCAAAGCCTCGAGAACATGTTGCAGCAGTTCGGCATCACGGTACCGCCGAACGTGCGTCCGCAGCTGAAGAACGTCGCGGCGGTCACCGTCTCCGCCGACCTGCCGCCATTCAGCAAGCCCGGCCAGTTGATCGACGTGACCGTGGCCTCGATCGGCAATGCCAAGAGCCTGCGCGGCGGTGCCTTGCTGATGACCCAGCTCAAGGGCGCCGACGGCCAGGTCTATGCCGTCGCCCAGGGCAACCTGGTCATCGGCGGCGTCAATGCCAGCGGCAAGAGCGGCTCCAGCGTGCAGGTCGCCATCTCCAACAGCGGACGCATCCCCAACGGCGCCTCGGTCGAGCGCACGGTCCCCAGCGCGTTCGCCAGCAGTGCCGGCCTCGTGCTTAACCTCAACACGCCCGACTTCACCACCGCCTCGCGCGTCGCCACGGCGCTCAACAAGACCTTCGGCGACGGCACCGCGCAAGCCGTCGACGCCGTTTCGGTGGCCCTGCGCGCGCCGGCTGATGCCGGCCAGCGCGTCGGCTTCATCGCCGCCGTGCAGGATGTCGAAGTGGAGCCGGGCGAGGCGCCTGCGCGCGTCATCATCAATTCGCGCACCGGCACCGTGGTCATCAGCGCCAACGTGCGCGTCGGCGTGGCAGCCGTCGCCCACGGTTCGATCGAGGTGACGATTTCCGAGCAGCCGCTGGTCAGCCAGCCGGCTCCGCTCAGCCTGGGCAAGACCACGGTGGTCGCGCAGAGCGCCGTGCAGGTTGCCGAGAAGGGCGGCCACATGGTGCGCTTCGGTCCCGGCGTCAACCTCGACGAAATCGTGCGCGCGGTAAACCAGGTGGGCGCCGCGCCGAGCGACCTGGTGGCCATCCTCGAGGCGCTCAAGGAAGCCGGTGCGCTGCGTGCCGAGCTGGTGGTGATCTGATGGCCGTCGACCCGCGCCAGGTCGCCCTGTTCAACGACTTCAGCGGGCTCACGCGCTTGCGCGCGTCGGCGCGTGCCGACAGCAAGGCGGCGACCGCCCAGGTCGCGCGCCAGTTCGAAACGATATTCACCCAGATGATGCTCAAGTCGATGCGCGCCGCCAGCCTCGGCGAGGGCGCCATGGACAGCGAGCAGACACGGTCCTATCGCGACATGTTCGACCAGCAGCTGGCGGTCACCCTGGCCTCGCGCGGCAAGGGTCTCGGCATTGCCGAGATGCTCGTGCGCCAGCTCGGCGGCAGCAGCGACGCCGCGGCGCCAACGCTCGACACGTCCCTCGCGTCGCGCACCAGCGGGGCGGGATTCCCGGTACCGGCACGGCCGCCGGCGATGACGGCGCTTGTCGCGGCGCCGGGCGAAGCGGGAGATTCACTGGCCTCGCGCGCGATCGAAGCCGTCAGGCAGGGCATGCAGCCGCTGCGCGACGGGCTCGGCAAGATCGCCGAGGCCGCCATCGATGGCGCGCACAAGCTCGCCGAATCGTGGCATCCGTCGACACCGCAGGAGTTCGTGCAATCGCTGTTGCCGCATGCCCAGGCCGCCGCCGAGAA